>NZ_JACSLC010000007.1:0-141451 GCF_018617905.1 Exiguobacterium sp. s40 | reverse complement strand
CCTTTTCTCGAATCTGTTAACTCGCTATGACTAGTATACTTCTTGATCCACCGATATAGAACCGAACGACTACTGATTTGATGTCTGGAAAGGACTTCCACCATGGTGACCCCATCGAGATAGTCACGTACGGCCGCTATTTTCTGTTCCTTTGTGTACAGCTTCCATGTCCTCGACTCCTTCAAGGCGTCGATTCCGCCGGTCTCGAATTTCACTTTCCACACCCGGAGGGTATGCTCAGAGACGTCATGGGCCTCCTCGATTTCCTTCCACGTATATGTTTCTTCTTCCATCATCCGTAGTGCACTCAGTTTTTGTTCGATTGAATGCCGACTTCTCGCCATAAAAAACACTCCCCAATCAGATAAACAGATTTGTTATTTCATCTGTCTACCTATTGGGGAGCATATCAAATTGTGGGGCGGACCTGTTTGTTTAAGCAGAGATGGCCTGACGTCGTAACCTAATGAATACATCGACGAACGCCGGATCCCACTGTGTACCGCGACCGCTCTCTAAAATCGATAGAGCCTTCTCGACTGGCATCCCGTCCCGATATGGACGGTCAGAGGTCATAGCGTCATATGCGTCGGCGATTGCCATGATACGACCGAAGAGCGGAATCTCCTCTCCGACCAACCGATCCGGATATCCGCGCCCATCAATCCGTTCATGATGGGACCGGACACCTGCCAATATCGGTTGTAACGCAGCCGGTAGGGAAATTTGATTCAAAATATGAATTCCGATGGTCGGGTGTTCTTGAATTTGCGCGAACTCATGATCCGTCAGCTTCCCTTCCTTCAACAACACATCGTCACGGATACCAATCTTCCCGATATCATGGAGTAGCGCCGATTTGCGGAGCAGCTCGATTTGTCCGGCCGGCAACTGGAGCGCCTGTGCCAACTCGACAGAATAGGCGGCGACTCGCTCGGAATGCCCGGCCGTATACGAATCCCGGGCATCGAGTGTTGCAGCGAACAAGACGAACAGACTGTTCAACAGTTGCTCGTTTTCCGCATCCCGATACGTGACGTTCGTGACCATCTGATTAAAGCCCGTGACGAGTTGGGCGAACTCATCCGAGTAAGGATTGTCAATCTGATTCAATCGTCCGGCATCTAATGCGGCGACCCCTTCGGTTAATGCACTGATTGGACGTTTGATATTGTCATACAGCAAAAAGCTGCTAAACGTCGCGACCCCGATGATAACGACTAAAATCACAGCCGCCCACTGCCAGTATGCATCGACCTGATTGACAGTCGACAGTTGCACCCCGGACGCGAGGATGAACAATGCGACCGGGAACACACCGATGACGAGCATGCTGATCAATAGTTTCGTCCGGACGCTAATGGAGCGATACGTCGCTTGGAGCGGCCGCCCGTACAAGTTTCCGCTCATCTCCTGCAACTGAAGCAACAACGGTTCAACCGAGCGATAGGTCAAAAAGAATTCAATCAACGCATGCAAGATGGCGATTAAAATAGCACCGAACGCCGCCAAGCCAATCAACCGATACGGCAAGTCAATCCACCCTTGTTCGATGGCGAGTGCCGTCATACTCATCGCCGGCACGGACAAGCCGAACAAATGTGGACCGAGAATCCGTTTCACCGTCAACGTAGGAAAGTGACTCGTTTGATCGAACGCCTGTTGAAGCTCCTCATACGTTGGTGTCTCTGTTTGAAACACACGACGGATCGGCCGGATGTGACGTCGATAAAGAAGCAGTTCAAGCCCAATCATCATCATCCCGGACAGCCCCATGATAGCCAAGAGGATGAGCATCTCCGTCTTGGATAAATCGAGCGTCTGAAAGATGAACAGCCCCCCGACACCGAACACGGCGATGCCTGAACCCCATATGTAATTCATGATTAATGTGTGTTGAAATCGTTGGTACATCTTCCCCTCACTCCTGCCTTTTCGTCGACCTCTTTCTTATTATATCGACAAAAGTGACACTTTTTTACAGAAATACGAAAACGGGCCCCTTTTTAGGGACCCGTCCTTCACCGTTACGGACGACGTGGACCTTCGTTGTCATCAAGTGAACGATTGTCTTGATCTGGCGTGACGTTTTCATGGAACGGGTTCGGTTCTGGACCATCCACGTTCGTCACGTCAGATTGTGAGGCTTGCGGACGATTCGTTTCACGTTTCAACTCTTGTTTCGTTTGATCCGCTTCACGCTTCGACTGCTCCATACCTTGTTTCGCCTGTCGCTTCGCAGCCTCGGCTTCTTGGTTCATTTGGGCTTTCTCTTGCTCGAGACCTTCTTTTGACACTTCTGTCTCATCGATTCGCTTCTCAGCTTTCTTCAAGTAGCGAGCTGCTGTCTCACGTCCGCCGAGACCGAAGGCAAGGCCGAAGGCGAGCGCAACTGCACCGAGGATGAGCAAGAATGCCGTATTGACGATCAATGGCGCAATGCCAAGTTGGCTGATGGCCATGAAGAAGGCGATTCCAAGAATCGCGTACTTCGCGACGTGGCGCAGGACGCTCGGTTGGCCAGCTCCATCTACGAGCACACTGCCGACGAGCCGCTCTGCCATGTTCGCGAGCCAGAAACCGACCGCCAAGATGACGATGGCTGCGATGACCATTGGCAAGTAAGCAAAGATTGCTGTTGCGAGTGAAGCCATAAAGTCGAGGTTCGCGACTTGAAGTGCTTCCGATACGAACAACAAGATGATGATGATTTGAACGATTGTTCCGATCACTTGTGCGATTGATGTCGATGACGACGAGCGACCACCGAGACCCATCTTATTAGCGAGTGAGTTGACGCCTAAGTTCTCAAGGAGAGACACAACGACGCCTTTCAACCATTTAGCAAGGAAGACACCTGCGAGAATCAAGACGATGGCCACGATGATATTTGGAATCATTGAAAAGACGTCGTTGAGCATCGAGATGGCTGGATCCGAGATTCCGCGAATATCGAGCGCTTCAAGCGCTGAAATCGTGACCGGGATCATAATTAAGATGAAGACGATCGTACCGACCACTTTCGCGAGACTTGACCCTTTCACGTAATCAGCCAAGTGAAGTTTCTCGGCGAAGCGGTTAAGACCTGCCGCTTCCAAGAACTTCGTCAAAATATCGCGGACGATTTTCGCAACGACATAACCAATCGCGAAGATAAGGGCTGCAGCGACAAGTTTTGGAATGAAGGCAAGGAAACTGTTCAACAAGTCTTCAAACGGACCGCTGATGCCTCGTAACCCAAGCGCATCGAGTACCGCTGGAAGAGCTAACAATAGGACAAGGTAAAAGACGATATTGGCGACCGTGTCGACCCATTTCGTCTGATTGACGCTCGTCGACTCTTGGCCCGTCTTCTCCATCAACTTGTTCAAGTTGAGACGATGACCTGCCATTTGAATACCTTTTTTCAAGAGCGTGGCGATAATCCATGCGACGAGCAGGATGAGACCTGCTTTAATCACGCCTGTGATCAAGCCAGAGAAGCCGGCATAGATTTGACTGAACGGTTGAGCGACAGCTGGTACGTTCAAGAATTCAAAGATAATTAAGAATGCGAGAAGCAGTACGCCGAAGAAGACGACTTTTGCGATGATCCGTTCAGGCGTCCACCGCTTTTCCTCTCTTGCAGGCTTTCCGGGTTCACCTTCTTGTTTTACCCCTACACGGTCGTCAAGGCGTGCTTTGCGAAGCGCTTTGCGCGTCACGTTTTCTAGAACTTTCGCCAAAATGAATCCGACGACAAGAATAAGCAATGCGAGCAAAAGCTCAGGCAGCCATGACATGAACGTGTTGAAATTATAAGTAGTATTGTTCATTTAACATCTTCCTCCAATCTCTTTTTGAAATGATTTCATTTATTTGACTCTTTGTATAAATACCAACATTTTCATCTCTTTAAACCTTGCCATTTCCTATTCCCGATAAATTCCCGATAAAGACTTGATGGGAAAACAGCTTTTTCAGAAAGCATTCTTAAAGAAAGAAGGCGTGTCTTTCTAGGTCAAATGTGATACGAATTAAAAGAAGAAGTCTTTTGGAGGAGGAAGTAAGATGAACATCGCCCTAATTGCCCATGACAAGAAGAAAGATGATTTAATCGTACTTGTGAAAGCCTACGCTCATGTCTTGGAAAAACATCATCTGTTCGCCACTGGCACGACCGGTAAGCGCATTGCCGAGGCGACAGGATTGCCCGTCCATTGCTTTCAGTCGGGCCCGCTCGGCGGAGACCAAGAAATCGGTGCCGCCGTCGCCCGGGGTGAGATGGACATGATTATTTTCTTCCGTGACCCATTGACGGCTCAACCGCACGAACCTGATGTGAGTGCCTTGATGCGTCTCTGTGATGTCTATTCCATCCCTTTGGCCACTAACATGGGCGGAAGTGAGATTCTCATCCGCAGTATCGAGCAAGGCGATTTTGAATCGCTGACCTTGACCCATAATGACAAACCACCAGTATGAACAACTTATCAAGAAGAAGAGAGGAATTTTTCTGAAACCACACGTATCGAACGACCCGGTCGTTCAACAGTTTTACGATCAAGTCCGTACGCATTTAAACGACTTATTAGATGACAAGCAGCAAGCCGATCGCTTGCTTGACAGTTTAGCCGGCTATATTCAACAGGCGGAAAAGAACGGGCAGCCTCTCGAAGGACTCACGAAACAAAACCCGCACGACTATGCTCGATTTTTAATTGAACAACCGGCGACAAACGAAGAATACCAACGTCGCTACCATATGATGATTGAGACGACGGATGAATTGAAACCTCATGAGAAAGCGCAGGCGAATCGGGAATTCGATTGGGCGATTGAGCGGCTCAACGAAGTTCAAGTCAAGCTCCAGGATGTCGAGATGCGTGATGTCTCCTTTTTAGCCTATACGAAAATTGAGGCGATCAAGTCATCTCGTCGCGTCTGGAATCAATTCGGTTGGCTACTCGGTATGATTTTGGCATTCGCCTACGCCAACTTATTGCTTGTAATGGATGATGTGTTCAGTCTGCGCTTGTTCACGGCACCCGCTACACCTTACCCGCTCGATTATTTCGGCTTCGTCCTCCCTGTTCTATTGACCGGTGCCATCTTTGGCCTATTGACCCGTTTCCGTCACCACTTCCAAACGCTAGGACGACGGATTGTCTTCGCATTGCTCATCATAGCCCTGTACGTCGGTTTCGTGTTATTGACCCAACCTATCCTGTTCTCGCTCGGATGGTCGTTCTTGATTCAATTGACGCCTGTGTATGCACTCATTCTGCTAGCAATCAGTGGATTCATGGCCATGTGGACATTGATCGAGTTCGTCTGGAAGAACACGCGGTGCCACCTCGGCAATGAGACGTTAATGATTTATTATTGATCACGCCATTCTCTCTAGGAGATGGCGTTTTTTGTTTGAACCTTTGCTAGAACGGAAATTACTAATAGCGTGACGTCAATTAAAAATGAAACGAAATCGAAGGAGGCACAACATGTCGGATCGTAAAATTATTGGGTTGTTCCATAACGAGCAAGAAGTCATGGATAAGGTGAATGAACTCAAACAAGCTGGGGAAGCAGAGAAAAACATGCATGTCGTGGCCAAGCGGGACGGGGAAATTTCCGCCTTGCGCTACCATACCGATGTGAACGCCGAATCGGGGATTCGTGATGTCAACTGGCTGGACCGTGTGAAAGCGTTCCTTCACGGCAGTGACCGCATTCGTGATGAATTGCGGAACATGGGACTCAGTGATGCGGAGGCTGAAGAGTATTATACGTCGATCGATGCCGGCAAATTATTGCTTTACATCGATAAACACTCATACGAACGCTATCCAAATATGTATAAGAAAGATAGTGAACTCGACCATGATAAAGGGGAAGAAGCGGATGGCATCGCCTTCGACGCGAAGCCATTCAATGATCACGACGAAGAACCTCGCGGTACGAAAGAGGACCCGATCGTCCGCGGACATTCCGGTCTAGAAGACCACCGGCGATTATAAGGAGGAAACGAAGATGAGTGAGAAACGGTTTATCAGCATGTATGACACACAGGACGCGGCACTCGGAAAAGTCGAGGAGTTGCGTGCGAAGGGCTATAAAGACTCAGACATCTATGTCGTCGCCAAACATGAAGATAACGTCTCGATTTTGCGTCGTCAAACGGACGTCCATACCGAAGCAGCACACCACGCCGGCTGGTTTGATAAGGTACGGGCTTTCTTGAGCGGACATGAGGACGTCCATGCCGGACTTCGCAATATGGGCTTGAGCGAAGACGAGGTGAAGCGCCACTACAGCGATGTCGAGGCTGGAAAGATTTTAATCTATGTGGATGAAGATTTCGAGCGTCGTCATAATGAAGGGCTGACGATCGATTCGTCACCTTATACCGACTCGAGACACGATACGAGTCACCAAGGCCACCATACGGCCGATGGGCTTGAAATCGATTCGACGCCGTATAATGATCCGAAATCTGACACGACTCGTTCGACCCGCTCAGATCATCACACGTCCGATGGTGTGGAGATTGATTCGGAGCCATATAATGACCCGAAACATCGTGACGCGAACCGGGACGATCGCCATACGTCTGATGGTGTAGAAATCGATTCGAAACCGTTCAACGAATCGACGGCCGACAATCCAAACCGGGCCGTCGACCCCGAGCAGGACATATTGGATAAAAAATCCGAGTTGACTGACCGTGAGAACAAGTTGCGTGGACTCGATGACCGGGCCCTCCGAAACGATTACGAAGATCCAGACAATATCCGCCGTTTCTAACCAAGATGCAACAAGGACCTGACCACAACCCGGTCAGGTCCTTGTTTTACGTTAATCGGTTTTTCGGCTCTTCTCCTTCGAGCACGTTCACGATGGCTTCCCGATTGAGCGCCATCATGGCAAGCCTTGTCTTGATGGAGGCGCTGCCGATATGCGGCAACGTCGTCACGTTCGGGAGCGTCAAGAGTGGATGGTCCATCGCCACCGGTTCTTTAGCGAACACATCAAGTCCCGCCGCCCAAATCCGCCGTTCCTTCAGTGCTTCATAGAGCGCCGTCTCATCGATAATCTCGCCACGGGCGACGTTGATGAAGACCGCTGTCTCTTTCATTTTCGCGAACTGCTCTGCGCCTAACATCCCACGTGTCTCTTCGGTGAGCGGCGCGAGGACGACGACGAAGTCGGACTGTTCGAGCAACTCGTCGAGTTCCGCATAGACGAAGCCATACATCGATTCCGATTCATGGCGACGCGTCCGATTATGGTACAACACATCCATGTCGAAGCCGCGGGCCCGACGTGCGACCGCTTCCCCGATTCGACCCATGCCGATGATCCCGAGTTTGGCACGGTACAAGTCCATCCCGACGTAACCCATCGGCGTCCACGATTTCCATTCTCCGTCTCGTAAATCGCGTTCTGCTTCCCCGAGCCGACGTGCCGTCATCATCATCAATCCGAACGCGAGATCGGCCGTCGTCTCTGTCAACACGTCCGGCGTGTTCGTCACAACGATGCCGCGTTCCTTGGCCGCTCCAATATCGATATTATTATAGCCAACCGCCAAGTTCGAGATGACTTCGAGTTGCGAGGCCTGTTCAATCACTTCCCGGTCGATTGTATCACTGAGCATCGTCCAGAGCGCATGCGCTGACGCCGCTTCTTTCAACAAGACGTCGCGCGGGACGCTCTTCGCTTCTTCTTCCCACATGCGGACCTCGTACTTGTCTCGCAGTGGCGCCACTGCTTCTTCCGGTAACCGTCTCGTAATGTAAATGCGTTTCTTCATTCCGTCTCCCCCTTTGTCTTGTCTCGACCAGTTTATCAAACGTGTCGAATCAAGGTTTCTTTTTCGTTACTGGATTTTGCTCCATGAACTGCTCGAATAGCGAGCCGAAGTCACTGTTAAGCAGTTGCTCGATTGTTTTCGATGAGTCCATCGCGTTCCGGTACGCAACTTCGTTGATGGCAAGTCCGATCGCCCAGGTGATGCCTGACGCGACAGTCGCATTGATGACACTCGCGGCGGCGTTTGCCCCTGGGAAGAACTTCATGACGTTCAATAAAATCGTCTTCGAGAGCGCCCGACCGATTTGAGGGATGATGGTGCTCCCAATCAGCGTCTTCAACATATCGTCATTCGCTTTCACACCCCAATAACGGAACAAGTGAACGCTCATCGTCACTTGAATCGGCGTGAGCGCGATCGCATCGGCGAATGGGAGCGGGACCGCCGCCGCCGTCCCGGCACTGGCGACATAACCCGAGATGATCCGGTTCGCTTTCTTCCGTTTCAGCTTGAGCATTGCCTCGCTCTCTGCGTGGATCTCCATGAGCAGTCCTTCTTGGAGCGATTGGTCGAGTTGTTCGACAGACCAGGTGACGAGACGCTCCCAATCGAGATGGTTCCGAAGTTCTTGGTCATTCAACAGCTCTTCAGCGACACTGACTTGGAACACGGCCTGTTCCGGGACAACGTCCACTAACTCATTTCGGAGCGCCGTCAGTTCATCTAGGTCGACTTGATCGATTTGCGTCAACAAGACCGCGACCGACGTCGCTTCGTTCAATTGTTTGATGAGCGCCCGATCAAGCGGCGTGACCCGTTTCATCGAAGCGTTGATGGCATACCAGACAAGATGAATTTGTTCGGCCGCCCCTTTCGTCTGGGCCCGTTCGACGAAACCGATGACTTCATCAGCATATGCTTGTTGCCGGGCACTCCCAATCTCATACCCTTCACTGTCATAAAGCACGATGGCGATGTCGTCACTCATGAACTGATGGATCCCGCGCGTTACCGGCTCGCCGGCGGCGACTTTCGTCAAGTCACGACCGAAGACGTGGTTGACGACGGAACTCTTGCCCGACCCGGTCGCTCCCGCGATCAAGATGTTCGGTTTTTTTACTTTTCCGCGCAACCGGTCGAGTTCTTCTTTTAAATCGTACGTATCCAAATTGAATGGGACTTTTTTCTCCATGTCAGTTCCTCCTCATTGATTGAGCGTTCGGCCAAGCCGTCGCATCTCTTCCTCGAAACCACGGCGCACATCCAGCTCAATCGTCTGTTTGACCAACTCGTATTGCTGATCGACAGCTTTTTTGATACCTCGCTCCGCCGTCCTCCGTTTGAACGTCCAATAGATGAAGTGGACGCCCGGAATCATCCCGAGCACCATCTTCCGAACGGTGCGATTGAATGAATAGTCAAACCCGAGCTCGACCCGGCGTGTTTTGAACACAAGGTCAGGCGGGGCACCGACGAGCGGATAACGCTCCATCAGTTGAATGTAGTGACGAACACCTTGGGCCATCGCGGCCTCTGTGGTCTCGGCGGCCGCTTCGAGTGTTTGTTCCAAGTCTTTTTCGATTTGACGGGCTTTCCAGCTGATCATCACTTGCGGGGTGATCATGCGAATCGTTTCAGCCGAACGATAGCTTCGGGCGCGCCACGCCTCTAACTCGGTCAATAAATGACGCGTCAAGTTGTGTGGCAGTTTTCGTTCGACGTCTTTCCAGAGGTTGGTCCGATTACGTTGCCACACCGCCTCATATCCGATATGCGGCACGACTTGTCCACCGAGCAACTTCTTTTCGACACTGTTGACGCGAATCATCGCATCCCGTGAAATTCCGAGCTCACGCATGAGGACTGCTTCCATCGCCTCCGCCTTCTCGACGTTCATCGCACTGTCCGGGTTATAGTTCGTCAAGATGATCGTGACGTTGCTTCGCTTCGCATAGAGCGGTTTTAAAATGGCTTCTAACTCGTACGCCTCGACGCGTCCCGAGTTGATGGACAGTAAGTAATAGATCGTATGGAACCAATCGGCGATATCGAGTGCACCTTCCCGTTGATTGACGATGGACAATACCGCCTCATGCCATTCGTCGGATCGGTCCGCCTCAAGTCCCCATGTATCGAAGAAACGGAACAAGATGCCTCGCTCAAGGTCATAGTATTCATATTCATGCAGCCCTTCCTCCGTCACTGGGCTGCCGGCACGTGACTCGGCCACATCACGCCCGTAAATATAATTTAAAAAAGCACTCTTGCCGACCCCGGTCTTCCCCGCAATCAATATGTTCGAGACAAGCCCCGTGTTGTCCATATGGTTCCCCCTACATTCGTTATATAATAACCATTATACTAAACGGACAAATTTGAAACGTCCGACGGAAGGATGAGACCGATGTTACATCATGTCGAACTGTACGTTTCTGATTTGAACAAGAGCCTCGTGGCGTGGGACTGGCTCCTCACTGAGCTCGGCTATACCGTCTACCAACAATGGGAAGAAGGAAGGAGTTATCGTTTCGGCGATACGTATCTCGTCTTCGTCCAAACCGAGGCCGATTATCTCGAGCCGCCGTACCATCGCAAGAAGACCGGGTTGAACCATCTCGCCTTCCACGCCGAGTCGATTGAGCAACTCGTACGTTTCCGTGAAGAACTGACACAGCACGGATTCACCGAGCTCTACGCCGATCGGTTCCCGCACGCCGGAGGACCGTCCTACACCGCGCTTTACTTTGAAGATCCGGACCGGATGAAAGTCGAACTCGTGGCAACGATGTGAACAGTTGAAACGGCTTTCAAAAAAGTTTGTGAAAACAATTGCAAACTTTTTGTAGACCTCCTAGACTTAAGTTGTCTAAAGGAGGCCGTGTTCAAATGGAAAAACAAGCTGTCGAGTATATGGAAGAAGCCGCCTATAAAAAAGCGACGTTGTTGCGTCACGCGTTCGGTCACTACGCACTCCGCTCCATCGTCGCCGGTTTTCTGATTGGAATTGGGGTCGTCTTTGCCTTCTCCGTCGGAAACATGTTCATCGATGTGCCAGGAACGATGCTGTTCGCGGGGATGAGTTTCTCGGTTGCCCTCGTCTTCATTGTTTGGACGGGCGGAGAGCTGTTCACGAGCAATACGATGTATTTGTATACGGGCGCGAAACGCGGACGTGTCGACTGGCGCGATTTAACGGCCGTATGGGGCATCAGCTGGCTCGGTAACTTGGTCGGTGCGCTCATCCTCGTCGGGCTCGTCATCGGTGCCCATAGCATGGGCGACGTCAGTGCCGACCACCTGTTATCGGTCGTCGCCGCGAAAAAAATGGGCGGAGACGTACTCTCGATTTTCTTGAAAGGGATTTTGTGCAACATCCTCGTCTGTATCGCTATCTTTATGCCGTTGAAGACGAAAAATGACGTTGCGAAGATTATGCTCACGATGCTCCCGGTCGTCGTCTTTTTCGCCGCCGGTTTCGAGCACTCGATTGCCAATATGGGCATCTTCGGGCTCGCGCTCTATTACGCCCCATCTGAGGCGATCAACCTCGGGCTGGCGTTGAACAATCTCGTGTTTGCCACGCTTGGCAACATCGTCGGAGGCGCCTTGTTCGTCGCCGGGACGTACGTCCATTTGAACGCGAAACCTGCCGAGAAAAATATTGAATCGATCCGTCAAAACGCATAAAAAGACAGGGGCCCCGATGCGCAGGGCCCCTGTTATTGCTTGATTGAATGAAATTAAGCTTTAGATGAGTCGGCAGCAGCCGCTTGGACCGCTCCTTGTGCGACTTCTTCTTCTTCGACATCCCAGCATTCCGTGTTTTCGATGCCGAGTTTGCGGGCCGAGAAGCGCGGGTTGAGACCTTGGGCACGCTGTTCTTCGTAGTCACGAAGGACTTTGAAGGCAACGCCGCCGAGAAGCGTGATGGCTACCAAGTTGATTAACGTCATCCCGGCCATGAACAAGTCGGCAAGGCTCCAAACGAACCCGAGGCTTGCGACCGATCCAAGGAAGACGAAGCCCATCGTGAGAAGGCGGAAGCCGAAGACGGCACCTTTACTCTTCTTGATGAACTCGATGTTCGTCTCACCGTAGTAGTAACTACCGACGATCGAGCTGAAAGCGAACAAGAAGACACTGACAGCGATGAAGGCCGGAGCCCATGAACCGATTTGTTCAGACAATGCGTTTTGAAGGAGTGCAATCCCTTCGCCATTCCCTGCCGCATAGCTGTCAGAGAGAAGGACGATGGCTGCTGTTGCTGTACAGACGATCAATGTGTCTAAGAAGACACCGAGTGTTTGCATGAAACCTTGTTTGGCTGGGTGTGACACTTCTGCCGTCGCTGCGGCGTTTGGTGCCGAACCCATACCTGCTTCGTTCGAGAAGAGACCACGACGAACACCCATCATGATGGCTGCACCGACCGATCCACCGAACGCTTGCTCGATACCGAATGCGCTCTTGAAGATCATACCGAGCACAGCTGGTATTTCTGCGATGTTCATAACGACCACGTAAAGCGCGATCACCAAGTAAAGAACAGCCATGATCGGTACGACGATTGCTGAGAAGTTGGCGACACGTTGGACGCCCCCAAAGATGACGAGTCCAGTCAAGACGACGAGTGCAATTCCACCAACAGCGGCTTCAAGACCGAAGGCGTTATCGAACGCTGCCGCGATTGTGTTCGATTGGACTGAGTTGAAAATGAGACCGAATGTGAAGGCAATCAAAACCGCAAACACAATACCGAGGACACGGTTGTTCAAACCTTTTTCGATGTAGTAAGCAGGACCGCCGCGGTATGCGACATCGTCTTTTACTTTATACACTTGCGCGAGTGTACTCTCGATCATCGCGGTCGCTCCACCGACGAGAGCGACAACCCACATCCAGAAGACCGCCCCTGGTCCACCG
Organism: Exiguobacterium sp. s40; assembly: GCF_018617905.1. Taxonomy (NCBI): domain Bacteria; kingdom Bacillati; phylum Bacillota; class Bacilli; order Caryophanales; genus Exiguobacterium; species Exiguobacterium sp. s40. The sequence continues at coordinate 128,736 of NZ_JACSLC010000007.1, read as the reverse complement.
AGCGTGATTGCAACTGTGACACCGGCCAAGTTCCCTGTACCGATCCGTGTTGCCGCTCCAATGAAGAACGACTTCGCCGAGCTGATGCTCTTACTGTCTGTGACATCTGATTTTTCGGTGACGACCCGGAACATCTCTTTTAAGTAACGGAACTGCATAAACCTTGTTTTGACCGTAAAGTAAATCCCGGCCCCGATCAATCCGCCGATGAGCACGTACGACCATAAAATGTTGTTTAAAAAGTCGACGCTTCCTTGCAGCAAGTTTTGTACAGCTTCCATGAATAAGTTCCTCCCTGTTGTGTGAATCTAAAGTTGAAATGTTTTATGATGTCTTAGTTCTGAATTATACAAATATTCTGACAATTAGCAATAATTTTTTTATAGGTCAGTTCACACAAACTTCATATGTTATATAATAAAAAGTGAGTGATAGCTTTATTTAAAGCGCTTACAAAGTTAAACCTAAGAAATAATAAATCTTTATTTCCCTACTAATTTTTGATGTCTACATTCAACTTGTTTCAAACCATTCGCTTTATGAATAGGTTTTATTATGAAGGTTATGAAACTATTCTCGTTCCCTTTGAATTATTTCCCTGATTCTTGAGTGAACCAAAACTTACCGGGTAATAAATAACTATAGGTGCGCACCTTCTATAACACCACGTTCAGTCATCAGGAGGAAAGAAGGGAACGAGATGAAGAAGCATCAAAAATGGTGGTCACTCTTGTTCGTGCTCATGTTCGTACTGTCGCTCTTGCCAATGAAAGGAGTCGTTGCGGAAGAAAGTAGTCAACAATGGTGTGTGTCGACGACATCGGACACGACAATCTATGCGGGACAAAACATCCCGATTGGTACCGTTAATTTTGAGTTCGTGACCGATGGGCTGAAGATTGTCATCGATTTGAATGACGGAGTCGTCTTGCAAGATGTACCGGAGAATATCAAGATTGATTTCCGTCTATTGAGCGGCTCATTGGAACGAGGAAACCCAGGAGGATACGACTTTAAAGTGTACTCAAACGTCGATCCGACCCACTTGCTAATTCCGTATGCGGACCTCGCGGGCTATTTAGGCATGTTAGAGTCGACACTCAAATCGGACGGATTCCAATTTAACGTCTTCCTTCACTTGGATACGGTCGTGAACGGCTCTAGCGAGACGGCTTATCCTGGTGATCCGGGATCAGGTACCCCTTGGGTCCGCTACGTCACGTTGACGGTGGAAGAATGTACGCCACCACCGCCACCAATGGACGACTATGACGTGTATACGATCGGCTTCTGGAAAAACACATTCAACTTCGACAAAGTGACGTTCTCCTATGGAACGCTCATTACGATCGACGGCCAAACCTATAGCGTGATTGACGACCGTGAAGCACTAGCCCTGCTCATGGATCCTGCGAAAAAAGGAATGGCCGAAGAGAAACGATTGATTATGCAACTGACGGCGGCAAAAATTAACGTCTTGTTAAACGGTGCTGATGTGGTCGACCTCGAACTCGTCTACGCCATAGACAATAGTGAAGTCGGGTTGACCGTTGGTGAGTTGCTTGCCGGTGCGGACGCGGCGCTCGCAAGCAAGAACATCGAACAGATGAAGTATTATCAACAACTGCTCGACCACTTCAACAATGGCTATTTCATCGGTACGTCACATGACTGAACAAACGTGGACAAACAAAAAAGGCAGTCGCTCACTGAGCGGCTGCTTTTTAGATGCCCGTCCGTTTCTTCTGGTTGTTCGGCTTCTTCGTCAACTGGTTCGTCAACGGTTTCTGCTTCGTCCCACGAAGTCCTGTCGGCACTTTCGTATCGTTTTGTTTCTTCTCGGCGAGCTTTTGCTTCATCGCCTCTTGAAAACTTAATTTCTTTTCACTCATATCATTCACCTCCAGCTTCGATCACTTTCACCCGACCGACCTGTCCATCGCTTAAGCGTACTTTAATGCCGTGCGGGTGACGCGGCGACTTCGTCAAAATGTCTTTGACGACGCCTGACGTCAACTTCCCACTCCGCTGATCTTGTTTTAGGACAATCTGGACGTGGAGCCCTGGGCGAATGTCCGCGCGTTTCGTGCCATCCATACCCGACACCCCTTTCCGTATAGTCAACCTCTATCATATGCTCTTTTCCCGCGTTTGTCACAATCTATTCCACGATGCCGATTTGACTGACCGTTCTCGTCAAGTAACTTTGATCGGTCCTCAATCGACGCTTCGTTTGCCCCCACGCCGTCTCGACCTCGACCCGGCCGCGTTCAAATGAGATTGTCAAAATGTCTCGCCCGTATGCATTTTGAAGCCTGGCTGCACCGTTCAACTCGTGATAGACGCGAGTCAAATCATTCGCGAACTGGACGTAATCACTTGTCCGAACCGTTTCTGGCTCCTGGTCGTGAACGAGCCGCAACGTGGTTCGTGACGCTTCCGCGATGACGAACCGGAATGTCGTCTCCTCGTTTCTAATCTCGAAGTGATGCATGATCCCACCTCCTAAAAAAGACACCTTCGACGTGAAGGTGCCTTCTCAATTATAAACGATACAACCTTGCTTCGAACGGCCGCATCATAAACGTTTCTGTCTCAATCGTCTCAGGGTCCATCTCATTCGTCAAGACGAGCGTCGCTTTATCGAGACCAGGAAGCGTCGCCTCGGCAGGGTTTGCCGTCAAGTTGACGACGACATAAAATGTCTGTTCTTCAAACTTCCGTTCATAGGCGAACACTTGCAGATGGTCCGGCAGCAAATCACGGTAACTGCCGTACGTGAACGTCTCTTCGGCCCGACGAAGACGAATCATCGCCTTGTAGAACGATAGAATCGAGTGGGCATCCTTCGATTGGGCGTCGACGTTAAGCGTCTCATATTCTTCGTGGATTGGCATCCACGGCTTCGTCGTCGAAAAGCCCGCGTTCGGTGACGCGTCCCATTGAATCGGGGTGCGGACGTTGTCGCGCGACGTGCCCCATACGTGCTGCATCGAATCGATTTCGCTCATCCCGTTGGCAATCCGTTCGAAATATTCATTCTTTGTCGCCACATCGTCATAGTCATGAATCGAAGGGAGCGGCACGTTTTTCATGCCGATTTCCTGACCTTGATAGATGAACGGCGTCCCGTGCATGAAGAAGTACATCATGCCGAGGGCGGTCGCGCTTTCGCGCCAGTAATGGTTCTCATCCCCGACGAGCGAGACGGCGCGCACCATGTCGTGGTTCTCGATATAGAGAGCGTTCCATCCCGTCTCGAGCAGGCCTTGTTGCCACTTGTCAAAGATTCGTTTCAATTCGACGACATCGAGCGGTGCCAGGCGTGACTTGCGCATGATGTCGACGTGGTCAAAGTGGAATGCCATGTTCATCGCCCCGTTGTCCGGCCCCATCCATAGGTCGGCCGCTTGCGGTTCAATCCCGTTCGTTTCGCCGACCGTCATGATGTCGTAATTGGCGAACGTCGCTTGTTTCATCTCTTGAAGATAATCGTGGATGCCGTCGATATTCGAATACATCGAGAACGCCGTGACGTACGATTTGCCGTCTGGAGAGGGCAACATCGTCTCGGTCGGCATCTTCTTGATGTGGCTGATCGCGTCGACCCGGAATCCATCGATGCCTTTGTCGAGCCACCAGTTGATCATGTCATAGACGGCGCCACGCACTTCTTCATTTTCCCAGTTCAAGTCTGGCTGTTTTTTCGAGAAGACGTGCAAATAGTATTGTTCGGTCGTTTCATCATATTCCCAAGCCGAACCACCAAAGATACTCGCCCAGTTGTTCGGGGGTCCCCCATCCGTCCCGTCGCGCCAGATGTACCAGTCGCGTTTCGGGTCGTCTTTCGAGCGCTTCGACTCGACGAACCACGGGTGCTCATCGGACGTGTGGTTGACGACGAGGTCCAAGAGCAACTTCATGCCGCGTGCATGGACGGCCTTGAGCAAGGCGTCAAAGTCTTCCATCGTCCCAAACTCTTCCATGATGTCTTCATAGTCTGAGATATCATAGCCGTTGTCATCGTTCGGGGACTTGTACATCGGACATAGCCAAATCACATCGATACCAAGGTCTTCTAAATAATCGAGCTTCTCGATGACACCACGGAGATCACCAATCCCATCCCCATTTGAATCCTTGAAACTGCGTGGGTAAATTTGATACGCAATCGCTTCTTTCCACCACGTGCGGGTGACCGTTTTCTGTTTCTCTTGTTGTCTACTGACCATCGACTCCATACGCCGCCTGCCTCCTATATGTCATGATTTCTAGGTATATACTTGAACAGCAATACCTGTTTTAGGCTCAATCTAATCCTACAATAGCACTTGCGCAAGCGTTTGCAAATAATCAGATATAAAAAAATGCAGTCCAAGGACTACATTTTAGAGACGGTCGCGACTTGTTCACAAAACGCACCGATGATGTCGGCCAACCGCTCGCGATCATAATCCATCGTGGCCACATGGTACGAGCGTTCGAGCACTTCCCGTTGTTTCGGTGCTTGTACTTGTTCGTAAAGCCATACCGAATCTTCTGGAGGGACGACGTTGTCGATGGCGGAATGGATGACGCACGTTGGGACGGCCACCTCAGCCACCATCGGGCGCACCTCCTCGATGAGCGCGAGCAGTTCACGGATGGCTGACGTCGGGACTTTGTCATAGACGATCTCATACACGCCCGGTGCACAGATGTCCGGTTCATCTTCATCGATGAAGCGACAGACGTCATCTGTGGCGTGACAGGCATAGCCCGGGACCGACAACGCCGCATTGATGGTGACGATCGCATCGGCATGACCGGACAAGGCCGCCTTCATCGCCAACGTTCCGCCCATCGACTGCCCGACGACGATGACGTGTCGACATCGCTCGCGTAAGAGACGGATGCCGGCCTCCATCGACTCGTACCAACAGCGGCGCGTCGAGTGCCGGAATTCTTCCGGGTCCGTCCCATGTCCTTTGAGCCGAGGCGCATAGACGGTGAATCCTTTCTCCATCAAAGCGATCCCGACATCACGCACACTTTGAGGCGTTCCGTTAAAGCCGTGACACAATAAGATTCCTATTTCATTTCCTTCATAAAAAAACGCGCCCGCTCCTGGGATGACCGGATAAGTAATTGTCGTCATTCGTTTCCTCCTTATTTAATCCACAGTTAACCGATATACTTAATTGTATTAATGAATTGTAAGAGTTGGACGACGTCCCGTCAACCCGATTGACCTCTGCCTTGTTTTCTTCTGGTCTGTAATCAAACTGTAATATGAACTTCGCAATAAGTGGATTGAGTTCTGACGTCTGCTTGGTTATGTTTAACATGTGGTTGAAAAGTTGGTAAATGATAGTGGAATCCGTCAATCGACGGAGGGAGTACGAACGCAACTTCCTTACGTCAAGTCGAGTAATGTAAGCGCTATCATTTTGTTTTGGCCTAAAGGGGGCATCCGCTCAAGCAAGTGACCACACGAACTGGGACATCGTATCGGCTATCTACATAATCAAAGGGAGACTAACACATGGGGAAACCACAAGCACGTTCATTCAAACAAATGACCGGCCTCGCTTTATCGGCTGGACTCATCGTCAGCAGCATGACGCCGATTGCGGCAAACGTACACGCAGAGACGTTGAACGCTTCAGATTTATTCATTTCGGAATACGTTGAAGGCTCTAGCAACAATAAAGCGATCGAACTGTTCAATGGAACGAATGCGGCCATCGACCTCTCGGCCTATAAACTTGAACTGTATTCAAACGGGGGGACGGCTCCAGGCACGACCCTCAACTTGACGGGTACACTCGAGCCAGGTGGCACGTATGTCATCGTCAACGCCAACGCGAGCGATGCCTTGAAAGCGAAGTCGAACACGACAAGCGGTGTGACGAACTTTAACGGCGATGACACGCTCGTCTTGAAAAAAGGCGACACGGTGCTCGACGTCTTCGGTCAAGTCGGATTCGATCCGGGTACGAAATGGGGAACCAGCGTCGCCACGGCTGACCAGTCGTTGGTTCGAAAAGATACGGTCACGACAGGGGATGCGAACGGCGCCGATGCGTTCGACCCGGCCACTGAATGGAACACACAACCAATCGATACGTTCACGAACCTCGGAGCCCACACGTTCCAAGGCGTCGACTACGGCGATGGCGGTACAGTAGAACCACCGGCGCCGGTCACTCCGATTTCAATCAGTGACGCCCGTACGAAAGCCGAAGGTGAAACGGTCACGATCAAAGGCGTCGTCACGGCGAAACTGGCCAACACGATTTCGATTCAAGATGCGACAGGCGGCCTCTCGGTCCGTCCGACGTCACTCGCCGTCAACGTCGGGGATGAAGTCGTCGTCACGGGTGCGATCGGTTCGTATCGTGAACTGCTTCAATTGAACAGCGCCGTCGTCGTTTCAAAACAAGCGGCGAGCGTCCCGACTGCGCAAGTTCTCACTGGCGAACAGATCAATGAGGACGTCGAGTCTGAACTCGTCACCGTCAATAACGTCACGCTCTCGGGCAGTGGTCAAAACTTGACGGCCACGGACGGAACGAAAGAATTCGTCGTGCGCGATGAGCGCGGCATTCTCGATTTACAGACGGACGTCAACTACTCGTCAATCACAGGAATCGTGCAACAGTTCGATAACACGTATCAAATCATCCCGCGTGACGCATCTGACACGGTCATCGACGCGTCGGTACTCCGTCCGGCAACTGCGAAGCCAGGTGCGGGCACGTTCGTCGGTCCACAAGACGTGACACTCTCGACGACGACAGCGGGCGCTGACATCTATTACACGCTCGACGGGTCGGACCCGAAAGTGAACGGTACGCTTTATACATCACCAGTCCGCATTGAAGAAACGAAGACGCTCAAAGTGGCCGTCAAATCAGGTGATGCGTTCAGCGCCGTGACGACGTTCGACTATAAAATCACGGACAAGATCCGCATCCACGACATTCAAGGCGCGAGCCATACGTCGCCGATGAACGGACAGACGGTCGAAGGTGTCGAAGGAATCGTCACGTACTCGTTCGTCTCGAATGGAACGACGTATTACTACATTCAAACACCTGACATGGAAGCGGACCAAGACGCACGCACGTCAGAAGGAATCATCTTGTATGGCGGCCGTTCGATCGCCGGCATTCAAGTCGGAGACCTCGTCAGCGTGAAAGGTCTCGTCAGCGAGTACGCCATCGAAGGATATAGCGACCGTCAACAGACGGACATGAAGATGACGCAAATCGATACACGTAACGGTGGTGTTGACGTCATCAAGAGCGGTGTCGCCCTCCCGACGCCAGTGAAAATCGACGAGTCGAACTTGCCGACCGAGTTCATCGACAGCGACGCCCTCGCCGTCTTCAACCCGGACAAAGACGCCATCGACTTCTGGGAGAGCCTTGAAGGGATGCGCGTCGAGACAGGAAACCTTAAATCTGTCTCCCCACAACAATACGGCGACCTCGTGACCGTGCTCGAAGGAACACCGACGGAGACGTTCAACGGTGGTGTGCTTCTTAAAAAAGATGACGCCAACCCAGAACGGATCCAATTCCGTCTCGAACCAAACGCGGAAGCGCGTGAATTCGATGTCGCGACCGGTGACCGATTCAACGGCCCAATCGTCGGAATCGTCGGATACTCGTTCGGAAACTACAAGATTCAAGCCTCACTCGACGAAATGAAAGCCGCCTTCGTCAAAGGCGATGCTAAGCGCGAGACGACGTTCATCGAAGCCGAAGAGGACAAATTGACGATCGCCTCTTACAACCTCGAGAACTTCTCGAACAACGTGAAGGAAACATCGGATGAGAAGGCACTTAAACTCGCGAAAGCGTTCGTCGAGGAATTGAACAGCCCGGACATCATCGGCGTGACCGAGGTTCAAGACAACAACGGTGAGGGCACAGGCGATTCTGCGGCCGACCAAAGCTATCAACGCTTGATTGACAATATCGTCTCGATCGGCGGCAAATCGTACAAGTACGTCAACATCGACCCAGAAAACAACAAAGATGGCGGTGCACCGAACGCCAACATCCGTGTCGGCTTCTTGTATGACCCGGAACGTGTCTCGCTCACAGAAGGCATCCCTGCCGGTGACGCGACGACAGCTGTCGGTTATGAGAACGGCAAGTTGACGCACAACCCGGGCCGCATCGACCCGCTCAACCCGGCGTTCAACAGCTCACGTAAACCGCTCGCGGCGCAATTCGACTTCCAAGGCGAGAACGTCGTCGTCATCGCCAACCACTGGAACTCGAAAGGTGGCGACACTGGCTTCTTCGGCTCGAAACAGCCGGTCGTTCTTGGCAGCGAAGTCCAACGGAAACAAATCGCACAAATCGTCCATGATTTCGTGGCCGATGTGAAGACGGACAACCCGGACGCGAACGTCGTCGCCCTAGGTGACTTTAACGACTTCGAGTTCTCAGACGCGATGCAAATCTTCAAAGGCGACTTGATGACGAACATGGTCGAAAAAGTACCTGCCGTCGACCGTTACTCGTACGTCTACCAAGGGAACTCGCAAGTGCTCGACCATATCCTCGTGTCGAACCACTTAGCGGCGACAACCGAGATCGATATGATCCACGTCAACGCGGACTTCACGGAAATGTCTGGTCGCGCAAGTGACCACGATCCGGTGCTCGCTCAAATCGACCTCACTCCGGAGCCGGAAGTGGAATTGACACGTTACACGGTCGAAAATAACCGTGCTGCTCGCCTCGTCCTTCAAGACGACTTCATCGGCGTGACGATCGGCAAGGGCACGAACTTCAAGAACGGTATCTTCGTACGTGGTGCTTACACGGAATTGACAGGTGACCCGCTTAAAAACATCGTCGTTCAAGTGAAACCGAAAGAAGCCGGTGCCATCATCGACTTCGACGGCGCAACTGTCAAAGAAGTCATCGTCGACGGCACGAACTTGGCCGAGATTCGTGGAGCCGAAAATGTGAAACGAATCAGTTACACGAAAGGCGCATCCGCTAACACGGTCGTCATCAAGAAGTAACGAACACACATCCGATTTAAAAACCGCAGACACGTCGTCTGCGGTTTTTGGCGTTTTCAATCGTGAAATTCGGGGATTAAGAAGGAGATGCTGATTATCGGAGGATGACGTCATGGAGATGCACAACGGGAACTTATATTGGCCGATCACGGAATCGGAACAGATTGTCTTACAGAAACCAATCAAAAAAGAACGCTACGACGTACTCGTCATCGGCGCCGGCATGTCCGGAACGCTGACGGCCTATACCCTTCACAAGGATGGTGTCGATTTCGCCGTTATCGACCAAGGGAAAGTCGGTGCCGGGAGCACGGCCGCGAATACCGGGCTCATTCAATACTCGAACGACATCATGTTGCATGAACTCGCCGAGCAAATCGGCGAAGATGACGCCGTCCGCTTCTATAAATTGTGTGCCGAGGCGGTCGATGCGCTCGACGAGGTCGCCGAGACGGTCGATGCCAAAGACGTCTACATCCGGCGCGACAGCCTTTGCTTTGCCAGCAGTGAGGCAGATGTCTCCAAATTGAAACGGGAGTATGAAATGCTGACGAAACATGGGCTTCAAGCCGAATGGCTCGACCGGGAGGCGTTACGCGCACGCTATCCGTTCGACAAACCGGCCGCCTTGATCACGAACGGGGACGCCGAGGTCAATCCGCTCACACTCAGCCGCCAAGTCGTCCGTTACTTGTCGACACAGGACGTCCCCATCTTTGAAGAGACGGACGTTACGGAAGTCGTCGCCGACGGAGACGACTGGCTCGTGCTGACTCCAGCAGGAACGTTCAAGGCGGGCCACGTCATCTTCGCGACCGGCTATCGCCCGGCCCCGCTCCTCGACACGCACCGAATCGAACTCAACCGTTCTTATGCGATTGCGACGAATCCCGTCCCTGATTTTAAAGAATGGGATGGCCAGGCGCTCATTTGGGAAACGAAACGGCCGTACCTTTATTTACGGACGACCGTCGACGGCCGCATCATCGCCGGCGGGCTCGATGAAGAGAAACCAGAGACGCCGCATAGCGAGGCGCTCATTCAAAAACGGGCCGAGCGGTTGCGCCAAGAAGTCGAGGCTTTGTTCCCGATGTATGATTTGACAGTTGAATACGCCTGGGTAGCCTTGTTCGGTGAGTCAATCGACCAACTGCCCTTTATCGGGGAACACCCGGACCGCCCCAATCTCTTTTATTTACTCGGATACGGGGGCAATGGAACGGTGTACAGCATGTTAGGTTCTAAAATTTTGAGTGAGCTGGTTCGTGGGATCGACAGTCCCGATTCTCGAATCGTACGGCTCGACCGCACACGTTAATCCCCTGACATCAGGGGATTTTTTGATACATAAGAATTGGAGTGATTTAAATGACAACGAAACGTAAACCGAAATGGGTGTATCGTCTAAGGCGCAGTCTTCTCTTCATCCCCGCCATGATCTTGACCGCCTACGTCTGGCCGCATGAGTCTATCGAGGAGGAACGCGATGGCGCGATCACCCGAACAGAAGCGACACATGAGGAGGGACGCTATACGATCGAGGCGAGGCAGGCCGTGAAGGAAGACGAGGCCGTCCGCTATGCATATGACGTTATCGTCCACGGCCAACCCGACGTCGAGACACTCCAATCGATCAGCCAGGATGTGATCGACGAGGTGGCCGTACAAGACACGTTCCAAGCTGCCCTCATCCGTTTTTATGACCACGAAGCCTATATCGGTACAGAATCCCCGCTCGGCGAGGCCGTATTTGCGCCTGGTGGAGATTGGAGCCTTGCTGATACGGTGAAAGCCGGTTCTTATGAAGACATGACGTTCGGGTGGCAGTTGAAAGAAAAAGAATGGGGCACGCAACTTTCGGACAAGGAAGCACGTGTCTGGCAAGCATGGAATCGTGTCTATGAAGCGGAACAGTCGGACGATCCTGACTTGAAAGCGAAGGTGACCCGCACCATTTCCACGAAATACGACTTGAATCCGGAAACTGTCCAACAAATTGTATTAAAGCAGAATGTGTGGGCCGCTTTATAACCTGAATCCTCCAGAAAAATACATCGAATTTTCCTTTATTTGGCTAAATATATAATTGTATACTAATTGTATAGACGTAACTGGTTGAACGGCCAAAGAAAGGAAGACGTTATGAAACGATTGATGATTTTGTGGGTGCTGTTGTTCGTGATGGGTTCTACTATGACGCCACAGTCCGCCGTGGCCGCGACGACACCCCCTTATGAGGTGAGCGTCCCTTCCGGCACAACGCTTTATCAATTTGTCGGCAAGACGCTCAAGCCGAAAGCGACGTTGCGAACAGCAAAGCGGTTCAAGGCGCTCAGCACGTCCGGTTATTACTATAAAGTCCAGGACGGAAGAACCATCTATTACGTGAAAAAGAAAGCCGTCAAACTAGTGGCGACAAACCTGTCCTTGACGACGTTTTCTGGTTCGACCTATGCACGTCTGACCCACGAATATATGCGCTCGCTCACCCGCGGCCAGACGCCGTACTACTATGATGAGTTGACAGCCAAGACCGCTGTCATCCGGGCTGACGCAGCGATGAAAGGGAACTGGTATATCCCCTCCCCGCCCTATCAGCTGCGCGTCCCGAACATCGATACATACCGCTTCGACGTCAGCGTCCCGGAGGTCGACTCGAAGTCGTTCAAGTTCCAAATCCATTACTTCACGACGTTGAACCAGTTGACGCAAGCATACGCCGCGACCGGAAACACTGAGTATCTCCGTTACGGAAAGCGGATCGTGACGAGTTGGACCAAGCAATATCCGGCTGGGAACTACAAACGCTATCCATGGCCGTATCACGACCACGGCACGGCGATCCGGACGTTCCATCTGCTCAACTTCTGGAACGAGTTCCGCTCATCCACGGTCAACACCGACCCAGCGTTCTCGCAACTGTTTGCCAAGACGCTCTATGAGCACGCGACGCTCCTCGCGACACCGAGCTTTTATAAGCCGAACAATAACCATGGCATGTTCCAAGACATGGCGTTGACCGCTGTCGCGGAGACGCACCTAAGTTTCTATCGTTCGTCGTCATGGCGTTCGCTGGCGACGAACCGGCTCACACAGCAGTTGAGCCATAGCTTGAGCACGGACGGGGTCCACCTTGAGCACTCACCGTTCTATCAGATTTATTTATATGATACGCTCGCCCGTTTCAACGACTGGGCCGCCGCTAACCGGTTCGCCTTGTCGAGCCGGATGGGAGACGTCAAAGATATGCCTGGTGTGTTGACGTATATGTTGAAGCCGAACGGGACACTCCCGATGTTCGGCGACACCCCGTCCATCGTTCACCGTCCGGACGCGATTCCCTATGTCGAGCGTTATCCACACTTGTATTACGCGATGACACAAGGAAAATCTGGGGCGCAACCGTCGACACGGGTCGGCAAGTTGTCGAACCAGTACGCCTTCTTCCGTCAGCATTGGGGCGGTAATGCCGGTCCTTTCCACGACGCGGTCCAAGTGATGATGACGGCCGGCTATCACAGCAACATCCATAAACATGCCGACGATTTATCGATCGACCTTTACGGTTACGGACGCGACTTTATCGTCGAGAGCGGTCGTTACGCCTATACGAATCGACCCGAACGAAAGGTCGTCATGCAGGCAGCAGCCCATAATACCGTCCATGTTGCCGGACAGAACTTCAAATTGACGCCGAGCAACTTGCGACGCAGTCAAATCACTTCGGTCGGCGCTTCATCGACACAGTGGACGGCAGCCGGGACGAGCGGACTGCTCGGCCAGGGGATGACGCACACCCGTCGTCTCGCCTACGACCGCGACGGAACGGTGCTCGTGTACGATGACATCACGAGTCCGACCACGGCCTCGTTCGTCCAGCGGTTCCATCTTGGGACCGGTTTGAACCGGGTCTCGAGCGGAAGCCGTCATGCCATGTTTAAAGACAACCAGAACCGCTCCATCCACTTGTTGCAACTCGAGGTCGGCACGACCCCGAAAGTCGCCGTCGGTGCGAGTTACGTGTCATACCGAGATTATGACTGGCAACGCCGCAATCAAGTCGTGACGACAAAGCGCGGCAAGCAAGTCGAGTATTTGACGCTGATTCATATCGGTGAAAAGACGACGAAAATCACATCCGCCACGGTCCAGACGACGGCGCGCCACTACGTCGTGCGCTACAAACTGTCGGACGGCAAGACGAAAACCTTATCCATGTTACGCTAACCTCCATTTGGAAAATGGGGGTTTTTTCTCGGTCGGTTAGGGAAAACTCGTTAAGTAGGCCAAAACGTGGCTTACAGCGCGTGTGCATACTTAAAGGGGAGGCAATAACATGGGGAACAAGAAGGAAGAGCAATTAAAACAACATATGATCGATAACGAGCAGCAAGCCGGGCTCACGACGAATCAAGGTCTAAAGATGGCGGAGGATGAGTTTTCGCTCAAAGCCGGGCGACGCGGACCGACGCTCATCGAGGACTTCCACTTCCGTGAGAAGATGACGCACTTCGACCACGAACGGATTCCTGAACGCATCGTGCATGCGCGCGGCGTCGGGGCCCACGGGGAGTTCCAAGTGTACGAGTCGCTCGCTGACTATACGAAAGCCGACTTCTTGAACGACCCGTCGAAAGTGACACCGGTGTTCGTCCGCTTCTCGACGGTGCAAGGCTCACGCGGTTCTGGGGACACCGTCCGCGACGTCCGAGGCTTCGCGACGAAGTTCTATACGGATGAAGGGAACTATGACCTTGTCGGGAACAATATGCCCGTCTTCTTCATCCAAGACGCCATCAAATTCCCAGACCTCGTCCATGCTGTGAAACCGGAACCGCACACGGAAGTGCCGCAAGGCGGAAGTGCCCACGACACGTTTTGGGACTTCGTCTGTCAAAACCATGAGGCGGCTCACCACGTGATGTGGGCGATGAGCGACCGCGGCATCCCGCGCAGCCTGCGCATGATGGAAGGGTTCGGCGTGCACACGTTCCGACTCGTCAACAAGGAAGGCAAGGCACATTTCGTCAAATTCCATTGGAAACCAAAACTTGGCGTCCATTCGCAAGTGTGGGACGAAGCACAGAAGGCGCTCGGGAAGAACGCCGACTTCCACCGTGTCGACTTGTATGAAGCAATCGATAAAGGCGATTACCCGGAATGGGAACTCGGGCTTCAAATCATCGCGGAAGAAGATGAGTTCAAGTTCGACTTCGATATTCTCGATCCGACGAAACTTTGGCCGGAAGAAGACGTGCCCGTCAAACTTGTCGGCAAGATGATGCTCAACCGCAACGTCGATAACTTCTTCGCCGAGACCGAGCAAGTCGCGTTCCACCCTGGCCATCTCGTACCTGGAATCGACTTCTCAAACGATCCGCTCCTGCAAGGACGCCTGTTCTCGTACACCGATACCCAGTTATCACGTCTTGGAGGACCGAACTTCCATCAACTCCCGATCAACAAACCGGTCTGCCCGTTCCATAACAACCAGCGCGACGGGATGCATCAGATGGCAGTTCATAAAGGACAGACAAGCTACCACAAAAATGCGCTCAACAACAATCAACCCGAGCCCGTTCCAGCCGAGCAAGGTGGGTTCGAGCACTATCAAGAGAAAATCGACGGGCACAAGATTCGTGGCCGAAGCGACAGCTTCCTCGACTTCTATTCGCAAGCGAAGCTCTTCTATAACAGCATGACCGACGTCGAAAAGCAGCACATTCAAGACGCTTACAGCTTCGAGCTCGGCAAATGTGAGTCGGACATGGTCAAAGAGAACGCCGTCGATTTGTTGAATCGTATCGACCGTCACCTCGCCTCTGTCGTCGCTGACAACTTAGGCGTCGAGCTTCCGGACGAGAACAATGAAGTCGTCTCGGACAAGACCTCACCGGCGCTCAGCATGGCCAATACAATCGCGAAACCGGACACGAAGAGCGTCGCCGTCCTCCTTGCCGGAGACGTCGATGCCGCGCAAGTGAATGTGTGGGTCCAGGTGTTCGCTGACAACAAGGTCAATTACAGCCTCGTCGGGAAGAAGTCGTATACGCTCGGCGACCTTAAAGTGAAAGAGACGTATGATACGGTCGATTCGAGCCTGTTCGATGCCGCTTTCCTCGTCAGCACAGCGACCTCGGTCGAGGACGACGTGCTCGAGTTCATCGAGAACACGTATAAACACTTCAAGCCACTCGCGCTACATTTGCACCACGATGAAGTGCTCCACCGCTGCCGGGTGAAGACAGATCAACCAGGCGTCTACACGTTCAAACAACATAGTCTCGATGGTTTCGATACGTTTATCGACGGCATCGCGCAAGGACGGTTCTGGGACCGCGCCTAATGTGAACAGTTCAAGGATTCGATCCAAATCGACGGGTCGAATCCTTTTTACGTGCTTCCCTTCCCCTCCTCTCTAACGATATACTAGGTGGGGTATATAGCGTAAAGAAGGAAAGACTGGATGCGAAAAGAGTTTGCTACATATGTGGAAAACCTTGAACTGCAACGACAGTTATACAAACGAACGTTAGTCACTGTCGTGCTCTCACAAATATTTGGAGGGGCCGCCCTCGCCGCCGGGATCACGGTCGGCGCCTTGCTGGCCCGTGATTTACTCGGGACCGACGCATACGCGGGCGTTCCGACGGCACTGTTCACGTTCGGTTCCGCCGCCGCCTTTTTGATCGGGTTGATGTCACAGCGGGTCGGACGCCGCTTCGGACTGGCGACCGGGTTCTTGACCGGTGCGCTCGGAGCGGTCGGGGTCATCATTGCCGCGACGCTCGAGAGCGTACCCCTCTTGTTCATCTCACTCCTTATCTACGGGGCGGGGACAGCGACAAACCTCCAAGCCCGTTACGCCGGGACGGATTTGGCGAATGCGACGGAGCGAGCGACCGCGGTCAGTATCGCGATGGTCTCGACGACGTTCGGGGCTGTCGCCGGACCGAACTTGGTCGAGCCGATGGGACGTGTCGCCGACGGGCTCGGGTTGCCGACACTATCAGGACCATTTTTGCTTGCGGGGGTAGCCTATCTCTTCGCCGGCCTCATTTTGCTCGTATTCTTGAACCCTGACCCGCTTCTCGTCACCCGTGCCATCGAGGCGAAACGGCAAGAAACCATCGACACATCAGTCCATCCGCTTGAATCGACGCATGACCGCCGTGGTGTCTATGTCGGTGCGTTCGTCATGATCCTCAGCCAAATCGTGATGGTCGCCATCATGACGATGACGCCCGTTCATATGCGCCACCACGGGAGTGACCTTGTCACTGCTCGGCGGCGTCATCTTCCTCGTGCTCGTCCCGCTTGTCCTCTGGTATCGCCGTCATCTAGCCTGACGACCGACCGATGCGTGAACGCGCATCGGTTTTTCTAGTGACAAGCGTCTGTTCGGACAAACCTCCATCCTTTTGTTATACTCCTTTAGTTATGTTTGTTAACTATTTAGAATCAAATGGATAAGGAGGCGGGCCGACGATGCAACTGACCGCACAAAAACTATGGACGAAAGATTTTCTCATCATCTCTCTCGTCAACTTCTTCTTGACGCTTATCTTCTTCTTACTAATGGTAACCATCGGCGTTCATGCCGTTTCCACATATGGGGCTTCGACGAGCGAGGCCGGGCTTGTCACCGGCATTTTTATTATCGGGACGCTCGTCGGGAGACTCTTCATCGGACGCTTGATCGATTCGATTGGACGGCGTAAGACGCTTCTCATCGGTCTCACCTTCTTCACGGCGACAATTTTGCTCTATTTTATCGACCTCGGCGTTGGCTTTTTACTGTTCACCCGCTTCGTTCACGGTCTCGGAATGGGACTGTCGAGTACGGCGACCGGAACAATCGTCGCCCAGGTCATCCCCGGCTCTCGAAAAGGCGAAGGCATCGGCTATTACAGCATGAGCTCGACGCTCGCCACCGCCATCGGCCCGTTCGTCGGCTTGATGATGAGTCAGTACACGAGCTTCTCGGTCATCTTCCTAACTTGTCTCGTCGTCGGACTCATCAGTCTAGGAAGTGCCTTGTTCGTGAACGTCCCTGAGGCCGACAATCCGGAAGTTGTTCGGGGCTTGTCACTGAGTGCCTTCGTCGAACCAAAGGCGTTGCCAATTGCACTCATCATTGGCGTCGCGGCCCTCAGTTACTCGAGCGTGTTGTCTTATATCAATTTCTATGCGAGTGAACTCGATCTCGTGGAAGCGGCGAGTATTTTCTTCCTTGTCTATTCTATTGCGGTCCTGATCTCGCGGCCAATCACCGGGCGCCTGATGGACGCGCGAGGGGCCAACATCGTCATGTACCCGGCCATCGCCTTCTTTGCGATCGGCATGCTCGTCTTGAGCCAAGCAAACAACGCAGTCATGCTGTTACTCGCCGGGGCGCTAATCGGATTAGGATTCGGGAATATCCAATCCGGCACACAAGCGATCGCCGTCAAAGCGGCGTCCCCTCACCGGATGGGCATGGCCACGTCGACCTTCTTCATCGCCTTGGACGCGGGTCTAGGATTCGGGCCTTATTTTATTGGCTTGCTCATTCCGTTGACCGGTTTTTCAACGCTCTATCTGTTGCTTGCCGGCGTCGTCTCCTTTACGTTGTTCCTCTATTACTTGATGAACGGTCGCCACGAGCGATCCGAAATGAAACAAGCTGCCTGACAGGACTTTTTACAGTCCTGTCTTTTTTAGAATGTTCACACATTTCATCGTCACTTACGGTAATATGAGAATGACGCGCCGAAAAGTTTTTGATTGAAATGAGGGACATGATGCACGCCGACCAGACAATCCAACACTATTCCTCCGTCCTCCTCCGAACGTTCGACAAAATCTCTGATTTTGTCTTCTTCATGGAAGTGGACGGTTCAACTTATCGCTATATATTTGTAAACGAGCCGGGGAAGCAGGCGATCGGCTGGACAGATGCCGATATCGGGAAACGTGTCGAGGACATGGTCCCGCCCGAGACAGCCGCTCTCGTCACACGACATTACGAGGAGGCTGTTCGGGAACGAAAGAGTATCGTCTTCGAAGACTACCGCCTGGCCGAACCTTCTTACTCGGTCCAACCCGTCTCACATGAGATTCAACTACCGGTTCATTACTACGAATCCGAGGTGACCCCGGTCTTCGACGAGGCAGGCGTCTGCACACACGTCATCTCGGTCGTCCGGGAAGTGACGGAGCGGAAGCGTCGTGAACTCGAACTGTCGATTCTGAAAGACCAGCACGAGTCGCTCCGGCGCTACTCGCCGCATGGCATCTTCGTCCTCGATGACGCGTTTCGCGTCCAATCGATCAACCCCGCTGCCACGCAAATCACGGGTTACGGAGAAGATGATTTGTTAGGCGAGTCATTTTTAGCATGGTTGCCAGAGTCAGAACGAATGCTCGTCGACGACGGTCTCCGCTTTGCCTTGTCCGGCACTCCGCACAAATACGGGATCACGGCGCTTCAAAAGACCGGGGATCTCCTCGACTTGGCCATCTTGAATATTCCGATTGAAGTCGGAGGCCGAATCACGGGTCTGTTCGCCATCATTATTGACCATACTCCGGAGAAAAATGCCGAGCGTGCGACCCAAGAGAGCGAGCGTCGCTATCGCCAACTGATCGAGACGATTCCGGAAGGGATTATCGTTCATAAAGACGGCGTCATTCTATACGCCAACGCCCTAGCGCTAGAAACGATCGGAGAGACGAATATCGAGTGCGAATTAATCTTTAAATTTGCCGCCTCGGAATTTCATGAGACGACAAAGGCGCGCCTCCAAGCCTTACGGCAAGGTGATCCCGTTCAAGACACGGAAATCGTGCTCCTCACGCCGACAGGACGAAGACTACATATGGACATCGGCAGCCTGCTCATCGATTACGAAGGCACGACTGCCGTCATGACTTTGTTGCGCGACGTCACCGAAAAGCGTGAGATGGAGCGTGCCCTGCACCAAAGTGAGACGCAATATCGCCTCATTACGGAGAACATGAGCGACCTCGTCTGTATCCTCGAGCGTGACGGTCAAGTGCGCTACGCTTCGCCGTCCCACAAGACCGTGCTTGGATATGCGCCCGAGCTTTACGAGGGTAAAAATACGCTCGACTTCATCCATCCGAATGACGTCGAGTCCGCGAGACGACAACTCGACACGATGACAGCGTCGAGCGAACCGCTCACCCTCGAATTTCGTCACCTGCACCAGGATGGACGTTGGATTTGGCTCGAGACGAAGATTCAAGCGATTTACGACGACGTCGGCCAGCTGCTCCATTATTTGACGGTCACGCGGGAGATCATGAAACGCAAAGTGTTAGAGAAACAGCTCAAGCACCTGGCTTACCATGACACGTTGACCGACTTGCCGAATCGGCGCTACTTCCTCGCCTACTTGGAAGAGACATTGGTGCGATTGGATGAAGAGGACGAGTCTCTCGCCGTCCTCTCGCTCGATATCGACTGTTTCAAACAGATTAACGACACACTCGGACATGACATCGGCGACGAACTGCTACGCCAATTCTCTGCTCGCCTGACCGATGTCCTGCGAAACCAAGACGTGATCGCTCGCTTTGGCGGCGACGAATTTTCGGTGCTCATCCGTTACACGGAATCCGATGCGCCGAGACGGGTGGCCGAAAAGCTTGTCACCGCGCTCCAACTTCCGTGGTTAATCGAAGGACATACGTTCGTCACGACCTCGAGCGTCGGGGTCGCCCCGTATCGACCAGGAATGCCGACGAAACAATTGCTCAAACACGCGGATTTGGCACTATATGAAGCCAAGGCCCGTGGGCGAAACCAATACGTCGTTTTTGAAGACCGCTCCTGAGCGGTCTTTTTTCACGTGAAACACAGAAGACAGTACATAAACACGAACATTAAAGAGGATTAATCAACGATCATCAAGAATTTTTATCTTTTATCGCTATATCCCTTTGACATATGCTCTAATTTACGTTACATTACCGAATGGGCGAAGTATTTATCATTCAACGAATCTAATTGTTCGTAAATAGGGGTGTGACAACATGGATAAAGTATTTGATTATGAAGATATTCAATTGATTCCCGCAAAATGTATTGTCGACAGCAGGTCTGAATGTGATGCGAGCGTGACGCTTGGGGGCTTTACGTTCCGACTTCCGGTCGTGCCTGCCAACATGCAGACGATCATCGATGAGAAAGTCGCCTTATCGCTGGCCGAGAACGGTTACTTCTACATCATGCATCGCTTCCATCCAGAGACGCGGCTCAAGTTCATCGAAGACATGCATGGACGCGGGTTATATGCATCGATCAGTGTCGGTGTGAAGGAAGATGAGTATCGCTTCGTCGAGATGCTGGCCGAATCCGGGCATACGCCGGAGTTCATCACGATCGATATCGCGCACGGTCATTCGAACGCGGTCATCCGCATGATTCAACACATCAAACACCACCTTCCAGGCTCGTTCGTCATCGCCGGCAACGTCGGGACCCCGGAAGCAGTCCGGGAACTCGAGCATGCCGGGGCGGATGCGACGAAGGTCGGTATCGGACCGGGCAAAGTCTGTATCACGAAAATCAAGACAGGCTTCGGCACGGGCGGTTGGCAACTCGCCGCGCTCCGTTGGTGTGCGAAGGCGGCGACGAAACCGATTATCGCGGATGGGGGCATCCGGACACATGGGGACATCGCCAAATCGATTCGCTTTGGGGCATCGATGGTCATGATCGGTTCGTTGTTCGCCGGCCACGACGAGTCACCGGGCGAGACGTTCGAACAGGACGGGAAGTTGCTCAAAGAATACTTCGGGTCGGCTTCTGAATTCCAAAAAGGGGAACGGAAAAACGTCGAAGGCAAGAAAGTGTTCGTCGAGCATAAAGGGGCGCTCCAAGACACGTTGACCGAGATGGAGCAAGACCTCCAATCGGCCATCTCTTACTCGGGTGGGGACAATCTCGATGCATTGCGCACCGTCGATTACGTCATGGTGAAAAACTCAATCTTCAACGGGGATAAAGTGTACTAAAAAAAGCGGCTCGCGTGAGCCGCTTTTTTTATGCATCAATCAATCGTTTCGTCATCATATAGTAATCAGAGCCAGGCGGATAGTCGTATAGGACGCCCGCCACCTCATAACCGAAGCGCTCATAAAACGTCTTCGCTTGAAACGAGAACGTCGTCAACTTGACGCGCGTCGCCCCGAGTTCGCGGGCCAACCGCTCCCCTTCCTCGAGCAGACGGCTTCCCAGGCCTGTTCCCGCATGTTCTGACGCGACCCATAACCGGTCCAAGTCGAACCAGCCCCAATAGACGCTCCCAAACAACCCTGCGATCACGTCCCCGTCGTGTTCCACTTTCAGCTGAACGACCGGGACGTCAGCATTGCGGATCTCGCGATGGTGCATCGAGTGAGCGTCATTGAACGTTCGCAACCGACTCCTCAAAAACTGTTGAAACGTTTCGTCTTCGTCGTGAATCCGTTTGATTTCCATCACGCTTCCCCACTCGAGCCGTTCACGAAGAACGAAATCAGCTCTTGTTCTTCCTCGTCGACCGAGCGCCCCGTCAAACGTTCGTACTGTGCGGTTATCTTTTCCTTATTTCCTGGGAAATCGATAGTGATTTGGGCCAAACTCCGTAATATGTCTCGGTCTTTCTCGTACTCGAGACGGGTCACGACTTGACCGTGCGACCAGACGTACGCCTCGGCCTCGAACTGGTCGAGCACCTCTAAAAGGCGAAGCGTCTGGGCCGGCGTCATCCGCCAAGACGGCGCGTACAAGTTCGCATAGAGGGCATCCCCTAAAAACAGTACTTTTTCCTCCGGCACATAGGCCACGACCGCATCGGCAGCATGGTCTCCACCGACATGCTTTAAGAGGACGTGGACCCCGCCAAGGTCGAGCGTGATTGTATCATCGAACGTCACGGTTGGTAAGACGACACGCATCGACCTGTCTTCACCGTATTCGAGTTGGATCGCCTCCGCGCAAAACGCGATTTCACGTCCGTCCTCGACCCGTTCGGCCAACGCCTCATCGTCCCACGTGTAGGGAAGCAGTCGCTCGATTCCGGCTTTTGTCGCCGTGCTTGCAATCGAGACAGTATCGGTCAATGCCGACAATCCAAAAACATGGTCCCAGTGCCAATGCGTCAACGCCACGAGCGTTGGGCGCTTGATTCCTTGTACGGTCAAGGCGTCTAAAAATAAGTTCGTATGCGCCTCGGAGTTCCCTGCATCAATCATGAGTGTATGTGTATCACCGACAACGGCTCCTAAAATCGGACGATCGGTCTCCGCGACAGGGGTCATGTACCAAAAGCGGTCGGAATATTGTTTAAGCGTCTGCATGACCGGCTCCTTCCTTATTCCATAATTTGTCGAACGCTTCGAGCGCTCTCCGTTCGTCATTGACGATCCGAATCGTTCGTAGCGGCAAATGACTCAACACCTTCAATTCACGTTGTTGCCGTTCTTCCAGAAGTCGAATCGTTCCTTCGATTCCATCCAATCCGTTCGCCCGGCCATACGCACGAGTCGTATAGTAGTCGACGAAACCTTGTTGCCACTCGGGCGGACGTTCCGCATACACATTACGAAACACAGCCGGGACATCGTTCGTCTCCAAGTACACAACCGTCGGATCAAGCGTAGTGATCAGGGCCGCCACGGTCTCAATATAACGCTCAATCTGTTCGTTCGGAACGTGTTGTGACACCATGCCGATCGTGAACGGATTTTGAAGAATGGCGCACTCGAACACATAGTCTACCTCATCCCTTTGTGCACGTTCCACGAACCGATGCCAGCGGCCGATCATGAGGTCGACATGTTTCTCGAACGGTAACTCATAGACGTCCGTGCCGTAGATGGCCTCTCCAGCCCGATAGCGGACGAATCGACCGTCTCCATCTTGATCGATGACCTCTCCCTCGAACCGTATGTCCCCTTTGACCCAATGGACGTCATGCAAATCGACCGGGTGGGACGCATCGATTTCCGAATAGAATTTGTAGGAACTCCCTCTCGCCACAAACGTTTCGGCGAATGTCGTCTTTCCGCTCCCAGGCAACCCTTCAATCAGCCACAACTTCCCCATCGTCTGTCTCCTTTTCAGTTTTCTTGATATGAGTCGTACACGTAGTATCCGTCCCCGCCACAGTTTTTCGCGACGTACATGGCCGCGTCCGAGTGATGGATGATCGCATCAAGGGATGCTTGGTCCATCCTAGAGTAGGCGACACCGACACTGGCTGATAAACTAAGTCTCAAGCCGTTCCCGACCGTCATTTCCTGGGAAATGACATGATTCAACTCGCCAAACACGGTTGGATCGAGCGCTTCCGGCTCCGCTTCGATGACGATTAAAAACTCGTCGCCCGCAAATCGGTACGCTTTCCCTGAAACCGTTTGGCTGAACGTACGGATTCGTTTCGCCGTCTCGATGAGCACCTCGTCCCCGATCAAATGACCGTAGGAATCGTTTACTTGTTTAAAGTCATCTAAATCGATAAACAGCAGAGCGACCGTTTGCTTCCGATTCATTTTCTGTCTCAAATCGGTCATGAGCGAATGCCGGTTCGCCAGCTTCGTCAGCCCATCTTGGGTGATGAGCTCAATCACTTCTTGATGCTTGCGTTCACGTCGAATCTCGTTCTCCATCCAGCGGGTCACGAGCAGGATCGTATCGGTCATCTCGTTGATTGTCACCGTGTCGACGACATCGTCCAAGCTGCCTTGTTCAGCCAAAAAGACGACCCATCCGAACGTCTTCCCTTCATTCGCTAGTGGCAGGCTGATCATCGAGGCAAACTCGATTCCATCGATGACGAATTCGTTTCGACCCAGCTTTTGATGACCGATCGTCGTCAACGCGTGTAGTTGCTGCAACTCGTCTCCCGTCCAATCGAGTTTGCTTTCCCCATCCTCTGATAAGACGCGATAGGTGGACTCCGTCGAGAAAACGAGTGCGTGGGAATATCCAATCCAGTCACGGAGCACCGTCTGAATCCGTTTCAATTTATCACTGAACGGTTCGTGAATGGCCGTCACTTCATATAGCGACTCGAGCGTCTGTTGCCGTCGGGCTTGCGCTCGCGCTTGCTCGGTCAATTCGATTTCCGCCATGACCCATCGGGCGAAATCTTCGAGCGTTTGCAGCGCCTCGGTATCGAAGCGACGTGACCGTTCGTCGGTCACGCATAGCGTACCGATGACGTGGCCGCTTCGTGTCAAGAGCGGCACGCCGGCATAAAAACCAATCCCTTCGAGTAACGGATTGTCCGACATCGCCTCGGCCGTCCGTACATCCTCGATGACGAGCGCCGATTTTCCTGTCACGACACGGTCGCACAACGTCCACTTCCGCTCCACGCTCGAATTTTCAAGCGCGACCCCTTGGCACGATTTGATCCATTGTTGATCCGTCGTCAAAATCGAGATCAGTGCGACCGGCATGTCCAACGTCCGGGCGACAAGCCGTGAGATCCGATCATACCGCTCTTCTCGCGGGGTGTTCAAAATTTCAAGCCGAAGGATTGTCTTCAGTCGTTCGGCTTCTTGCTCATCAAGTACCGTCGACGGAGAAGTCGTGGCCAACTCGAGTTGCCGCAGCGCCGCATGTTGATAGACGAGCGCATCGAGCGCCTGTTGGAGATCATTTAGCGGGAGTGGACTACTGAAGAAATACCCCTGAATCTCATCACAACCGAGCTGTTCCATCACCCGGTACTGCGCTTCCGTCTCGACCCCTTCGGCCGTGACCTCTAAATTCAATTTTTTAGCGAGTGAGACAATCAATTTGACGATTTCATACTCTTTCAGGCCGTTGTCTTTATCTAATTGACTGATGAATGAGCGGTCGATTTTAATGCCGTCAATCTCAAACATCTTCAAGTAATTGAGGGAAGAGTAGCTGACGCCGAAGTCGTCAATCAACACGCGAAAGCCTTTCGTTTTCAAATAGTCGACCGTCTGAATGCCAAGGAGCGGTTCTTGCATGAGCGTATGTTCCGTGATCTCAAACTCGAACTGTTCTGGTCTCAACCCGTATGTCGCGAGCACCTGTAATAACTGTTTGATATAGTCTTGCCGAAACAACACCGGGGATACATTGACCGCGACACGTCGCCCTGCAAACAGGTCCGGTTGCTCGATCATGTCACGACAGACGCGGTCGAAAACGAACCCGGTAATGTCTTCAATCAAGAGCGACGTTTCGGCAATCATAATAAACGTTTCCGGTGAGACGTTACCGAGCGCCGCACTATGCCACCGCACGAGCGCCTCAAAATGAACCATCCCGTCCTGACAGCCAACTTTCGGTTGATAGACGACGCTCAGTTCATCTGCTTTCAGTCCCTTGATGAGTTCCATCTCAATCGTCATCTCATCGATATAATGTTGGACATAATCGTCCTTTTCGTACACTTTGATGATTTGCTTGCCCGCTTGTCTCGCTTCGAGGAGCGCCGTTGACGCATTCATGATGATCCGGTCGGCGTCCTCGCTCCCCGCGCTGATTCCGAGACAACCGGATAAAGCGAACTCGGTCTCGGCCACTTGGTACGTGTACGCTGCAATGGCCGCAAGCAATCGCTCCCCATGTATCGTCGCCGTCTCGATTGAGGTGTAAGGCAACACGGCGATAAAATCTTCTCCGTCCACGCGCCCGATAATCGAGCCTTTCGGTAACAAGTCCGATAAATGGCGCGTCATCTCTTTAATCAGGCGATGAGATTGTTCCACGCCTTGCAAGGACAAGATGATTTTAAACCGGTTGATGTGCAACCGCATGACGCTCGTCACTTCCGCTCCTTCTCGTTGCGTGAACAACTTCTCGAGCTCGAGCTTCACTTTCATCAAGTTCGGCATCCCGGTCAAATAATCGATGTTCTCGATGCTGCTCAATAGCTTCATCTCTGCCTCTTCCGATAAATCGGTCGTCAGCCCTAACACATAACGCACGTTACCCGCCTCATCTTCGAGCGGTATGAGGACCGATGATGCGAAGCGGGCCGTATTGGCCTCGATGTTCATCTGCGACATGAAATAGACCGGTGCCTTCGTCGCGACGACTTCGTCATAATGCACGATTAACTCGTTGGCGACATCGACCGCATACATATCATGTAAATACAAGCCACTCACATCGTCCGGGAGCGAGGACGCCAGTTTCCCCTGTTCACTGACGCGTGCGTACCGATATCCCTCAGGCGTCACTTCCATCAAAAACACCATCCGGTATAAATGAACGAAAACATCAAACAAATAATGCGGGTCGATCTTCATCTGCTGCATACTGTACCTCCAGGCAATCTCCGTTTCTTCTAGTTTAGTGGTTTTAGCCGGTCTTGTTCACGAAACCATTTAAAAAAAGGGGAAGACGTTTTTAACGAGCGGTCAATAATCGGGTATAGATAAGTAAAAGTCGCAAAAGTGAGGTGAACCATCATGCTCAGTCGAAACGTCTATCCACAGACACGGCCTGGAAAATGGTCGGTCCTCTTGTTACTTGCGGTGTTCTTGCTCTTACTCCTGTCTGCCCTCATCGTCCAATCCGCTCAACCGTTCAACTTCGACACGTTATTCGACAACACGTGGGCGGCTATCGTATCGATGTTGGCCATCGCCGCCGCACTCGGTGCGTTCGTCGTGGGGGTGTATACGATCTTACGCAATCACGAACGTTCGGTCGCCGTTTTCTTTACCGTCTCGCTCGGCGGGCTTGTCGCTTTGTTCGTGCTCATGCAACTGTTCCTCTAACTGACAAATGCACCTTTCCGTTAGGAATAGGTGCGTTTTCGTCATAGAAGTTCTTTGGCGAGCAACCGATAGACGTTCAAGCGGCTCTCTTGTGTATGCTGGATGCTGCAAATCATCGCCTCTTCAAATCCATACTGGATTGATTCTTCCTGAAGTTGCGTCGCAATCTGCTTCGGCGTGCCGACGAGATGAATATTGCGGTTGTTCGCAATATGAATGCGATCAATCTCTGTGAGCGGATAGTCGCGCGCCGCTTCCGGCGTCATTAGCTGACGAATTTGCCCTTTCATCAAGAATAAGCGCGACAAATCAGATGGGCCAGCCAAGTACTCAGCTTCTTCTTCCGTTTCGGCAGTCGTGACGAGATAGGTGACACTAATTTCGGGCTTTTCCATAAAAGCAGACGGCGTGAAGTGATGGCGATACGCATCGAGCGCATCCGTGCTCAATTGCCCATTAAAAAATTGCGCGAACGAATAGCCGAGTCCCATTCTTCCCGCTTGGACCGCACTATTTCCACTCGACCCAAGCAACCACGCCTCTGGCAACGTCACACTCGCTGGAGCGGCCGGCGTATTCTTATACCATCGCTCCTCTGGCACCTCATCATTGATGAGTTGAAGCGTCGTTCCGAGCTTCTCATAAAGACCGTCCATCATCGGTTTTTGCCCTTGCGACATCGCATAAATCGCATTAGCGTCCCCGCCCGGTGCTCGCCCGACTCCAAAGTCGATGCGTCCCGGCGCGAGCGCGCTGAGCGTCTTGAACACCTCGGCCATCTTGAGGGGAGAGTAATGCATCATCATAACACCACCCGACCCGAGTCGAATCCGTTCCGTTTTGGCGGCGATATAAGCCGTGATCACTTCGGGAGCCGAACTGGCGAACGACATGCCCCCGTGATGTTCGGCCATCCACATCCGATAATAACCTAACTCTTCTGCTACCTGGGCAAGTTCGACCGCACTTTGTAGCGCATGTTCCGACGTATGACCGGATGTCACCGGTGCTTGATCCAGTACACTTAATTTCATCTCTATCGCTCCGTTCCTAAAATATATATGGTGAATATCTCGATTTTGTAAGACTCGCCGTCATCATACTAAAGTCAAACAGAGAATACGAATACTTCGCTCGTAAGTCGCACGTTCTTTCCAGAAAATGAAAACGGATGATTGCTTGCCTAGCGACTACTTCTCTATAATGAACGAGAAGAAGCAATTCTTTCAAAGCCATTCACACACCGTATGTTGGGGACATACTTGTGAGGCACCGATTACTATTTCGGGGAAAAGGGGTAAATTGAATGAATCACACACCAAACCGGCCCGGTCATGACGGGCCCACATTCACGTCAGCAGATTACATGAAATTCATCATTCCATCACTCATCGGGATTCTATTCTTCATCGTCCCAATTCCGGATGGGGACGGGTACACCATCCCGGTCGCTTTTTTATCAAACTGGTTGATTGGCTTGATCGGTGACATCGTTCCAACGCTCGCCGTCATCATGATGGGCATCTCGGTCGTCGGTTCATTCATCACGTACGCGGTCAAACCGGCGTTCATTTTAGAGCGTCCGCACATGAACACGTTATTCAACGTCACACCGTTCTGGTTTGTGATGCGCGTCATCGGTTTCATCGCCGGTGTCATGACGCTACTCGTCATCGGTCCCGAGGCGATCACGTCCGAGTTCACGGGCGGACTGTTGTTATATGATTTAATCCCGATTTTGTTCGCGACGTTCTTGTTCGCCGGAATCTTATTGCCGCTCCTGTTGAACTTCGGATTGCTCGAGTTCGTCGGCACGATGCTCATTAAAGTGATGCGTCCGTTATTCCGTCTACCGGGTCGGGCCTCGCTCGACGCGCTCGCATCTTGGGTCGGGGACGCCACCATCGGGATTTTATTGACGACGAGACAATATGAAGAAGGCTACTATACGAAACGGGAAGCCTCAATTATCGCCACGACGTTCTCGGTCGTCTCGATCACGTTCACGATTGTCATCTTGTCGTATATGAAGCTCGACGCATACTTCCCGCAGTATTATGGAACCATCATCCTATCCGGGATCGTCGCCGCGCTCATCATGCCACGCATCTATCCGTTGTCACGCAAGCCCGATACGGCATATGAAAAGACCGAGTTGAAACCGGAAGAACCAGTGCCGGCGAACGTCCCGATGCGTGTCTGGGCACTGCGTCAAGCGTTGCTCAAATCAAAATCGAGTAAAGGCGCCGGCGCCACGTTCAAAGACGGGTTCCAAAACGTGCTCGACATGTGGCTCGGTATTTTACCGGTCGTCATGGCCGTCGGAACGATTGCGCTCGTCATCGCCGAACATACGTCATTGTTCACGATTCTCGGCAAACCGTTCGAACCGATTCTCATGTTGCTCCAAGTTCCTGAAGCCGAAGCGGCTGCTCAGACGATGGTCGTCGGGTTCGCCGATATGTTCTTACCGGCTGTCCTCGGGAGCGGGATCGAAAGTGAGCTGACGCGGTTCGTCATCGCCACTGTATCGGTCACGCAGCTCATCTTCATGTCGGAAGTCGGGGGACTGCTGCTCGGATCGAAACTGCCGATTTCATTCTTTGACCTCGTCCTCATTTTCTTACTCCGGACGTTTATCACGTTACCTATCATCGTCGGGATCGCCCACTTGGTCTTTTGACGACACAACGCCTCTTCTCGTAGTTTCCTGAGAAGAGGCGTTGTTTGTATACTAAAGAAAAAGGAGGTGCGTCATGGAACATCATTACGCAGGTCAGCTCGAGGTCGCGAAAAAAGGCTATGCCGGGATCGTCGACCCTATGGCTTATGTGAACGACCGCTATCATGGCCATTGGACGATCAAAACCGAAAAGCGGATTGAAGGAGTTCCAGCGCTCCTGCAAAAAGCGTTCAACGGCGGCAAAAACAATTGTACGCTCACTTCGATGACGGCCGTCTTTCGTTATTACCGTGACCAAGGCTATGACCAAATCCCAGAGGACGTGTTCGAGATTCAACAGGATGCCCGCGAGATCGCCCTCGCCCATCAGTTCAAAGACGAGAAAGGTACACCCCCGACCCGCATCGCGACAATCGTCACGAAACTGTGGGCCCACTATGGCTATGACGGGCGCGGCAGCTCGCGGTATCTATGGAAATGGTCGACATTCAAGCGCGAACTCGCGGCCGACCGTCCCTTCATCTTGAATATGGCAAACGGGTTCTATAAAAATCACTCCGTGACCGGAATCGGGTACATCATCTTCCGCAAACCTGGCTTTCCCGACGTCATCTTGCTCGAGGTGCTTGATAATCGGGTACGTGACGTCCGTTATATCGACTTCAACGAGTTCAACTTTTGGGGCAGCATCACGCGCGTCCATCCGCCAAAGCTTGACATTCAGGCAAAATAACGACGAGCGCTCGTCTCGATGGCTGCCCCGATTCGAGTCAGATGGTCTCGCTTCGCGTACGAACCGTGATGGAGTCCGAATACGTCTCGACCGTTCCCGAGACCGACGAACACTTCGGACGGTTTGAAATGCAGTCCGACCATCGGGACACCGAGCGTCGTATGATAACCGAGCTCGAACCGGGCACTCGGATACGCCTCGATCCGTTCACTGTAAGTGAATCCTTCAAACGACGCGCAGTTGTCCCGCCCAAGGACAATTAGACGCGACGGGGTCACATAACGGATCGTCCGTTGCAGCAAATCAAGTGACGTCGGGTGCTCCATCCATTGTCGTCCCGTCCGCAACCGGCCCATCTGACGCCACGTCGCATATTTGAAGAAGTCGACATGGAGCGCGGACCCGTCGTAGAACGAGCGTCCCATGCCCTCAAGCAACGCTTCCAGTTTCGCCCCACCCCGCTTGCCGAACCAACTCGTCGTCGCCCGTCCGGCCTCAAAATAGGCCGCGGCGTGTTCAAGCGTCGCTTCTTGCGCCCTTTCGTCTTGAAGATAGGCATCGAGTGATTGGTCACGCCAATAAAACTTTTGCGACTCCCCACTTCTGACGCTACCGTCCCGTTCGAAAAACTCGCCGCGCGACGGGTTCGTCCCGATGGTGAGCCATTGTTCCTCCGTCGGTTGCCCGTACCATAGAACCGGGGACGCCCCATCAATCAGCTCTGCCTGAAACGACGACGTCATGAGTTCTTGTTGAAATCGTATCGCGTCTTGCAATAGCAAACGTGCCTGCTCCATCGTGCCACATCCTCTCTACTCGGTCGTTTCCCGCTTTCAGGCACCTCTAAAATGCGTTATAGTGAGAGGACGAAGCCAAAAAAGGACGTGGATCTATGCGTATCAACAAATTTATCAGTGAATCCGGCAAGGCGTCCCGCCGCCAAGCCGACCGCCTCATCGAAGAAGGACGGGTAACCATCAACGGGAAGAAAGCGAAAATCGGGGACCAAGTGAGCCCAGGAGACGAAGTGCTCGTCAACGGTTCGGTCGCCCGTGTCGCACGAAACAACGTCTATATCGCCGTCCATAAGCCGGTCGGCATCACGAGCACGACCGAGAAGAAGGTTAAAGGCAACTTGGTCGACCTCGTCAACCACCCGCTCCGCATCTTCAATATCGGTCGCCTCGATAAAGATTCAGAAGGACTCATCTTGATGACGAACGATGGCGATATCGTCAACGAGATCCTTCGCGCCGAGGGCGAGCACGAGAAAGAATACATCGTCTCGGTCGATAAGCCGATCACCCCGGAGTTCGTCGAACAGATGGAAGCCGGCGTGAAAATCCTCGGCCAGAAGACGTTGCCATGTAAAGTCCACCAACTGTCGAAGTTCGATTTCAACATCACGCTGACGCAAGGACTCAACCGCCAAATCCGTCGCATGTGTGAAGCGCTCGGCTACGAGGTGTACCGACTTCAACGCGTGCGTGTCATGAACATCACGCTCGGCAAGCTCCCGCCAGGACAATGGCGCGACCTATCGAAGAAAGAGCGCGAGCAGTTGTTCCGCGAATTGAATTACGAACCGAAAGAATGGTACTAACCAGCAGGGAACAGTTTATTTTTTTTTCGAATAAGGGTTATATAACATCACCTAATTGGTATATCAAAAGAAGAGGCTACAAACCTATGCCAAGGTTCGAACATCCAAAGTTGCCGATACGATATCGGGACACGTTCGATATCATCGAAAACATGTGACGAGCGTGATCGCACTTCGATGCCAAGTCTTTAAAGATGAAAAGAGCAAGAGACGTCAATCCGTTGGTGGACCGACGTCTCTTGCTCTTTTATTTTGTGTCGGTGACGATACAAACCCCTATACCGTTTCAGAGCCGTTCCTCATAAGCGTCCAACTTTCCTCTCATTTGCCCCATGAGTCGGACGAACTCCTCTTTTGTTTTCTCATCGAATCTCCCGACATGGTCCATGTCAATCGTCTCGAGCGCCTTAAAGGAGGTGTTCAACGCATCGAGCGGCTTCATCTTGGCACGGGAGATGGCCGTCTCCTCGGCCCGGCGGCTGACGATAGAGGCGGCCTCTCCCCTCGTGTCCTCGAGTTCTTTGATTACTTGACGATAGGAGTCTAGGTCGATACCATCTTTTTCTTGGAAGGTGTCATGGACGTCATCCACGATATCCTCGAACTCCTCCAAGAAATCCTCGCGATTTCCACCCTTCAAGATATCACTCCCGATTCTCCGGATGTATCGGGTCAGGTCCTTGTCCTTCGAGACACTGAGTGCCGCGAAGAGGGCATCCTTCACACGCATGTGCTCTTCCTCATCGTCCTCTTCTTTCTTGAGGATGCCGACCATCTCTTGGAGCGGGCCGTCCAGATCCATCTCCCGAGCAAGGTAGAACTTCCCGCTGGCGTTGATGAACTCGAGGTACTCGACCATAAGTTCTGCCTTATCAACCATCTTTCTGACCTCTGCCGGCTTCTTGTTCGTGTTCAGGGCATACTCTTGGACGGTGAAATATTTGTTGACGACGATGTCATTGTAGACGTCCACGAGGTTATCGATCGGGTTATAGTCGACCGGTCGCTCCTCGCCATGCTGAAGGTTGAGCTCGAGCCGTTTGATGTCGATGTCGGAGAGCCCTTCGGCCGGGTCCAAGATGATGGCCTCGAAGAAAACGTCCATGCCATGGTCCCTCTTCAGGTGGCGCAGGCAGGTGAATCGACGGTTCCCGTCCACGATTGTCCCGTTGTTCAGGACGACGCCGGCCACGCGTTGCCCGAAGTTCTTGATGTTGTTCTTCGTCTTCTCGAGCGCGGCCGTGTTTGATCGGACAATCATGTCCTCGACCTGTTCATTGTACTCCTCCTTGGTGAGGAGGCCGATATCCTTGCCGTCTGACTCGAGCCGGTTCATCCAGCTGATGATGCGTCCGTTGCGCTTGTTGTAGACGAGATGTTCGAGCGGAATCTGATAAACATCGAAGACGCGGGTCTCCCCTTTGAGGGTGAGTTTCCGTTTCTGTTCCGTCTTCGAGATGTCCTTTCCGATTCGCCCCCTCAAATTGACCTTGTCTGTACCTGGTTCTACCGTCATGTCGTATCCCTCCACTGTTTCTCAAGATTTGAATATACTGTCTAGGAACAGCTCCTTGTCTCTGTAAAGTTTGCCTGTGTCCGGGGAGAAGTACCCGCCTCTCCCACGGACGTTCGAGATGATGGCGTTCCTGTCGAACTCTAGATGATATGTCTGCAAGATTTCCTCGCGTATCGTGTCCGCATCCAGCCCGTCAGTCTCAGGCAGCAGGTCGAGCAAGAATCGGCCGAGCGTCCTCTTGTCTCGACCCATGTAGAAGATGTCCCCCTTACCCGTCCTGATGGCGCCGAGCCTCGTTTGCGTGTGAAGCAGTCCCTCGAAGAAGATGTCCTCTAGTCCGAGCTCGAGAATTGGGGAATCCAGAAGCACACGGATGGATGCGATGGTGAAGTAGCCCGTCCCTATCTCTTTGGCGGCGTCGACCATCTGTCTGATGAATCCCCTGACCATCCCCTTGTTGATACCGGCCTTACGCAGTCGTGCGATGTGGATATAGGTGTTGTCGTCGAATCGGAAGATATCGTGGCCGTCCTCCAGCCTCTTGATGACACGTTTGAACGGGGCCGTCTTGAAGGCAGGAGAATCAGGGACGCTGAAGAAGTCCTCACGGGTCAGGAGCTTCTGGAAATAAGCTTCCGCGCTGGGGTGCCCCGCTCGGAGGACAAGCCCCCCGCGATTCACGAATCCGACCTTTTCGAGTGCTCCGCTGTTCAGGTAACGGGAAGTGAAGTTCTCGATATGACTGAACGCCTGCTCCAACTCTTCATAGGTATAGATTTCTTTGGTGAGACGCCTTGAAAACCACGCCGCCTCCCTCTTCGTGAGCAAGGACATGCTGTGACCTATCGTCCCGTCGGGCGAGAGATAGTCCGGGAGTTCACGGCGGAGCACTTGTCTCACGGATTTGGGCGAGAGGCCGAAGCGGTGCTGGATGAGTGTGAGGAACGCTTCTATATCGATAGGAGCGTTCTGTCTGATCATCTTCTTCAGCCATTCCGCCTTCCCCCATCGTCCCGATTGCGATTTCTGGTTGACGCCCAGGGGTGACGTTTGTCATCTCGACATGCTTACGGATGATATAGTGCAGCTCCTCGTGATCCCTGCAGTCGAGCTCGTCCATCAAATCAGGCGAGAGGCCGAAGATATGTTCCGTGCTATAGAATCCCGGCTCGAGCCGAATCAGGCCGCGCAACCTCTGCAGGCGTCTCTGCGTCAGCACCGAGGTGTCATGGAATCGGAGACGTCTGCCAGCGGACGGTATGATGACGTCCGAGCGTGACCCGATGGCGGAGAGTGACCTGACGTCTGCCCGTAGCCTGTCGACGGTTATTACATCGAATTCTTCGAGGATGTACCGATCATAGATATCTTTCCACTCTTCGATAGGTCTCGCCGTGTCGTCGGCGTGTAGCCATAAGACATGCTCGAACACGCTCGTCTTCGTGGCGGGCGAGATGCTGCCGTCACGTCCGACGATGACGGAGAGATATGACCTGAACCTGTGACGTTGGGCATCGTCCAACCTGTTATAAAGGCCCATGACGTCATCGGTTCCCATACGAACCTTCGACGAGAGGAAGCGGTGTACCATGGGGGGTTCGGCGAACACCTCCACGAATATGTCCTCTGGTATGTCGAAACGCACGAATCGTTTGAGATATCTTTTTCCCTCCTTCACAGATGTAACGGGAATCGTGTCGAGGATTTCCCTCAACTGCCTCATGACGAACCTCGGCTTCAGTCCACGTAGACGCGCAATCTCATGGGGTGTGAGTCCCTGCTCCAACCTTTCCCTCAACAGGTCCATGTGCGGTAGTTCCGATGAAAGAATCGACTTGAGCATCCTCGTCCTCTTCTTAAAAAATCCGTCCTGCGTCGGGGACAGAATGGCAGAGCGTGACATCTCTTCAAGAAGTACCGAGACCTCAGGACCGCTCCTATCGATTTCGCTCATCACGTCTTCGGTCGAGAAGACGTCATCGAGTCTGTCGTATATGGTCTGATAAAAGGTATGGACAAGTCCTTTCCTGTCTATCTTTCGTGCTATGACCGTCGTGGCTCGTGTCTTATCCTCTATCTTATCTTCTGTCCTAGCATCATCTAACACGTTCTCGGATACGGAAATCGGGGCGGGCTTCCGTCCCTCGAAGGTGTCGTACGCCCTCATGACTCGCTCATACGCACCTGGTCTCCGTCCTCCACCTGTGGCAGCCTGAAATGATTCGAGGTCGAGTCCCTCGAGATCTTTATATGTCAGTCCCGCGTCCCTCATGAGCTCGATGTCAGAGACCAGTAGCCCTGTCTCTGGCAAGAGAAGATGATAAAGCGTCCTCGTCTTACACATGTCTTTGATCTCCTTATCGCCCATCACAGACTGAAGGACAATCAACGCGCGTCTCACAGTCGCCGGGACGCCCGGTAGCGACTTCCCTTTCTTCGACAGAAGGTCGTCGATGAATATACCTTTTTTCAGAAGGGACACGGCATCGGCAGGGGCGACCTCCACATCGAACCTCTCCAAAAGGTCGAGGATGCCGAATATGCCTTGTCCAGGGTCGAACGTGTCCGATTCGGCCACTCCTGTTTTCTTGTGGTCCACCATATGTCCGCCTCCTCCATCAAGGGTCGTGTGAGGATTGTCTTCATGGATTCTTATCTTATGTCCGAGAATCTGAGAACAGGTCTTTAAACTTAGAACACGACACCTTATTTCCCTATATTTTACTATTGTTTTCGCACGATTGACAGCCCTGCCCTGTCCTTTTTCCGGCATGGTCCGTCAAAAAATATGATGTTCGTAATTTCTTTTTTCAAGTACGGGCAAAGGGCCCCGCCGTCATGGCAGGGCCTTCTCCGCTTGATGGGGTCTCAATCGAACAGAGCCACAATCTCATCATAGTCCACGTTCGGGTCGGGGCGGAGGTCGCCGTTCTCGATGGCCTCCATCATCCGTTGCTCCTTCTCTTTCAATCGGATATATATCTTTTCATCCACCGTGTTCTGTCGATCGGGTTGGCCCTCGAGCATCATGTAATGATAGCGGGTATATTGCCCGTCCGGTAGACCTAGGCGATGTATGCGGTCCCTCGACTGGAGCATATGGGTCAGGTTAAACGAATATTCGAGGTAGACCGCGTCATGGCAGACATGGTGGAGGGAAACAGACTCGGCCAGGGTGTGCGGGTTCGTGACGATGACGTCGAACTCGCGGTTCTGGAACGCCTTGATGAGCCGCTCTCGCTCTTCCTGCGGGGTGCCTCCATATATGACGGCCGACTTTATCCCTCGTGACATGAGCTCCTCATGGACCCTGTCGATCGTATGCACGAACATGCACCAGACTACGGCAGTCTTGCCTTCCTCGTGTAGCGAGATGACGGTCTCGATGGCGCGTCGAAACTTCCGCGTCTCGCGGACTGACATGAGCAATCTCACGTCTTCGAGGTCTAACGTGACCTGGGAGGGCGCCCCTCCGTCAAGGATTGGGATGGAGTCATCGTCTTCGCCGAACATCTCGACGAGGTCGATGTTACGGAGGACGAGCTCGGGGCTCGAAGCCACCTGGATCAGTCGGATATACAGACTGAAAGGATTGCCGCGATATTTTTGATAGAGGAGGTCGATGATTCTTTGCTCCGTATCATCGGCGACAATCTTATACACGAGGTCGGCATCCGCATCGGGGACCCCGAGCTCCCTTTTGTTCGTCCGCCAGAAGAACGGTGCGAGCTTCCTGTTCACTTCCTGTATCTTTGTCTCGTTCGGTGCCTTCAGCTCATGTGGCTTGAAGTTGAAGAATGATTTATATTCCTCGCCATAGAGGATGTTCAAGAAGTTGTAGATGTCCGCGTATGAGTTGGGTATCGGTGTCCCAGTCAGGACGAACTTGTATCCGGCATACGGCGCAATCGACTTGGCGGCCTTCGCACGCACGCTGGTCAAGCCCTTGACCTTGTGTACCTCGTCGTAAACGAGCATGGTCTTCGAGTCTATCACATCCATGAGGACCCGCTCGTACTTGCCGAGTGACTCATAGTTAATCAAAATCAGGTCGTAGAGGTGCGCGTCGGTCTTCAAGGAGAGCAACGGGGCCACCGAGTCATGGATGTCGAGCACCCGCAGGTCCCGTTTCTCCCCGAAGTTGGCATTGAACTCGTCCTTCCACGAGATAAAGGTGTTCTTCGGCCCGATGACAACCAGCCGCTCCACCTTCTTCTGTTCCTCTGACGAGAGGAAGGCGTATGCCCCATAGACCATCGAGGTCTTCCCTGCCCCAGGGACAGAAAAGTTGGCGGCCTTCTTCATCTCTACCATATAGAAGGCGGAACGCATCTGCATCTCCCGCAGGCTTCGGACGAGCTCACGGTCCACCACTTCAGCGAACGCCTCGAACCTCATGCTCACCTTCTCGTCCAGAGACTTGAGCAGTCGGGCATACTCCGCCCGCTCCTCAATCATGTACTCCTGGTCCCCGAGATGTTGGCGCAACTGTTCGGTCACAACGAGCTCGAAGTCCCGGCGACCACCGAGCCGCTCGAGATGACGAATGACCGTCTTGATCTCGACGTAGGTCAGGTCGTCACGGAAGTGTGGATACCCCTCGTTTTTGCAGAACGGCACGAGTTTGCTCGTGAACGTGCGCTCGTTCGGCCGTATCTTTCCAGGTGCGACGCGATCATGGATCACGAGCACCCCCTTGTCGATTGTTAATACGAGCACGTCATCCAATAGCATCTCCTTGTCCAAGATGATTCTCCCCCTGTCGCGTCTCAAGATTTTTTTCAGTACCAGTTCCTCGAACGATTTGACCCTGACGCCATAAGCGCCCGATTTGTCCTCCCATAATGCGTCGAACTCATCGATCGCCTTGTCAATCTTTTGTCTGTCGAAGTCCGAGCAGAGCCAGGAAGCGGTGACGTCGAACGACTCATAGTTATGTTCGATGGCCGCTCTGGTCTCGTTGTTTGAACCCGTGAAATAGACGATGTTCCCTGCGGCGTCCTCGGCGAGCCCAAATTTAGAATGGAACAGTCCGGATTTGATGAACCCGACCCGTATATCCGCGTACCCGTTCGCGATGAGATGGGCCAGGTTCGCGAAGTCCATTTCCTCCTGGAGCGACAGTCGTTCCTCAACCCGACCCAGCAGGTCCTGCTCCAGTGACTTCCTCAGCTGATATCCCTCGCTGATGTCGTAGAAATCGTCCTCTGATATCTCCTCGGAGATGATGAGACGCATGCGTCCACCGTTCTCGACCAGTCCCTGAATGCCCCTCGCATAGCGTGCGAGCGCCTTCCCGCTGAAGTATCCGCTCACACGGTCGTAAGAGACGGCCACCGAGAGGATGGGATTATAGAAATCACGCGCTATGTCCGTTTGGCTCGTGTAATACGAGGGATTTAGATTAAGGAGACGAAAGTCAGAATCATTTTTCATAGTTCATCAAAACCTCCTTCCGCTTGGTATAGACAGACGATAGATTTTTTTGGTCTATCTAATTTATAGCTGTCTGAAACTGATTAAGGTGGGAAAGACTTCTATCCATGACGCCTCCTTGTAAGCGTGTAATGACCATCTATTTGGTAATCGATTCACCCTGTATGGCTCCTCTAAACGTGTCCACTTTACCTCTTTGTTATTTTTTCGATTTTCTCTGAATTCTAAACTCTCTTTCCTAAAATTCATTGCTCGTACTTCAAACGTCACCTTTCAACTATTACATCACTACAATCGAACACCTTCTAGTTTCGACTATATCATGTCGTTTCAACGAAAGCCGTCAACTTTTCGTCAAAACGGGAATAGTCCTATACAGATGATTTTGTAATGAAAAGAGGTGAATCGTCATGAATGGCGCCTTGTTCCCACGCACCTCGGTCGGCAAGTGGTCGATTATCCTCATCGGCTTGTTCCTCGCCATGTACGTGCCGTTCCTCTTGCTCGATAACTTCGATACGACCTTCCACTCGACGCTTTGGAGCGACAACGCCGCGAACATGCTACGGCTCAGCTACATGACCACATTCTTCGTCCTTGGGCTCGGAGCGTTCGTGACCGGATGGTGGGCCATCTTGAAACAAAAAGAGTACGCCGTGCTCGTCTTCTTCGCGGCCGTTCTCGGCTCCGGACTGTTCGTTTTATTGGTCATGGAGCTCCTCGGCATCCTCGAGTAGAAGGCAAAACAAGGAGTTCGCTGCGGCGAACTCCTTGTTTCATATGTCCTTATTTGACGACGACGTGTTTCATCTGACTCGCGCGACCTTTCGCGTCCTCGATGTGGATCGAGAGGCGCTCCCCTTTTTTAAGAGTGCGTGTCTTCGTGACGAACGTTCCCGTGAGGCCGGTCGTCCCTTTCCCGATGACGCGGCGCTTCGCGTCTCGGACGATGACCGTCATTCCCACATCCGCGCGACCCGATACTTGCTTCGCGTTCGCACGTGGTGTCGAGACGATCGGTTGTTTCGTACGGGCACCTTTCACAACGAGGAGGCGTTCGCTCGAGGCGAGCTTCCCGTTGCTATAGACGACCCGGAGAATCGTGCCTTCTTTTTGGGCCCCGATGTTCAACGCGACACGAGCTTGTTTCGATGTTCCGGTCGCGAGACGTTTCTCGCCGTTATACACCGTCACTGTCGTCCCGCTCTGCACGCTAGCAGCAAACACCGTCGAATTGTCACGGACGACGCCTGGTTTGGCGTAGAGACGTAGCATCGAAGCTGCATGGTGCACGTTGACCTTGCCATAGCCGCTGATGTAGTCATAGTTGAACGGAAGTTCTTCTTCCGAGTCTTCCATGAAATAATCGAGGCCGTCTTCATAGCTCATTCCACCTGTCGCATCCCCGCCAGAGAAAGCAAGCGGCTCTGCCGTACGATGGAGCAACTGACGAATCTCTTCGACTTTGAGTGCCGGACGTGTCGATAGCAGTAATCCAACGACAGCCGAGACGTGTGGCGTCGCCATACTCGTTCCGTCCATATAGACGACGTTACCGTTCGGGACGAGGCTCGCGACTTTCGTGCCCGGTGCCACGACATCGACCCCATAGCCATAGTTCGAGTAATCCGAGACGATGCCGAACGTGTTCGTCGCACCGACCGAAATCGTATACTTCGATGAAGCTGGGTACGACAGGCTTGAATCGCCATCATTCCCCGTTGCCGCCACGACGACGACACCGCGGTCATAGGCGTACTTCAACATGTAGCCGATCGTCCGGCTCTCGCTGCCGCCAAGGCTCATGTTGATGACTTTCGCACCGGCATCGACAGCATATTTGATTCCGAGCGCGATTTGTTCCGTATCCCCAGAACCGCTCGCGTCGAGCACTTTGACCGGGAGAATCGAAACAGCAGGCATCATCCCGCGCATCGATGTCCCGTTATTTTGAATCGCACCGATGACGCCGGCCACGTGTGTCCCGTGTCCGTGATCGTCAAGCGCGCTGCCTTCCCCGTTCGGGTCGACAAAGTTCTTCTCGTTGGCGATGTCGACCCGTCCTTTGAAATCAAGGAGGCGATAATCGACACCCGTATCGAGGACGGCGACTTTCACCGAACGGACAGGTAATTTGAGGGCCTCATACGCATCGAGTCCGATTCCAGC
Source organism: Exiguobacterium sp. s40 (assembly GCF_018617905.1). Lineage (NCBI taxonomy): Bacteria > Bacillati > Bacillota > Bacilli > Caryophanales > Exiguobacterium > Exiguobacterium sp. s40. Next base: position 87,802 of record NZ_JACSLC010000007.1, on the reverse strand, counting down.
TTCCTGGAACGGCTGCAACACCGATTTCGAGTTGAGTGACCATTGGTAGTCGTAACTCGTGTCGGCCATGAACGCTTGATACGTCTGGACTGGCTCGATGAACTCGACGTTCGTGTCACGCTCGAGCGTCGTCTTGGCCGTCGCCTGCGTTTTCGTGCTCGCCGACTCGACATCGACGACCGCGAAGTGGTCACCTGGGCGACCGAGATCGATCTGTTCTGCCGAGACGTTCGACAATGCGTTCATCTTCCCGATCGACTTGCTCGGTGACGACTTGTATTTGACGATATAACGCGGCGCATCATCGACTTCAATCGATACTCCGAATTTGACCATCACATCTTGAAGCGGTGTCCCGGCAAGTGTACCTGTGCCGAGTGTGGCTGCTACTTTGTTTACTTCTGCCTGTAACGCGGTCGGGACGTTTGTCGTCACGAAGGCCTGCAAACTCTTGATGGCGGCCTCATCCGCTTTCGTGAGCGTGTACGCCTTGCGGTCGACGAGCGCGTTCATGAGTGGCTGCAGCGCCTTCAAATCATTGTACGCTTGTTGACGTTTGGCTCCGTCTTTCACAATCGCTTTGATCAAGTACGGAGACGTGCGATAGTACAAGGCGGCCAAATCGTTCCCGGCCTCAGACTGCGACAACACTTCCGTCTGAATGCGACGGATGAGCTTCAACATCGAGTCGCGCTCCGGTGTCGGATTCAGAATCGACTCGACGGCACACATGCCGGCCTCAGTCTCGATGTTCTCATATTTGACCGGCAATTTGACCGGGTTGTAGACGAGCTTGATGTCAGACGCAGCGGCCTCCTCCGCGTCTTCTGTCATTGGAAGGTACTCCACTTTGATGTAGTACGGGCCTTCCCATGCATACGGGAGACGAAGCGTCGCCGCCTGTTGTTCTTCCTCTTGTGTCGCGCTCGAACGATATTGCTCGAACGTCTCATCTTTCGCTGCCATGTCGGCGCTCGGATAGACCGAGATGTTTGCGAGTTTTGTTGACTCGAACTGGATTTCCATATGTGTCATCGATGACGGGGCACCCCGCTCCATCTTGAACCAATATGTATTCGTTGCGTCCGTCCCGGTCTCAAACGCGACCTCCACTCACGGGCTGAGCGTCTTCGCATCTTGCATGCCCGCTCCTGCATCCGCGCTCACGTAGGGCGGGATCAAGGCCAAGACGAGCATGAGCACCGTGACGAATGATAATACTTGTTTCCATGTTGCTTTCATCTGTTTTCCTCATTTCTACATGTCCATAGCTACGACCGACGGATCTGTCAATTCATGTATACGAGATAATGGCTTGAAGGTTCCAACAATTAACTCCAAAAAATCACTTCATTTCATTATTTTAGGAAACGCTCAATTTGTCTATCTCTAATATGGTTTTTCGAAAAATAATATGAAAAAGGTCAGAGGAATTTCCTCTGACCTGAACAAATGATTTTTCTTATTTGGCCGTGACACCCCCGTCGACGGGTAGTTCGATTCCGGTGATGTGGTTCGCCTCGTCCGATGCAAGGAACAAGACAGCCGCAGCCACTTCCCCCGCCTGACCGAGATTCGGCAAAGCGATTTGATTCAGGAAATGCTGTTTATAGTCCGGGTGCTCCATGTGCGGCGCGCTCATCGGCGTCACGATATAGCCCGGATGGACCGAGTTGACGCGAATATTGTGCTTCCCGTAATCGACGGCCGCAGCCTTCGTAAGTGAGCGAACGGCCCCTTTTGAAGCCGTATAGGCACCTGCCCCGGCCATACCGGTGAGCGCCGAGATTGACGAGATGTTGACGATTGAACCGCCGCCATTTTGCTCCATGAGCGGGATGGCATACTGCGTCCCGAGCATGACGCCATCGATATTGATTCGATACGTCCGTGACCAGTCGTCCTCGGTCTGTTCCAAGAACGGTTTTGCAAGCGCGATGCCCGCATTGTTGACGAGAATATCGAGCTTCCCGCACACCGATTGCACTTCATCATAAATTCTTTCCCAATCACTGCGCGAAGTGACGTCGTGCTGAAGCGCGAGCGCCTCTCCTCCGTTCGCCCGGATCGTTTCGACGACACGTGTCACCGCGTCAACATTGATGTCTGTCGCGACGACGGTCGCTCCTTCGCGTGCGAACAGTCTGGCCGTCTCCTCACCCATACCACTGCCTGCCCCCGTAATGACCGCTACTTTCCCCGTTAACCGCATGATTCCAGCTCCAGTCTTAAATTATGATAGTCTAACTATCACAATAGTAGTCGATGCACATTCGATTCTCAACGAAACTGCTTCAAAGCGTTATAATGACAAGAGAACAAAGAGGTGATGATATGAGTAAACGTCAACAAAACAAAGAAGAACGGTTAAATCGGATCATCAGTCAGGCTGAAATCCTGTTTCTAAAAGACGGGTTCGAGCGCGTCCAAATGCAGGACATCGCTGACGCCGCCGAAATCGGGGTCGCGACACTGTTTCGCTATTTCCCGAAAAAAGATCAATTGATTGTCGCCGCGGCTGTCCGTAACTTGGCACCGACGCTCGACGCGTTCAAGGAATTGACGAGCCGGACGGGAGATGCGTACTCGCGACTCGAGGCGATCATTGACTACTTGCTCGACCAACAAATGAAACGGACGAGTCACTCTCGCTTCCGTGAGGCGTTCGAGAGTTATGCCTCGTTCGTCGTAAGTCCCCTTCCCGGAATCGATAACTACATCGGACTACAGCGCGAGATCATGGAGACGCTCGAACCGCTCATTGAGCATGGGAAGACGGACGGCTCGCTTCGAGGCGACATCGATGTGAAAACGACCGTCGTCACCATCATCAACGCGTTCGGGACGTTCGGCAACAATATCATTTTGAAGTCTCACATCAGTTATTTAGAGGACGATATCGAACCGCACATCCAACAACGGGTGTTGCGAGAGATGCTCTTGTCGTATGTGCGCTCATAACAAAAGCCCCTTCGCGTGAAGGGGCTTTATTCGTGCAGTTCGAGCGGCAGACCGTCCGGGTCGAAGAAGAACGTCATCTTCTCGCCCGTGAACGTGTCATGCCGAATCGGTTCCGTCGTGACACCGTGCGTATTCAGTTCAGCGACGACCGACTCGATGTCGTCGACTTTAAAGGCGAGATGACGGAGCCCACACGCCTCCGGGAAGCTCGGCCGTTTCGGACTGTCCGGTTTGATGAACAGCTCGAGCTCGTACGCGCCGAGCCGCAGGTCGATCTTGTGATCGCCCTTGTCCGGACGATGATGCTCGCGGATGACGTCGAAACCGAGGATATCGATGTAGAACCGTTTCGCCTCGTCATAATTTGAGGCGATAATCGCCACGTGATGGATGGTATGTAGTTGCATCATAATCCCCCATATACAAAAAAATGAGCACCTCTCACTAGAGGTGCTCTCGAAAAGTCTACCGCGTCGAACCACGCTCCACAACGTGCTCCCGAAGGAATGTCCGCCGTCTTACATAGACCAGCTCATCGCATGTACTCAACTATAGGTGAATCTGAGCCCCGCGTCAACGTTTTGTTTGAATCGGGTTGACATCTTCCTAAAAATTAGGATAATCAATAGTGTTAGCACTCTTATCATCAGAGTGCCAAAATCGAACAAATAAAAAGGAGAACGATCATGACAAAGAAACAGTTTCAAGCCGAATCGAAACGAATTTTAGAGTTGATGGTCCACTCAATCTATACGCATAAGGACATCTTCCTCCGTGAGCTCATCTCGAACGCGAGTGACGCCATCGACAAAATGTATTACCGGGCCTTGTCGGATGAGGCAATCGACTTCAACAAGGACGACTACTTCATTAAAGTCGAGCTCGACAAAGACGCCCGCACAATCACCATCCGTGACACCGGAATCGGGATGACGGCCGATGAGCTCGAATCGAACCTCGGGATCATCGCCAAGAGCGGCTCGCTCGCGATGAAGCAGGCGACGAAGATGGAAGAAGACCACAGCCTCATCGGCCAATTCGGTGTCGGCTTCTACTCGGCGTTCATGGTGGCAGACCGTGTGACGGTCCGCACCCGTTCGGTCGACAGTGAACAAGGCTACTTGTGGGAGTCGGAAGGCACAGACGGTTACACGATCGAGCCGACAGATAAGACCGACATCGGGACTGAGATCACGTTGCACGTGAAAGCTGACACGGACGACGAGACGTACTCATCGTTCCTCGAAGAGTACGAGATCCGTTCGCTCATCAAGAAGCATTCGGACTTCATCCGCTATCCGATTAAGCTCGACGTGACGAAGCACCGTCAAAAAGAAGACTCGGACGAGTACGAGGATTACGTCGAAGAAGAGACGGTCAACAGCATGGTGCCGATTTGGCGCAAACGGAAGAGCGAGCTCTCGGAGGAGGACTACAAGGCGTTCTATCACGAGAAACGCTACGGCTTCGATGAGCCGCTCAAACACCTTCACTTGAACGTCGACGGCTCGATCCGGTATCAGTCGATTCTCTACATCCCATCGACGGTCCCGTTCGACTATTACACGAAAGAGTTCGAGAAAGGGCTCGAGCTGTACTCGAACGGTGTCTTGATCATGGAGAAGTCGCCTGACCTGCTCCCGGACTATTTCGGTTTCGTCAAAGGGATGGTCGACTCGGAAGACCTGTCGCTCAACATTTCCCGGGAGATGCTGCAGCAGGACCGCCAACTTCGCGTCATCGCCAAAAACGTGAAGTCGAAAATCAAAGGCATGCTCGAGAAGATGCTCCAAAACGAGCGCGAAGACTACGAGAAGTTCTTCGAGTCGTTCGGCCGTCAGCTCAAGTTCGGCGTCTACGATCAGTTCGGTGCCGCCAAGGACGAGTTGAAAGACTTGCTCTTGTTCCACTCGTCGAACGAGAACAAGCTCGTCACGCTCAAAGAGTACGTCGAGCGCATGAAAGACGATCAAAAGTACATCTATTACGCGACGGGTGAATCGATTCACCGCATCGACCTTCTCCCTCAGGCGGAACGCTTGAAAGAAGAAGGGTTCGAGATTCTCTACTTCACCGAAGAAATCGACGAGTTCGCCATCAAGATGCTCCAGTCGTATGACGACAAAGAGTTCAAGTCGATTGCGAGCGGTGACCTCGGTCTCGATGACGAGGCGGCCGATTCACTCAATGAGGACAACAAGGACTTGTTCGCTTTCATGAAACAAGAACTGGGCGACCGTGTTAAAGAAGTGCGCGCATCGACACGCCTCAAGTCACATCCGGTCTGCTTGACGGTCGCCGGCGACGTCTCAATCGAGATGGAGAAGATTTTGAACACGATGCCGAATGGCGGCGGCATGAAAGCTGAAAAAGTGCTTGAAGTGAACGCCGATCACGCCATCTTCCAGACGTTACAGCGCATCTATAAGGAAGATGAAGCGAAAGCGAAACAGTATACCGATTTGCTCTATCAGCAGGCGCTCCTTATCGAAGGGCTAACGATTGAAGACCCGGTCGCCTATTCGAATGCGGTGTGTGCGTTGATGGCAGAATAATGGAAAGGCAGAGGGCGACCTCTGTCTTTTTTTACTAAGCATTATATACATCCGCTGAAAATTTATTGAAAATCACTTACAAATAAAACCGATAGAAAGTTCTAAAGAATTTCAAAAATCAACCTTATTGATTGTATTACCTATGATAAACACATATGATTTGTAAAAGGTAAATGATATAGACGTAGCAATACTATGAATTTTATAATTTCCAAGCGAGAATAAATCCCTGGATTTTTCTTCTCATTTTTAATAAAATAACTATAACCTCATTTTTTGTTTAATAGGAGTGACCAAATGAAACCTATAGCGGTAGATTTATTCTGTGGAGCAGGAGGCATGAGCGAGGGTATTATCCAAGCCGGTTTCCACATAGTTTTTTCTAGTGACATTAACGAATATGTCGAAAAAACTTATACTAATAGACACGAGCAATTAGGCCTAATTCAAGGCTTAAACACCTTCTTCTATAGAAAAGATATCAGAGAATTAACCGGCGATGATATATTAAAAAAAATTAGTAATTTAGAAATATTTAAAGACCAAGAAGTGCCAGAGATTGATGTTGTATTTGGAGGTCCCCCATGTCAGGGTTTTAGTAATGCAGGGAGAAGAGACAAAAACGATCCAAGAAATATGCTCTTCAAAGAATACCTTAGAGTCATAAATGAACTTAAACCAAAATACGTGGTAATGGAAAATGTGGAAGGCTTTAATTCTACTAAGTTAGACGGATTCATCGGAGTGAGCGGAACAGTTTATCCAGACAATAGCTTAGTACCAAATCTTCTTCAGGTAGAATTAAACACTATAGGATATACCACTCTTGTACCAAAGGTTTTAGATGCTTCTGACTATGGAGTTCCGCAAAGAAGGAGACGTGCAATTTTTATCGCGTATAGGAATGGACAGACGCCTCCTAATTATCCTGAGCCGACTACTCCTGAAGAAAATCAAAAAGTTACAGTTTTAGAAGCAATCGGAGATTTAATTACAGACCCACAAATAAAAAAGACAATAGATTCAAGTAAATCAGAATATCAAGTAGAGTCTATGAAAGGAAGAACAAAAACTATCCATGGGAATAGCCTTCCTGTAACTCACTCTGTATACAACCACGACTTGGCCCAGCACACCTCTTCAGTCAAAGAGCGCTTTTCTCTTTATAAAGAGGGCGAAAGTGTAGCTGCATTAATAAATAGGCTAGCTAGTGGGAAATTAGACTTAAGAGAATATCCTTCTTTGCTAAAAGATTTAACGTTAAAATTTAAAGATAGCTATAGCGAAGAAGAAATTATCAATTCATTTCTATCCGGTTCAGCAGATCCCGTATTGATTAAAGCATTACTGACAAAGAAAATTAATAGATATCGATTTGATAGGAATAAAGTAGCACCTACTGTTGTTACTTTGCCTGATGATTATCTAATACCTTTCGAAAATAGAATCCCAACCGTGAGAGAAATGGCTAGGTTGCAGTCTTTTGACGACAGTTTTGAGTTTCTCGGCAAGCGTACCACCGGAGGAAGTAGAAGAAAAATTGAAGTTCCTCAATACACCCAAGTAGGCAATGCAGTACCACCTTTGTTGGCAAAAGCTGTATCAGAAAAAATAATGGAAGCAATTTTTGAAAGCAAAAAAACGCATACGTTAATTTAATTAATCTTCAGAAGCATCATTTGACGTAATATTGCTTCTGAAGATTTTTGATTTTACAATCTAAAGTCCACTACTTCTCCAAACAATAACTTTCTGTTTCGAGGATCTATTCTAAAACCCTGTCCATAATCAATTTTTGATGAGCCTAGTTTTACCTTCGCCCCCATATCAGCCCTTCTTCGCCAATCGAACGTAATAATACCTTCTTGTACTAAATATAAAAACTGAGTAAAAATCGGGTCTCGAGAGTACTCTACTTTTATGTATTTAAAATAAACCATACTGTTTATCCAAGTATGTTCAGCAACTACCCACATCGTTTTAGGATGTTTGGCGTTTAACCTTTGCATTATGTCTTCAAACTTCCAAGAACACACATTTACTGTTTTATCACCTTGCAAACACTTTTGATGTATCATTTCATTCTCTTCATCGACTTCTAAAAACAATCCTTGTGCGTTCGGTTTTTGACTTACAGTTACAAATAAAGCCTTGTAGCCTTCATATTCTCTATCCTCATAACCATAATTGAGAGCCATCTCATTTGAACTTTTGACGGTACTAATTTGCCAATTAGGGACCATACTAAACAAAGTGTCTTTAGTTTTAGAATTTATCTTTTTTCCTTTTACTTCTATTCCCCCTTCAAAATCCGGTGTTTTCAGATTATTGATTTGAATTCCTAATTCTCTTTCAAGAGTCTCTCCTATGTCTTTATCGTTTAATTTATAAGGGGAGACACTCATGACCCAGCCTGATTGCGCAACAGCGCTTATTTTATCCCGAAATCTCTTGACCATCTGCTCTTCTTCTTTATTATCCCCAAAATATACCTTCATTTTTCTTTTGAAATCAGGATGGTTAATCAGTGGAATAACAATAATTCTTTTTTTATGAAAGGTTAAATAAACTAATGTGTTTGAATCAACAAGTTGTTTAAGCCCATAAACCCAAAACCTAGGGTCACCATTTTTAGTTCTAGGTCTATAAAAGCTGCACTTGGTTAGAAAGGGGCCTTCTGACAATAATATTGTAGAGTTTCTCATTCTTTTCTCACCTTGAATAATTTCTTCAAAATCTATAATGCTTTCAGTTTTTAAAAACAGTCTTATCTCTTCAGAAGCATCTATAATGCCTTTTTTTAGCATAGTATCAGTCATCCTAACGAGCGCAAACTCATGCCGGCAATAATTTTGGATTATTTGAATCAATGATTTTTCGAAATCTGTTGGTAAAAAAAGTGGATTCATAGAATAACTCCTCCATTAAAATATTATTTTCCTCTTTTTAAATTTAAATCTCTGTATAATACATTAGCAAATATAAGATGCATTAACCTTTTTTACTTACAAAAAATGTATCTTCTGTTTAATAATATATGAATTTAAAGTAGGCCTATGCCTTTAACCAGATTTTATAAGGCCCATATAAACCATAAAACATACTAAAGCTAAAAAACTTAACAAAAAAAGATCAAATCACTCATAAGGATTTGACCTCTTAATACTAATTGAAAATTCATAGTTTATTTAAAATTATTATACGTACCCAACAACTGCATCTGAATCGCTTCCTGCAAGATGTTTTGGTCATCCTCTTGCTCATGGACCTCTGCGATTCGATGGCTCATCCGCTCAATCAATCCGACGACGAGGGCGTTCCCCATCGTGAAGTAACGTTTGCGGTCCGTCATCGTGTCCGTCCATCCATAAGGGAATCCGTTCAGTCCCTCGCACTCCTCAGGGCGCAAGTAACGAAGCTTTTTCGTCTGTGGATCTTCGATGACATGGCTCGAGCGGTTGCACGTGCCTTCGCTCGTCAACATTGTGCGTCCAGGAAGGTCGAGCGAGTCCGGATATGACATGCCGCCTTCCGCGTACACATACACGTGACCGCTCGCCGAGGTCCGCTCGATTTTCTTCGGCCCTTTCAAGTAAGCCAACTCTTCCTGCTCGTTCCGACCCGACTTTTTAATCGTCTCGGTGTCCAAATAATACTGCTCCGGTGCAGGACCGAACTGCTCATAGACTTCTTGGACCACTTCGCCGAGTGTCTTCGGCACTTCGCGTTTAGGTAACGTCTCGAGCGTCGTCACCTGATTGCCCGACATAATCCCTGCGTTCCGGTACGTGGCCGAGAACATGTCAGAAATCTCGACAATATCTTTCGGCAGTTCGAACTGCGAGCCCGGATGTTTCTCGCTCGTCAGTTCATGGACCGGGAATGCCGGAGCAAAGAAGCCTGACTCGAGCAACCATTCCTCAGGGTTTGCCTGTTGAGCACGTGCCGAATGATTCAGGTCGGTGCGGGTCGCGAAGATGAAGATGCGACGACGGCGTTGCGCGAACCCATAGTCGGCCGCATTGATGACGCGCCACTCGACCGTATAGCCTTGGTCGGCGAACGCACGAAGCATGACGCTGAAGTCACGTCCCCGTTGTTTGGCTGGAGACTTCATGAGTCGATCGACGTTCTCGAGTAACACGTATGGCGGTTTCTCTTGTTCGATAATGTTCATGATTTCCCAGAACAAGACGCCCTTCTTCCCTTGAATGCCTTGCTCGTTCTTGAGGCTGCGCGAGACACTGTAGTCTTGGCACGGGAAGCCCCCGACTAACAGGTGGTGCGGACCCGCCTCCATCCACGACAAGGCGATATCTTCATTCGAATGTATACCTCGGTTCTTGAACCGTTCGGCGTAGCAATCGAAAGCCGGTTGACTCTTCGTCGCCGGTTCCCATTGATTGCCCCAAACTACATCGAATTTGTCCGATGTAGGCTCGGCATTCACGTCTTTAATTCCTTCAAGTGCGATGCGGAAACCTCCTACACCAGCAAATAACTCAACTACTTTAATCAATGGGAACACCCTTTCGCATTTTCTATCTTAAATTTACTCTATTTTTAATTTCGACTCAATGAAAATAGTGTATCACGAACGATGAATTCGATCAAGCGGTACGCTATAATGGTTATAAATGTAAAATATAGGAGGATTCACTTTGCGGTATGAAACGATTCAAGAATTGATGGACAAGGCAAGAGAAGCCGAAGGGAAGACGTTCGGAGAGATCGACACGACCGGGCGTATCAAAAATGTCCGCTCGAAAGGTTCCCTCGGGCACATCATCGAGGAGAGCCATTTCGGCTACCAAATCAACTCGGACGCACGGCCTGATTTCGAGGAACTCGGCATCGAGTTGAAGGTCACCCCTTTCAAGAAAAACAAAAACGGTACATATTCATCGAAGGAGCGGCTCGTCTTGAACATGATTGATTATCATAACGAGCACGAGTATTCGTTCGAGACGTCGAGCTTCTTATCCAAAGCCACGAGCATGCTGATTATGCTTTATCAATATGAGCCAAACATCCCTATCGACGACTACCGTATCTATAAAGCGTTCTTGAATGAGTTCTCAGAAGAGGATTTGGACGTGATGCGGCAAGACTGGGAGACAATCGTCGCAAAAATCAAACGTGGCGAGGCCCATTTGATCTCCGAGGCCGATACAATGTACTTGTCAGCCTGCACGAAAGGGGCGAACGGCTCGGTCGTCCGTAGCCAACCGTTCTCAGAGCAACCCGCAAAACCTCGGGCCTTCTCACTCAAAGCTTCTTATATGTCGGGACTCGTCCGTCAGTACTTAACCCCAGAGTTGATGGAGTCAATCGCCAATCACGGTGAATTGAAAGAAATGTCGATTGAAGAACTCCTCGAGGCAAAACTCGCGCCTCATTACGGGAAGACGGTACTCGAACTATGCGAAGAGACAAGCATCCCATATAACCCGGGCAATAAGGCGATGATTCCACGAGTCATGGCAAAACTTTTCGGAGTCAGGAAGACTGATTTGTCGAGCATCGAAGAGTTCGCGAAAGCGAACATCAAGTTCAAGACGATTGCGCGAGAGCCTGACGGCAAGATTCGGGAACACATGTCGTTCGGAAAAGTCGATTTCGACGACTTGTCTCGAGACGAGTGGGAAGAATCCGACTTGTATGACACGTTCGCCGAACAGAAATACCTCTTCCTCGTATTCCGATATGACGAGGAGTACGTGCCCAAACAAAAACGTATCCCTCGTTTCGAAGGGATACGTCTATGGAACATGCCGCTTGAAACGGTCGATGGCGAATTGAAGTCGATGTGGCTCGAGGCTAAACACATTGTCCATACTGGAGTAAAACTGATACCTTCGGGTAAACGAGTTAAAAACAATCTTCCCGGCCCGAAGTTCAATCAGGTCGCCCATGTGCGCTCAAAAGGAGCCGACGGTCAGGACAAAGTGAAACTCCCAGACGGTCAGTGGATCACAAAACAATCGTTTTGGTTGGACAGAAACTACATCCAGCAGATTCTAGACGCGTAAAATGAGTACTTATCTCCCTCACGTGGAATCTTCCTATTAGAGGGAGGTGAAGGTATGGCCAGAAATGTACCAAAAGCATCGAGTCCAGCCGTCTTCAAGACGATGAGCGGCAATCGCGGCAAGGACACGAAGATGGAAGTGAAGGTCCGGAAAGCACTATGGGCTGCCGGATATCGATATCGGAAGAACAATCGGAAGTTGTATGGGACACCGGACATCTCGTTTCCCGGACTCCGTGTTGTCGTCTTTTTGGACTCCTGCTACTGGCACGGCTGCCCCCTTCACTTCAAACTTCCGAAGACGAACGCCGAGTTCTGGCGTCAGAAAATCGGTCGCAACATCGAACGGGATGCTGACGTTACAAGACACTACGTCGAAGAAGGATGGGTCATCCTCCGGTTTTGGGAGCATCAGGTCAATGAAGACTTTGATCATGTGATTTATACCATCACCCATTTCGTAGACATGGCCAAAACCAATCGACATATACGAAGTGGATAATAGAAATTACATGTTAATCTAAGTCCTCATCAAACAACGGCTCATCATAAGTTTCTGTTGCATCATCGACAATCTGGTTCGTATAGAATCCTTCTACACGGCCTCTTTTTTTGCCCTTTTCATTAAAATGCTCGACAATCCTGAACGTATCGGGTGCTTCAAGCCCGATGATGACGATTGGTACGGTCAACTGAGTGTTCAACGGTTTCAAATGGTGGACATATTTCTCATATGTACCGATGGCGTTGTCGAAATTTCCGGCCCGCTGAAGTCTTTGGGTCGCACAAATAATCACACCAATCCGTGTTTGAATTGCCTTCTCGACATGGTTCAACTCGCTCGCAATGACCGGTTTCAATAGATTCCATGCAATCGTTCCCGAATGGTTGAAACCTACTTCCAGCGAGATATTCTCTTTGGCAAAATCGAGACGCCATACATTCTCTGAATAGTCACGGTCTTGGAAGATCGGACTTTCGCTGGCCCATCCTCTCTTTGAAAACTCTGATTTGAATAAATCATTCAAGGTTGAGGACAGACTTTTATTCTTGTCCGCATACTTCTCTTCGAATTTTTGAATGATGTCATCATCACTTATGGAAGATATGATGTCATGAATTTCTCTCCAAATCTCTGTGAACTCCTCATCATTTTTAAGTATTGTCTCCCCGAAGCGGTGTGAATGAATTCGATAGTTCAACTGTCTCACCCTTTTATATGTAATTGATAATGATGTACTTCGTGACGAGAATAAACGACTTTCCTTCACTCGATTCAAACTCTCGCTATTCCTAATCACTTTATCAGGATACAGGATTGAAAACAAAAGCACATTTATTTTGTAATCGTTTTCTTTCCTTTCGTCAAGCGATTTATCCATTTAACGTTGATATATCAACATTTTACCAGACATGCAAATGCCTTGACATTTTTGGCGGGTTATATGAAGTTAGTATTACATTATAATTATTCTAGTAGAGATAGAATCCCACTAGAGTAAAAAACCAAGGAGGACATATCCCATGTCATTAATCGGCAAAGAAATCTTACCTTTCAAAGCACAAGCATTCCAAACAGGTGAATTCCTCGAAGTATCGGACAACGACTTCAAAGGTCAATGGAGCGTCGTTTGCTTCTACCCAGCTGACTTCACATTCGTCTGCCCGACTGAATTGGAAGACCTTCAAAACGAATACGCGACACTTAAAAACCTCGGCGTCGAAGTCTACTCAGTATCGACTGACACACACTTCACGCACAAAGCATGGCACGAAACATCAGAGAAAATCGGTAAAATCGAGTACATCATGATCGGTGACCCATCACACACAATCTCACGTAACTTCGACGTCTTGAACGAAGAAGATGGCCTTGCTGACCGCGGTACGTTCATCATCGACCCAGACGGCGTCATCCAAACAGTTGAAATCAACGCAGGCGGCATCGGCCGTGACGCGAGCACACTCGTTAACAAAGTCAAAGCGGCACAATACGTCCGCAACAACCCAGGCGAAGTTTGCCCGGCTAAATGGGAAGAAGGATCTGCAACACTTCGCCCGAGCCTCGACCTCGTCGGCAAGTTGTAAGGAGCGGATTTCATGTTAGAAGCAGATATTAAACAACAGTTGGACCAATATCTCCAGCTTATGGAGGGCGATGTCGTCCTCCGTGTCAGCGCTGGAGATGACGCGGTCTCTAAAGAGATGCTCGACCTCGTGAACGAACTCGCGAGCATGTCGTCACGCATTTCGGTCGAGAACGTCACGCTCGAACGCACACCAAGCTTTAGCGTGAACCGCCCGTCTGAAGAGACAGGGATTGTCTTCGCAGGGATCCCGCTCGGTCACGAGTTCACGTCACTCGTCCTCGCGTTGCTCCAAGTGAGCGGCCGGGCGCCGAAAGTGGACGCGGATTCGATCAAACAGATTCAAAACATTCAAGGCACGTACCACTTCGAATCGTATATCAGCCTCAGTTGCCACAACTGCCCGGACGTCGTCCAGGCACTCAACGTCATGAGCGTCCTCAACCCGAACATCTCACACACGATGATCGACGGTGGCGCGTTCAAGGCAGAAGTGGAAGCGAAAGAGATCATGGCTGTCCCGACCGTCTTCTTGAACGGTGAGGCGTTCGGCAACGGACGCATGTCACTTGAAGAGATTTTGGCGAAACTCGGAACTGGTCCTGACGCTTCGGCGTTTGAAAACAAAGACCCGTATGACGTCCTCGTCATCGGTGGCGGCCCAGCTGGTGCGAGCGCAGCGGTTTACGCGGCTCGTAAAGGCATCCGGACCGGCATCGTCGCGGAACGCTTTGGTGGTCAAGTGATGGACACGATGGGGATTGAGAACTTCATCGGCACATCTTACACGGAAGGCCCGAAACTCGTCGCGAGCTTGGAAGAGCACGTGAAAGAATACGGCATCGACGTCATGAATCTCCAACGCGCGAAGCGTCTTGAGAAAACTGACCTCGTCGAAGTCGAACTTGAGAACGGTGCCGTCTTGAAGAGTAAGAGCGTCATCCTGTCGACTGGTGCACGCTGGCGTAACGTCAACGTCCCAGGTGAAGCTGAGTTCAAAAACAAAGGTGTGGCCTACTGCCCGCACTGTGACGGCCCTCTCTTCGAAGGCAAGCGCGTCGCAGTCATCGGTGGCGGCAACTCTGGAATTGAAGCAGCGATCGACCTCGCTGGGATTGTTAAACACGTGACGGTGCTCGAGTTCGCTTCTGAACTCAAAGCCGACCAAGTGCTTCAAGACCGTCTCCACAGCCTCCCGAACGTGACCGTCGTCACGAACGCACAGACGACAGAAATCACGGGTACGGACAAAGTGAACGGCATCTCGTACTTGTCTCGTGAGACGAACGAGACGCATCACGTCGAACTCGAAGGTGTCTTCGTCCAAATCGGACTCGTCCCGAACACGGACTGGCTCGACTCGGTCGAACGCAACAACTTCGGTGAGATCGTCGTCGACCGTCACGGTGCGACGAACATCCCAGGCGTGTTCGCAGCAGGCGACTGCACGAACAGCGCCTACAAACAAATCATCATCTCGATGGGATCTGGTGCGACTGCCGCACTCGGTGCTTTCGATTATATGATTCGCAACTAATAGGAAACGCGTCCTCATATTGGAGGACGCGTTTTTATAATTTCTCCCGAGTCTGGTAGAAACAAGATTTTGTCTCCAGAATCGATTTCAAACAAGTAGACGCGATTCGGTCGAAATGGGTTCCATCCCCTGTCCGATACACCGAGATCATTCACATATGTCACGTTCTTGTGTTCTCTTTTTCAAACCGTAAAAAGTAGTTTCGTATTGTTTAAGAACGTGCCTCAAACCCGCATGAAATGGGGTTTTGTTGCAATCTGATTGTGTATTGTACATTTTCGTTTGGACCCTTTTTGCAAATTAAAACACCGGATAAACACCAACTATTTCTCTTAAAGTACACTTTTCTATAAAAAATGTACTGCAAGGATTTTTCTAACCTTACAGCACACTCGAAATTGCCTTGTGTACCCGTTTGCAGCACACTATAATATTTTCCAACAAATGGGGGAAACTAATTTGTATGGAGGTGATATTTTATGGGATGAATTATAAAATTAAGTGCCAAATAAGTAGCCATTTCTCTTTCTTTTTGTAGATAAACATTGTTAAATCAACAAAAATTAGCAATCCATTTTATATGCTAATTGGATTGCTAAAATGTTTGTTATTTTATGTTTTGTACTATTAAACTTAACACGTTAATGATGGCACGCTACTCTGCTTATATTTATTTAGTATGAAGTAACAATTGATCTAAATCCATTATTTTAATTTTCTTTTTCGGTAACTGTTTAATCAATCCAAGTTCTTCTAGAGTAGTAAATTTACGGCTGATTGTTTCTGGTGTGGTACCAAGATACGAGGCTAAATCCTTTTTGGACATTGGTAAGATAATCGTTGGACTATTGCCACTTCCCTTTTCAATATTCTCAGCTAAAAAGGATATAATGCGGGTTTCTACATTTTCAATCGCTACTTGTGTGGTTTGTTTTTCAGAATCCTTTAAACGCATCGTTACTTCTGACAGTATTTTTAATGAGATCTGCGGATATTCCACCAAATACTTCTGTAAATCACCTCGTTTAATTAAACAAATAGATGTATTTTGTAGTGCTTCCGCATAATTCTCATGAATACTTCCAGGTTGGAAAATGGCGACTTCACCTGTAAAATCACCAGGATTTAAAATGCGAACAAGTTGTTCTTTTCCAGAATCCGATAAGCGGTAAATCCGAGCCTTACCTGAATTGATAATATATAAGGTATCATCTTCCTCATCTGCACGGAATAACATTTCCCCTTTTTTAAGATGAAGTGTCTTGGCAGATTCCGCAATCAAATCCATTTGTGAGTCTTCCAAATGGTTGAAAATGGGGACAATACGAATACATTCTGCATGTCCATGTTGGTGATGACAACATTGGTTTTGTTCCATAATAACCTCTTCCTTTTATAAAAAGCCTAAGAGGGCATCCTAGGCTTCCTTTCTATTCACTCGATTAAGCAGGTTTTACCTTTGATTTGACAACAGGATATCCTAAGTCTTCAATTGCCTTTTCGATATCGTTAATAGCGACTGCTTCTGAATCAAAATCTACTTTTACTTTACTTGCATTGAACATTACTTTCAAGCTATCTTGATTCACACCGTTTATTCCTTTCACCGCATTTTCAATCTTTTGGAGACAAGATGGGCAAGATAAGGTTTCTAATTGAATCGTTGCTTTTTGCATAAATCATTTCCCCCTTCATTTTTTAACGACCGTAAACCAATCTATTCTTTTGTTTTTGAGTTACTTTAAGCCTGATATGCTTTATCTACTTCTGATAACATCTCGAATGTGCCTCCATACGTTTCACATACATCTCCAGGAATGGTGTAGTTGTCTGTGATTTTTCGTAATTGAGCAAATTCAGCATCTAAGTCAGGTTTGTTCGTACCTGCGTCTTTTACTTTTCCACTAATTGTTTCAAACAATTCACGTACTTCAAAGGCTTCTGGGTGATTCTTACCATGGGCCCGTGTAATTGCAGTGGTGTATAAATCCAGCTTTTCAAAATGGTTTGTTATTACTTCGTTAAATGTCTGTTCAGACATTATTCGTTCCCTCTTTCTTGTGGTTTTTTGGTCTTAGGCCGATTTTACTTTTGATTTGACGACTGGATATCCTAAGTCTTCAATGGCTTTTTCGATGTCGTTAATGGTGATCGTTTCTGAATCAAAATCTACTTTTACTTTACTGGCATTAAATAATACTTTTAAGCTATCATGATTAACCCCGTTTAATCCTTTCACCGCATTTTCAATCTTTTGCATACAAGATGGACAAGATAATGTTTCTAATTGAATAACTGCTTTTTGCATGAATTATTTCTCCTTTCATCTTATCTTTTATTTTTTTGTTTTCCCTCTTCTTCTTTACAATTTAAGTATAGTTCAGGTTCAACGAAATGAATTTGATGCAAATCAAGTTTTAAGAAAAAGTAGGGGAGTATTTTGTTCTTCCTACCTGAATACTTCCCCTTTATCATTCATCAAGACTGCTTTCTATTAAAATTATTCTCTCAAACGGTATCGAAGCAATCTCATACCATTCAAGATAACTACTAAGATACTTGCTTCGTGAACCAACATCCCGATTGACATATTCATCCATTCACCAAATAGTAGGCTGGCAAGTAAGACTAATACCACACCAACTGCTATGGTAATGTTCTGTTTCATGTTTCTTGAAGTTGATTTTGTTAAGCCTAATGCGTGTGGTAAACGACTAAAGTCAGAATTCATTAAAACAACATCTGATGTTTCAATTGCAACATCTGTTCCACTTCCCATGGCAATTCCGATATCTGCTAAGGCTAGTGAAGGACTATCATTCACTCCGTCACCGACAAAGGCAATGATCCCGCCTTCTGCTTGCATTTTTTCGATATAAGCAGATTTCCCTTCCGGTAGCATATGACCATGTGCTTCTGTTAACCCAAGTTCTCGAGCAACTAAATCTACGGTTCCTTGGTTGTCCCCAGAAAGAACGACAAGGTTTTTGACCCCTAGTTTTTTCAGTTTTTGAAGATCTTTTTTAACACCTGGGCGGATTTGATCCCGAATACCCATCAGAACGTTTAATTCTCCGTCGACCGCAGTTAACACAAGAGAATTCCCATTTTTCTCAAAGCGTTCGACGTCTTTTTTAGCTTTTTCGCTTAATTTCACATTTTTCTTTTCCATTAAAGCTACGTTACCAACGGCTATACGATGAACACCTATTTTTGCTACAATTCCGCCACCTTTAACGACTTCGGTTTCTTCAACAGTAGAGAAAGTTATCTCGCCAATATCCTGTAGGACAGCTTTCGCTAGTGGGTGGTCCGATTCACGCTCCACACTTGCTAAATATCCTAGAACCTCTTCAGTATTTTTTCCGTAAAATTCTTTTTCGGCAACTTCAGGGTTTCCTACTGTCAATGTTCCTGTTTTATCAAAAACGATAGTATCTACTCTGCTAAAGTCATTGATAACTTCACTACCTTTTAAGAGGACACCATTACGTGCACCGTTTCCGATACCGGCAACGTTGGATACAGGAACCCCGATAACTAATGCACCTGGACATCCTAAAACAAGAATCGTGATAGCTAGTTCAATATCTTTTGAGAAAAACCAAACAATAAAACCAAGGACTAACACAGCTGGTGTATAGTATTTTGAGAATCGGTCAATGAAACGTTCTGCTTCTGATTTGGAATCCTGTGCCTCTTCCACTAATTCGATAATTCTACCAAATGTTGTATCTTCTCCAACACGATCAGCTCGAATTTGGATCGTTCCATTTTCTAAGATAGATCCTGCAAATACTTCAGAATCAACCTTTTTACTTACAGGTAGAGATTCTCCAGTAATACTTGCTTCATTAATGTGACCTTCACCAGTTAACACTGTTCCATCTACCGGAACTTTTGCACCCGTTTTAACTAATAAAATATCACCTTCGTCTACATCATCGACATCTACTTCTTCAAATTCTCCGTTTTCCATTTGCTTTAAAGCACTTTCTGGTGCCAGCTCTGTT
Source organism: Exiguobacterium sp. s40 (assembly GCF_018617905.1). NCBI lineage: Bacteria > Bacillati > Bacillota > Bacilli > Caryophanales > Exiguobacterium > Exiguobacterium sp. s40. The sequence continues at coordinate 68,618 of NZ_JACSLC010000007.1, read as the reverse complement.
AATTCTTTAATGGCAGAACGTGTTTTGTTCAAGGTACGCTGCTCCAAGTAAGAACCAAATAAGAATAAGAAAGTAACGATGGCTGATTCCTCATAATTTTGAATCAATACTGCTCCAATAACTGCAATGGTAACTAAAACATCAATACTGACAACTTTTACTTTTAATGCCTGATAGGCTTGGATTGCAATCGGCGCCACACCAAGAATGGATGCAATGATGAGCAACCAATTGAAAATGGCCATGTTGTCTAAGGAAAATCGTCCGAAGAATGCAAGTGCAATCAAAATTGCACTGATCAGTGTAATGGAATTCTTTTTACTTAATATATATCTTTGCATGTTGATTCCCTCCAATTTCATTTTCATTTGTATTCCTTGTTGATGACTCTAGTCTAGGATGTTTCTATGAAATAAAAATTGATTCGAATCAAGTTCTATTGTAAAAGTGAAAAATTATAAAAGAACAGCAAAACAAAACCAACTGTTTTACGGAATAACTCTTATATATTATCGAACATCGACATACAATCACAAAAATTCATTATATTGTACATTCTTTATTCAGCAGGCTTTAGAAAAGTAGTTAGTTTAAGTGTACTCTTTCACATTATCCATTGGCGTTACTCAGAATTTGCTCCAATTACTAAACAAAAGCTAATGAAGATTATGGAACAACATGATCCAGTTACCGGTTTTTTTGGAATATCCGCCATAGGCTCAAATAGTTTGTTTAACAAACAGCTATCATCCTAATCACCTAAACAGGTAGTTTTGTTTAACATTTTGTCGCGAATGTGTGAATAACTCAACTATTTAACGAAACCCTCCAAGCTATAATAAAAAAATGGTGCTCATCCAAACACTAACAGAAAGTGTAAAAAGGGCCGTTTTGTATTTCATCATTAATTTTCGTTTATTATCTTTAAACACCAAACAAACACCAACTCTAAATCAAAAGCGCGTAAGATAGCGTGTTTTCGGGCTTTGTTCCGTATCAGTGTGAATGTTTCAAAGTATGTTCCGCCTCGGCGACTGAATAACTCGGCAACCCAAAGTAAATCGCTCCAGCAATCAATAATGAAAAGATGACTCCCATTCTTATCCGATATCGGTTTTCTAAACTCTTTAGGCCAATCAACGCCACGATAATCATACTGGTCGCCGTTCCAAACGCCGCCGAGTTTCCATACCAAGCCTCATTGACGAACATCATTCCTCCAATGGCCAATATCCCGAACATCCACCACCACTTCATCCCCATCACCTCATGCCGATTATCCCAAAAACAGGAAAATAGGCAACTCCATTTTAATTAACTCCGACCGATTCAAACGTTTGATTCCCCGGGAAAGTGGAATATCGGACAAGAGAACGGATTTTGAATGAGGAGGCATTTCATGAACATCCCAACCATCAAACTACATGACGGCTACGAGATTCCGGCAATCGGGCTCGGCACCGTTTATTTACGAGGTGAACCGGGCGTCGACGCCATCACGAGCGCTATCCGCAACGGCTATCGTCTCATCGATTCGGCAATTCGCTATGACAATGAAGGAACGGTCGGCGAAGCCGTCCGGCAATCCGGCATCCCGCGCGAGCAACTGTTCTTGACGTCGAAGCTTCGCGCCCAATACTTCGACTACGACGATGCGCTCGAGATGATTCGTGAGTCGCTCTACCGGGCGAACCTCGACTATTGGGACTTGTTCCTGTTACATTGGCCGAACCCGAAACAAGACAAATACGTGGAGGCGTGGCGCGCACTCATCCAAGCGAAAGAGAACGGGTGGATCCGCTCCATCGGCGTCTCGAACTTTATGCCTGAGCACCTCGACCGTTTGATTGAGGAGACGGGTGAGACACCGGTCATCAACCAAATCGAGCTCCACCCATACTTCTCCCAAGTGGAACAGCGTCAAGCTGACAAAGAGCGCGGCATCATCACTGAGGCATGGAGTCCGTTGAGCCGAGCCCGGACTGTCACGCATGACGAGACGATTGCGGAACTAGCAAGACAAAAAGGCAAGACCGTGTCCCAAGTCATTCTGCGTTGGCACGTCCAACTCGGTGTCATCCCGCTCCCGCGTTCGTCGAGCGAGTTGCACCAAAAAGAGAACCTCGACGTCTTCAACTTCGAATTGACCGAGGACGAGATGGAGACGCTCAACGCCCTGACGAAGCAAGACGGCCGCATCGATAATCAAGACCCGAGAGAATACGAGGAATACTAAAAAAGATTGAGCCGTCTGGGCTCAATCTTTTCTCGTTAAAACGCCGGAATCGCCGTTTCTTCGTAATTTTCTTCCAAGAACGCACGGACTTCGTCACTTGTGAGTGCTTCGCCGAGTTTCTGGATGGCTTCTTCGTCTTTGTTGTCTTCACGGGCCACGAGTGTGATGGCGAAGTCGTTCTCGACACCTTCCGTCAAGAGGGCATCGCTCTTCGGCGTCAAGCCGAGTGGCGCCGCATAGGCCGGCGTCATGAGGACCGCATCGACGTCATCGTACGCACGCGCGAGCATGAGCAAATCGACTTCCTCGAACTTGAGGTTCTTCGGGTTTTCTGTGATATCGGCTTGCGTGTAATACGACCCGTTCTTCTCACCGAGCTTAATCACATCGTGTTGCGCGAGCAATGAGAGCGAGCGGTCGATGTTCGACACGTCGTTCGCGATGGCAATCGTCGCGCCTTCCGGGATATCGTTCATGTTGTCATACTCTTTCGAGTAGACACCGTAGTTGGCGAAGTAAATCGGTTCGATTGGGACGAGGTTAGCGTCATTGCTGCGGTTGAACTCTTCCATGTACGGGACGTGTTGGAAGAAGTTCGCGTCGACTTCTTTTGCTGCGAGCGCTGTGTTCGGTTGGACGTTGTCACCGAGGACGACGATTTCGAGCTCGATGTTGTCTTCTGCGAGTTGCTCTTTCGCGATTTCAAGCATATCCGTCATCGGTGGGATAAGCGATGCGACTTTGAGCGTCTGCGGCTCGTTTGACGGGGCTTCCGTCGTGTTCGTTTCGGAATCGTTCCCACACGCCGCGAGGACGAGTGTGAGTGAGGCGAAAAGCGCCAATAATTTTTTCATAAAGTTCTCCTTCTTTCTTTAGGTAATTAGCGTTTGTCGATGAGCCGAGCCACCGTCGTACCGGTGAACTGAATCATCTGGACGAAGACGAGCATGATCAAAATCATGTACATCATCAGCTCCGTCTTGAACTGTTGATAGCCGTAGCGGATGGCAAAGTCGCCGATGCCACCGCCCCCGACCACCCCCATGATGGTCGAGTACGAGATGAAGCTAATGATTGACGTCGTAAGCCCGAGGACAAGACCGGAACGGGCCTCGACGTACAAGAACTTGAAGATGACGTCTTTGATGGACGCCCCCATCGACACGGCCGCCTCGACGACGCCACGCGGTACGTCAAGGAGTGACTGCTCGACGAGTCGTGAGTAATGGGCGATGGCGATGATGGCGAGCGGCACGGTTGCCGCCGCCGTCCCGATGGCCGTTCCAATGATGAGCCGCGTAAATGGAATCAAAAACACGACGAGTAACAGGAACGGGAACGAGCGGACGATATTGACGATCAAGTTGAGCACGGAGAAGACGGCCCGATTTTCGAGCAGTTGCCCTTTTCGTGACAAGTAGAGCCACGTCCCGAGCGGCAGGCCGAGGAGGACGGCCGCGAGAATCGAGACGCCGACCATGATGAACGTCTCGCCGATCGATTGCCAAATCTCGGTCTGATATTGCAGGAGCACCTCAGGCATGTGGTTCACCTGCCTTCTTCAGTTGATCGACGAACCAGGACGGATTGTCATCGATGTCTGCGACCCCACTCGGAATGACATCAATCGTCTCATACACCGAACCGTCCGTCATGACGGTCACGCGGTCGCACACTTGTTTGATGACGTCCATCTCATGTGTCACGATGACGATGGTGACGCCGAGCCGCTCGTTAATCGACTTTAACACGCCGAGCACTTCAGCCGTCGTATTCGGGTCGAGCGACGACGTCGGCTCATCACATAACAAGACGTGCGGTTCGTTCGCGAGCGCCCGCGCGATGGCGACGCGCTGTTTCTGCCCGCCGCTCAACTGTGCCGGGTATTTATCTTTGAACGACTCGAGCCCGACGAAACGAAGGCACTCGAGCACCCGGGCCTCATGCGTCGAGCGCGGCCGGCCAGCCAGCTTCATTGAAGCGGCCACATTGTCATAGACGGTCTTGTTCGCGACGAGATTAAACTGTTGGAAAATCATGCCGATGACGTGGCGCTTCTCGCGTAGCTGTCGACTCGATAAGCTCGTCAATTCGTCCCCATCGACCGTGACTTGCCCTGTATCCGGTGTCTCGAGCAGGTTCATCAACCGGAGCAGCGTCGACTTGCCGGCCCCGCTCGCGCCGATGATGCCGTAGACCTCGCCCCGCTCGATCTGAAGCGAGACGTCACGGACGGCTGCGTCGCGGCCGAACTGTTTGCTGACATTCGTTAACGTGATCATAGACGGTTCCTTTCTCTTATGGGAAAACTGGGTCAACCTCGTACCCCATTTTAGCGAACTAAAGCAAATTTGTCAGGTGAGGTGCTTCACAAAAAAAGAACCGCACGGGGCGGTTCACTTTAACGGGTGCTGTTTGAAATGGTCAGCGATATGGCGCCGCATCGATTCACGATTTTCGGCAAAGATGCGATGCCGATGGCCGTTCCCCCCTGATGGATGGGGAAATCCGCTCACGACGCATTCTGGCGCGACAATGCCCTTGTCGACGAGCGTCTCGACGGCCCGACGGACGTTGATGCCCATCGGCAAGATGAGTGCGTCCTCGAGGACGGCCATCTCGTCGGCGAAGCTGCCTTCGACATAAGACCGGAACAAGTCCGTCTTCAACATGTCTGGACTCGACCCGTTGTAGTTCTTCCCTTTATAGAAGACGGGATACGGTAGCACCGCCGTATTCTGCACAAGATGGTTCGCCTCGCCAAATAAGTCGAGCGTCGTCGGGAGACCGAGGTGGTGATGCAACTCCAAGTCGTCGAGCATCGTCACCAAGTTCTTGCGGATCGGTCCCGAGAAACTGCCCCGTTGTTTGACGGCTCGGAGCGCTTCCTCGTCGGGCGCGTCCGCCAAATCGCGGATGGCCTCGAATGATTGCCGCATTTGATACAGCCCCGGCGTGATTCCCGCGATGACGACTTTGGCGTTCGGGTTGATGTATTCGAACGGTGCATAGTAAATCGTGAGTTGCTTGTTCGGGTCCTCCTCGAGTAAGAACGGTTCACTCTTCAGTGTCGCTTCCTCCAGGTCGGGCAGTTCGAGAATATGTTGTTTATAGCGTTGAAACAAGTCAGTACGTGTCGGCATGAAAGTCCCTCCTCTGTTTTTCTGTTCCCTAAATTAGTAAATCTTATTGGAGGATGACGATCTCGTTTGCGCATTGACGCGACACATCGGCTTTTGTATAGTTAGGAACGACAAAAAGGAATAGGAGTGACCAATTTGACTCCAACAGAACCGACGACACGACTTCTCGATCTCCTAAGCGAGCGTCACGACAAAATCCGTCGCATCAGCGAACGGGCTTGGAACGAGCAACATGACATCTACATCTCCAACTCCGAATGGTACGTGCTCGCCCGCATCTATAAGACGAAGCCGACCATTGCCGAAGTGACACGCAACGTCCACATCTCCCGCCAAGCGATCCATAAGCTCATCAAGAACTTGAAAGCCAAAGACCTCGTCACGGTGACCGATCATCCGACGAGTCGAAAAGATAAATGTATCGAGCTGACCGAGCTCGGAGTCCGTTGCTACGAACAGAACGAGGCACTGAAAGCCGAACTCGAACAAAAAATAGCCGAATCACTCGGTGACGACGCATTCCGACAACTGAAAATGTTGTTGAAAGCCGACTGGAATTTGTAATCTCTCCTAACGATTGGGAGAGATTTTTTTGTGTCATATCTCACCTCAAATGTCAACCGAGTTGACATTTCGTGTCATGAACTACTATACTTGATGAAAGGAAGAGGTGATCGATTTGTTCAAAACTGGTGATTTAATCATCTATTCGACCCACGGAGTTTGCCGCATTGACGACATTTCCGACATGACGGTCGCGGGTGAGACGAAGTCGTACTACACGCTCCATCCCATCAATAACGCACAGAAGTTGCAAATCAGTATCCCCGTCGATAGTGATAAAGTGATGATGTTGACGCTCCTTGAAGCGAAAGAAGCAAAAGAGATCCTCGAATCGTTCCGCTCGCCGGGTGTCGAATGGAATCCCCATCCGAACAACCGCAATCGCGAATTCTTGAACGTCGTGCACTCGGGTAACCGTCACGACATCGCTCAAGTCATCAACACGCTTGCTCGCCGTCAAAGCGAAGCTACCTTGATGAACAAGAAGTTATATGAACAGGACCGCAAGATTCTAGAGAACGCTAAAACGATCCTCGTGAAAGAACTTTCGCTCGCGCTTGAATTATCGGAAGAAATTATCGATCAACAAATTGCTGCTTATTTGAGCGAAGAACCTGTCGCCACTACTTGATTGGCCCCTTCCGTGCGAAGAGGTCTTTTTTTATTGTTCAAAGATGGCCAGCACCTGTTCTTTCAGCGGTTGGAAGCTATGTCCGACATGTCCGTGGTACATAAAATGCTTAGAGCAGAAAATCGTCCCGATTGTTCCATCTTCGTACGTAAAAGTAATTGGGCCGGCTGCAATCCAGTCCACTAATCGCACGTTCGAATCGAAGGTTACGGATGGGTTTAGTTTTTCTATTTCCAAAAACGCCAGTAATTCGCCAAGTGCTTGCTTACTGTGGACAATCAACACGTTAGGTTTGTAGTGGAAGAAAACCCTTTTGAAGATTTGTGCACCGTATACTGCCGCTTGTTTGTTTTTTAGTAAAGACAAGCATTTTGCAGATTTTGTAGGCCATGCATTCATGTTCGTTTCAACCACGTTAATCACTCCGCTAGATTTGGCCTCCAAATCTTTCACGAATGCGTTCAAACCGACCCGCGTCTTAGAGAGTCGTGATTTTCCGTCTCGGATTCGAAGCGTCTGCATCCGTTCCATGAATCGACTTCGATTATAAATCAGATCGATATATTCGCTAGTATCTTCGAAGTCTTTCACTTTCATAGGTGTGGCTGGATTGATGCCGACGATAAATACATTCCCTTTTGAATCCGGAGACTCAACAACAAACGGTCTAAAATAGGAGTCTTCCTCTTTTAGCTGAACCAGCTCCTCCATGTTCTTCTGCATCACTAATCCCCCTCCTCATTCCTTCTCAATAATGATGTCTTCCGCGAGCCCTGTGTTATTGATTTTCTTATACTGATCATACACATCCGCCACATCAACAAGTTCTTCGGGATCCACAAGCAATGTCTTCGACCCTTTTTCAATCAAGAGAAGTGGATGGTCTTTGAATTTGATTTGTTCAACCACATCATTCGCATGTGAGATTAGAAGCGTCTCTGTTGTCGGTCTCATGCAACGCATTTCCCAGCGGTCAAGCCATTCTAACACTTGTCTCGTTTCCCATTCGACATCGAACAGGATGGCAACAAGGATATAGTGATCCGCATGCCTCATCAGGACTGCGAAACAGTCGCCCAACTGGATACATTCCGTCTGTGCGATCTCCATATGGTCTTCGTAGTTAGGGACCACACAATACTCGAAACAGTCCGGGTACTCTCGAAGTTTGTTGACATAATCACCGTATTTTTTACGCTCCCATTCAGAAAGAATGATTTTATTCATGCAGCACCTCCTATTTTTATGTAGACTCCTACTTATTTTTAACCAATATATGGATTAATTGTCTTACAATCAAAAAGAAAAAGCGAGAATATGTTCATATCCTCGCCTGTACTCGCTTAATTGTGGACGACACCTTTCTCTTTCAAGCCGAGCGCCATCGCTGTCGATTCGTGAATCGTCTTGAACAGTTCAGGGTGATCCGAGAGCGAGACGCCATAAGACGGCACCATCTCTTTGATTTTCGGCTCCCATTCCGGCATTCGGCTTGGGAAACACTGCTCGAGCACTTTCAACATGACGTGCACGGCCGTCGAGGCTCCCGGTGACGCACCGAGCAGCGCTGCGACCGATCCGTCTTCGGCGCTGACGACTTCCGTCCCGAACTGGAGCGTCCCTTTGCCATCCGGCGTGTCTTTAATGACTTGGACTCGTTGTCCGGCGACGACGATTTCCCACTCCTCGTTCTTCGCGGTCGGGATGAATTCGCGGAGCTCGTCCATCCGTTTGTCATGCGACAAGAGCACCTGTTCAATCAAATATTTTGTGAGCGGCATCTCTTTCGCCCCGGCCGCGAGCATCGTCACGACGTTGTACGGTTTGACCGATTGGATGAGATCGAGGTTTGAGCCCGTCTTCAAGAACTTCGGCGTAAAGCCGGCGAACGGTCCGAACAACAACTCTTTGCGCCCTTCGATGAAGCGCGTGTCGAGGTGCGGCACCGACATCGGCGGTGCGCCGACTTTCGCTTTGCCGTATACTTTCGCGTTGTGCTGTTCGATGACGTCACGGTTCTTACAGACGAGGAACAGACCACTCACCGGGAATCCGCCGATGTGCTTCGACTCCGGGATGCCCGTCTTTTGAAGGAGCGGCAGGCTGCCGCCACCGCCGCCGATAAACAGGAATGGCGCCGTGTGCGTCTCGATTGTGTTCGCCTGAATATCCTTTACCTTCACTTCCCACAGCCCGTTCGCCAACCGTTTGACGTCCTCGACGCTATGCTTGTAATTGACCTCGACGCCTTGGCCGGTCAAATGGTCAAACAGCATCCGTGTGAGCGCACCGAAGTTGACGTCGGTACCTGAATCGATTTTCGTCGCCGCGATCGGCTCATCGACGGAACGTCCTTCCATGACGATCGGCATCCAGTCACGGAGTTGTTCCGGGTCATCCGATAAAACCATTCCTTCAAACAACGGATTATTTGTTAGCGCTTCCAAACGTTTCTTCAAGAAGTCGACGTCTTTCTCGCCTTGGACCATGCTCATATGTGGAATCGAACGGATGAACGCTTCCGGGTTTTGAATCAAGCCTTTATTGACGAGATGCGCCCAAAACTGACGCGAGATTTGGAACTGCTCGTTCACGTTGATCGCTTTCGAGATATCGAGCGTGCCATCTGGCTTCTCGGTCGTATAGTTCAACTCACAGAGGGCGGCATGTCCCGTCCCGGCGTTATTCCATTCGTTCGAACTCTCTTCCCCTGCACTTTCGAGCTTCTCAAACACTTTGACTTCCCACTCTGGTACGAGCTCTTTAAAAAGCGACCCGAGCGTCGCACTCATGATACCGGCACCAATCAAAATGACGTCTGTTCTCTTTTGAACACTGCTCATGAAAACCCCATCCTTCTCCCCTGGATTTGTGTATGAGACGATTCGGTAAATCCCCATTCGCCGACTCGCCCCGTTTATAATTGTTATATTAATTATAACGCTTTTGTGATGTTTGATAAGGGTTAAGTACGGAAAACTTTTAGAGTTTCTCCCTTAGACAACTCTCAGTAACTAGAGATGTTATGATGAGTGCAACGAATACTGAAGAGAATGAGGTTGCTATGATGAAAAAGAAAGTAAAAGTGGTTGCAGCAGTGATTGAAAATGAAAACCAAGAAATCCTTTGCGCCCTTCGCTCAACAAATATGTTGATCCCAAACATGTGGGAGTTCCCTGGTGGAAAAGTTGAAAACGGTGAGAATTTGCAAGAAGCACTTGAACGTGAGATTTCTGAAGAGTTAGCTTGCGAAATCACTGCGCACGAAGTGATTAATGAACATGTACATGAATATGAAACGTTCATCATTCAATTGATTTCATTGCGTGCTGAGTTAAAATCAGGAACGCCTATCGCGACAGAACACGATGCGTTAATTTGGTTAAAACGCGATAACTTACATTCCCTTGTGTGGGCCCCAGCAGATATTCCTGCCGTCAACGACGTCATTAATCAAACGACAAAAGCCGAGAACGTGTAACAATCACGTCTCGGCTTTTATTAATGCGTTTGTTCGTGTAAGTAGTCGTAAATTTGCTGATCGACACGTTCTTGGAGGAGTAAGTTCATCGTAACAACAGACAATTCCTGTCCGTCTTGATTCAGCATTGTCGTATCTTGAACAGATTCGCGATCCGGTTTGACTTCACCCAAATAGTAGAAATCTCCGCCTTCATCATCATCCTTTTTCACAAAGAGATGAATATCGATTTCTCTTTCCTGTGCTTCAATGATTTTACGTACTTCTTCCGATTTTGTCGTTCTTCTGCTTCTCGTATACCAATGAAACACTTCTGGATTAATAAAGGAGTCTCCATAATTGACGCTAGCTTCAACGTCTTCACCCTTATGGTACGTGACAAAAATCGGACAAGTTTGATGTTTTATTTTGTAGCCATATATCGTCGATTGTTCTTCTTTATCCCAATTTAATAGGCGGCAAGCATCTTTCCTCGTGTACTTTTCAAGTCGGGTTAATGGTTTTGTTTGATCGTATCGTTGACCTCTAGCTAAGGAAGCTGTTAATACATCTTTAAACAGCTGAGTGAACCATTCATCTTTTAATAAAGAGTGCATATGAGATGAGAATCTATACACCTCACCTTCCCAAGAAATTAAGGCGTGTCCTCCATACTTCAATCGATCAGCATCTTTAAAGAAGTTTAGTGATAATACGTTTTCTAAAGAGTGAATGGTAGCTTTATCACTTCGTATGCCCTGCTCACGCAAGCGATGAATAAAATCTTGTTTGTTCAAACTTTCCTGCTCCAACAGAAATTGCATTAACAATGCCTCATGTACTCGTTTTCCTGATAATAACTCTTGGGTCACCATCAACAGAACTTTCGAATGAATGGAAGGAAGATCAGGGAGATCAGGCTCCACTATATTCAAAAAGGCACCGTAATGACCCTTCTTTGTTCCAATAACAATTGGATCCATTGAATAATGTTCAACAAAATCACTTAGCATCGGAGGTCGGCCTAAACGGTTTTTCAAATTGTGATAAGCCTCTTTTAACACTTTTAAGTCCGTTAGTTTTGCTTGATTAATCGATTCGTAAATTCGCTCTTTTGCGATGGCTTCAAAATTAATGGTCGACGTGCCAGAAATATAGCTACGATCGATTACTTTTCTCCGAATCGAATCTTTATTTTGAGAGCGGTCTCCGGATAAAGCGATTGGAATCAAATAGTTATTTTTGTAGTTAGCAATGAAATCGATAACGGTCACGTATTGTTTTGAGCTGTGTTTTCTTAATCCCCGTCCTAGTTGTTGAATAAAAATAATACTTGATTCTGTCTGTCGCAACATGACGACTTGATTAATGCTTGGAATATCAATACCTTCGTTGAATATATCAACTGTTAAAATGTAATCTAGACGACCCTCTTCCAAATTAGTCACTTCAACTCGTCTCTTTTCTTGCGAATCATCTCCCGTTAAAGCACATGTTCTAAAACCTCGATGATTCAATTCCTCAGAAAGTCGTTTCGCTTCTCGTTTTGAACTACAGAACATCAAACCACATAAACGCTCTCCAGAAAAACCATAGTAATCAATCTTCTCGATAATCCGTTCTACACGTTCCTCTGACACGAGCTGAGTGAATACATCAAACTCAACTTGATTTCCACTCACTTCAAGATCTGTCACTCCAAAATAGTGGAAAGGACACAACATGTCCTCTTCAAGCGCTTCTTGTAACCGAATCTCATATGCAATGTTGTAATCAAACAACTTAAATAAATCATATCCATCTGAACGTTCAGGAGTTGCTGTCATTCCTAATAAAAATTGTGGTGTGAAATGTTCTATAATTCGTTGATATGTAACCGCTCCTGCTCGGTGACTCTCATCAATCAATACGTAGTCAAATGCGTCTCGGTCAAACTGATCTAATGTTTCTTGTTTAGAAATTGTTTGGATCGTTGCAAAGACATACCTGGCCCCCATTGCTCGGCTCGAACCTGACAGGATACCAAAATCACTTTCATCACCACCAATGACTCGATGAAAATCATTCTTTGCTTTTTGCAAAATCTGTTCGCGATGCACTACGAATAGCATTCGCTTCGGTCGATAGCGACGAACATCAAAAGCGGCTAAATATGTTTTTCCCGTGCCCGTCGCTGATACGACGAGCGCTCTTGTATTTCCATGCGCACGAACGGCCTCAATCCCACTTAAAGCTGCTAGTTGCATCGAATTAGGTTCTACCTGTAACGCTTCTTTTAATCGATTGACTCCATACGAGTCTGGAAATTCAGCTACACGTTCTCCGAAGACTGGACGATACGAACGTTCGTAAGCTGAAATCCATTCAAGTGTCAATGGAACTGAAACACTCCACATTTCTTCAAACTGATCGAGGAAGTGTCCGACAATTTCTCCATTCTCGTGAGAGGTCAACTTCAGATTCCACTCGTAATTTGTCTTTAACGCTCCAGACGTCAAATTAGAGCTTCCAACAATTAATGAGTAGTACTCTTCGTGTTGAAAAATGTATCCCTTAGAGTGGAATGCCTCAACTTCTGAAATGCGAATATCTACATTCTTCAGTTTTAATAGTTCTTTAAAGACTTTAGGTTGATTAAAGTATTGGTACGTTGAGGTCATGATTTTTCCACGGATACCTTTGTCATGTAAGTCGGAAAGCGTAGATTTTAACGTAGCTAAGCCAGCTTCCGTAATAAACGCAACAGAGAATAAGAAAGATTGGCATCCCTTTAGTTCGTCTAGAAGCGAAGTGAGTACATCTTGTCGTTTATGTTTTTCATTCATTAATAACTCAGGTTTAAATGGACTCACGTGATGATGATGCTTATCAATGAACCCCTTTTCTAACGAATTTTTGAGTTGTTCTGTAAAATGAGTCATATGTACCTCCAACATGATTTATACTAAATTCAAATAATTTCAATACCAGTATTTTATTTTACATATATTTCATTATTATCTTCTGCATAAAAATGATCAAGGAGGAACTTTATGTCTACGTTCTATCTCATCCGTCATTGCTCGGCGACTGGCCAAGAGCCGGACGCCCCGCTCACCGAGGCTGGCGAACAGCAGGCACTCGCCCTCGCTGACTTCTTTCAAGACGTTCCTGTCGACCGCATCATCTCGAGCGACTATACGCGAGCCATCGCCTCGATTGCACCACTCGCCACGTCCAAACAGCTGACCATCGAGACGGAGCCGAAGTTACGCGAACGCATCCTCTCGCTCGAACCGCGCGACGATTGGTTCGAGTTGCTCCGTCATTCGTTCACCGATGCCTCGTTCCGTGTGCCAGGTGCCGAGTCAGGTCAAGATGCGACGGACCGGATTTTGAGCGTCATCACTTCACTCGACGACGTAAACGGCACGACCGTCCTCGTGACGCACGGAAACCTGCTCGCGTTGCTTCTTCAACATGTGGATAACCGCTATGACTTCGACACGTGGCGCAATCTCAGCAATCCCGACGTCTATCGCCTCGATATTGTGGATAACTTTTGGTCCGTCGAACGTGTCTGGTCCGTCCCTACCTGTGGATAACGTTATCCACAGAAAAAGCCGTCTCTTTCCCGAGACGGCTTTCGTTTTTTTATTTCTCCACAAAGAACATCGAGATGGCTCCGAGACCGACGTGCGTCCCGACCGAGACACCCATCTGCATGAGGTAAATCTCGCCTTTGAAGTCGGATTCAGCTTGAATCTTCAACTTCAAATTCTCGGCAATCTTTTGATCCGATGTATAGCCGATGATGACGAAGTTGGTGATGTCTTTGTCGCAGCGTTTGATGAACTCGTCCGTATAGTGCTTGAGCACTTTACGCGTTCCACGCTCTTTCGCGACGATGGCCCCTTTGCCGTTCTTCATGCTCATAATCGGCTTGACCATCAACAGCTTGCCGATGATGGCGCTCGCGTTCGAGATGCGACCGCTCTTAATCAAGTGATCCAAGTCGTCGACCGACAAGAAGTGCTTCACTTTCAGCTTATATTTCTCGTTGAAGTCGACGAGCTCCTCAAACGTCGCCCCGGCTTCACGCATCTGGGCGCTCTTCATCAACAACCAGCCGCTCCCGTGGCTCATCGAGCGTGAGTCGACGATATGAATCTTCGCCGTCGAATCAGGATGCGCCTCTTCGAAGTATTCTTTTCCGAGCACGGCCGATTGATACGATCCGCTCGTCCCGCTCGACATACAGATGCAAAGAATCTCGTCATGTCCGCTCTCGACGGCCTCTTCCATCAGTTTCATAAATGTCGCCGGACTCGGCATCCCCGTCGTCGGGAATTCCGGTAGCGCTTCCAACATTCCGTAAAACGCATCGGGCTGGATGTCGACGCGGTCCTCATACGATTTATTGTCAATCGTAATGATGAGCGGCGCGACGCCGATGTCATATTTCGCTAAAATCTCATCGGATAAATCACAAGTTGAATCTGCCAATAATCTAATCATAGTACCCTCCAAAAATCGCTCCTGAGTGACGAGAATCGTCCTAGACCACTACGTCGATTCAGACGTCACGATAGGACTTCTCCATTGTATCAGATATGGAGGGGTAGATGTTTTTTTGCTAGGCTCGAATATGTGTGTGTTTGTTCGTGCCGGAGCAGCCATTCCTTCCGCCATAGCCCGCCCGCATAACCTGTCAACGTCCCGTTCGAACCGATGACGCGATGACACGGGATGACGATGCTCAATCGGTTGCGTCCGTTGGCGCTGCCGACGGCCCGGACGGCGCGGTCCCGTCCGAGTGTCACGGCCAGTTCGCGATAGGACGTCGTCTCGGCATATGGGATTGTCGCCAACGCCTGCCACACGTCCTGTTGAAACACCGTCCCCTGCACCTCATACGGGAACGTGAACGATTGGCGACGTCCGTTGAAGTACTCCTCGATTTCTCGATAGCACGTATTCAACACGTATGGCGTCGCATCATCTGTCTCGAACTGAACATTCTCACGTTCGATGAAAAGAATGGATTGGATGGCTGTCTCTGTGCTAACTATTTCTATCATTCCAATCGGACTCACATAGTCCAGTCTATACGTCTCCATACAATGACCTCCATAAATAGAATGTGGCGTACGCCTCCCATCCGGCAAAGCGTTCCCCGTACTGCCTCACTTCGTCTGCCGTTAACTTGCCGCTTCGCCCAAGATGATGCTTCAACGCTTGATGCAGACCAGCGTCCGCAGCCGGGAACGCCGTCGGATCTTGGAAACACTTCATCCGGACATACGCGGCCGTCCACTCCCCGACACCGCGTAAGCTCAGCAACCGTTCATGCATCACGTCGGGTGGCTCGCTACGCAACTGTTGTTTTGACAATCGTCCGTCCGTCATTTCCTGGGCGATGCCGATGATATATTCTGCTTTCCGGGTACTGAATTGGAGCGGTCTCAGTTCACTCGGGTCGAGCAGCGCAATCGTCTCAGGATTTGGGAATGCCCAGTACGTCACGCCATCCACTTCCCGGGATGGTCCGTACTGCTCGACGAACCGTCGTTTCAGCGTATAGGCGAACGATAGTGTGATCTGTTGGCCGATGACGGCCCACGTGAGCGCCTCGAACAAATCCGGGAAGCCGATCAGTCGCAGCCCAGCGTACTCTCGGACGAGCGGACGCAACAGTTCATCCGTCTCCGCCATTCGCACAAACGCCGCGACGTCTTGGTCGAGGTCGAACCAGTCGCGGACGTAGCGTTCCACGTGTTCTTGTTCCGCGCTCGTGATGTCGTCTTCCGGGAACGCAATGACGAGGCCCTGAGGCGTCCCCGTGATGTCCCCGAGCAGCAACCGTCCGTCGACGTCGAACAGCTTGGAGACGGACGTTTCACGGGCGACATGCATCACTTCATCGTCGGAGCGTCGCAAAAACTGCAGACATTGTTGAAAATCAAACGGAGCGGTGACGTGAATCTCGAACGATGAGCGACTCATCGGCTCCCCCCTTTCGATACATGCTCGGTGAACAGCCCTTTAGCCGTCGGAAGACGCGATAAAAGTTGGATGGGGTTTGAAAGCCGACCTCATAACAGATGGCGAGATTGCTCATGTCCGTCGTCCGCAACAGATGGGTCGCCTTGTCGATGCGAACCTTTTCGAGCAGACGGCGCGGCGTCTCGCCCGTCGCTTGCGTGAATGTCCGCTCGACGTAGAATGGACTCAAATTGACGTGCTCAGCGATTTCCTCGAGCTTGATTGGCCGTTTGTAATGCATGAGGACGAACGCCGTTACGTCATGGACGAGCGCGCTCGCCGGACTACGGTCGACCTCGGGCTGACATCGTTTGCACGGCCGAAAGCCGGACGACTCCGCTTCCGCTTTCGTCTCATAAAAATCGACATTCTCCCGCTTCGGCTTCCGCGAGCGGCACGAGGGCCGACAGTAAATCCCGGTCGTCTTGACCGCGGTATAAAACTGTCCGTCATACGCCGCGTCACAGGCGAGCACTTTCTCCCACTTCTCTTCAAACGTCAGCATCTCGGTCCCCCCTTTGTTTTACTGTATCAGATTGATTTTCGTTCACTCGTCCTGTTTCTTGCGCTTACAGTCTACATTCCCGCGATTCACGAATCTCATTTATTTTGAATCCGTCTTCCCGTCTGACTCGTACTAGGATTACACGGCTCAATTGAGTACACTTTAGCTAATCAAGTCAGAAGGGGTACATACGATGCAAAAGCGGTTTTCCTGGAAACAACTGAAATGGTTGCTTCCATTCCTATTGATTGGATTGATTCTATATCAGAGTGGCCGAGAGCTCCAAAACCTGTCGCTCGCCGCGGCGTTTCAGACGTTAGAGGCGTTGACAGGCTTCGAGCAGATCGCCTTGATCTCCCTCGGACTCGTCGCCGTTTTGACAATGACCGGCTACGACTACTTTTTACTGCGCTCGCTCGACGTCCAGCTCCCGCTCGCGAAGCTGCTCCGCGCGGCATGGATCACCAACGCGATGAACGGCATGATCGGGTTTGGCGGCGTCATCGGCATCGCGCTCCGGACATCGCTGTATCGACCGTATACGGACACGAAGCGTTTGCTCCGGGCCATCGGCTGGATGACCCCGACGCTCATCAGCGGCTTGTCGCTACTTGCCGCAGGGGTGCTGCTCGGGCTCTTCCCGGCTGGTGCGCTCACCGGAACGAAACAGTGGATTTGGCCGGTGCTCGTCGCGACACTCGCCGTCCTGCCGCTCTACATATATGTGACGCGGAAGCGCTCGAACTTAGATTGGCCGACCTTGCTCGGCTATATCGCGACGTCGCTCGCCGAATGGGTGACGGCTGGACTCGTCGCCTTGTATGCCCTGCATTTACTTGGAGGCGAAGCGCCGCTCGCGGCTATGATGGGTGTCTTCATCGTCGCGTCCATCGTCGGGGTCGTCTCGCTCGTCCCGGGTGGTGTCGGTTCGTTTGATCTATTATACCTCGTCGGGATGACCCAGCTCGGCATCGACCAAGAGATTGTCCTGTCTTCCTTGATCGTCTATCGCTTCGTCTATTTCATCGTCCCGTTCATGATCGGGCTGTTTTTGGCGGCGCTCGTCTTCGGAGACCAGGTCGTCAAACAGATTGAGTATAAACCGATGATCGGGTCGTCTTATGAAATTGGGACCGTCGTCTGGCGCATCGTGTCGCGTACACTTGCCAAGACCGGACGGCTCGCCGGAAGCCTGATTGCACTGATGACGAGCCTCGTCCTGTGGTTTCAGACGTTGTTGCCGAGCGTGTCACCGCTCTATTCGACTGCCCTTTGGTTACAGTGGATCGGTACGCTCGCGCTGTTCAGCGCCGGTCTGTTGACACTACTGACCACGTTCGGGATGTACATTCGGACGAAGCGTGTGCTCTGGCTCGTCGGGGTCGCAGTTTTCATTGCCAGTATCGGTGTCATCGCGCGCGGCTTCAATCTGTTTGAAGCGTTCGTCGTCGGTGGGTTCGCTTTGTTCGTCTGGTTGACCCGGACCCAGCACAAACGCTATCGCTCCATCGTGACCGTCAGCCGCTTTGTCCGCAACGTCTTCTATGTCGGCCTCTATGTCGGCACGCATGCGTTCCTGCTGCAGTCGTTCAGTCAGACCGACACGATTTTCTTCAATCCGGAAGCTGCCGCCGGGTTGAGCATCGCCGCCGTCGTTTTGGCCGGGTTGCTGATGATTGGCATCTTCATGCTGTTCAACCGCTTGAAACGTCCGAAGCTCGGCTCGTCGTTTGAACTGTCCCGCTTCGCGGCATTTCAAGCTACGCATGCGACGACGAGCGCGTTCGATTTGGCCTATATGAACGACAAGCTCGTCTACTATGGGCCAGACGACGAGGCATGTCTCTTGTTTGCTAAATCCGGCAATCACGCCATCGTCCTCGGGGATGTGCAAGGAGCGTGGGACGCCGCATCACACCTGTTGCTCGCCTTTATCGAAGAGACGGACCGCCTCGGCTATATCCCACTCTTTTATCAAGTCACGCCAGACTGGATGCCACGTCTGCACGATGCCGGTTTCACGTTTTTCAAGCTTGGCGAAGAAGCGACGGTCGATGTCGCCACGTTCTCGCTCACCGGTAAAAAACGCGCCAACATGCGCTCGCTCCATAATCAATTCACGAAGCGAGGCTACACGGCCGACATCGTCATGAATCCGTCGCCTGAGTTGATCACATCATTGCGCGGCATCTCGGACGACTGGCTCGGCAATCGAAGCGAGAAAGGATTCTCGCTCGGGTTTTTCAACGAACAGGCTTTGACCCATTATCCGGTCGCCCTCCTTCGTGACGAGACGGGACAAGTCGTCGCCTTCATCACGCTTCTCCGCGGCAGTGATACCGTCTCCATCGATTTAATGCGCTCTAAGAATGATGCTCTGCCCGGCTCGATTGAGGTGCTGGTTCTCCATGTAATCGAGTGGGCACGAGCCAACAACTACGCCTACGTCGGTCTTGGCATGGCGCCACTCGCATCGGTCGGTGAGCACACGTTCGCGTACTGGCCGGAACGGATTGCAGCCGATATTTTCGAAAACATCAGTTATATCTATCCGTTCAGCGGGCTCCGTCAATTCAAACGTAAGTTCACACCGACGTGGGAAGCCAGATATTTGGCCATCCGCAAGCGTCGGAAACTGCTCCCGTCCTTGCTCCGGATGGCACGGTTGATCAGCCGGAAACGAGAGTCTTAAACACGAAAGAGCGTCTCACATGCGAGGCGCTCTTTCGTGTTACGTCATGAGTGAAATGTCGGGCATCTAAAACTGATACATTCTCTTTAATAAGATGCATTTCTGTGTTCAACTCTTCTTTTAACAATATGGTAGCACCGACCTTATATCAAGTCGATGCTTCCGTAACTGTCCAATCTGAAATTGTGACGTTGAATCCTGGCGCCTTCGAATCCGGACTACAGGCGTACGGTCCGATGCGTAACGTCGAGACGTCATGGAGGTGAGCGATTCGCAACTGTTCACGCGTGCCCCCCTCGTATTCGAAGAACACCTCAACATCGCCATCGGTGTAGGCGAGTTCAAACGTCAACGGTTCACGGATGGCGTCGTTCGGGAAATCACGTGTCGACCAATCCGAGTAGCCAAAGGACGTGACGACGGCCCCAAGGTGTGACGGTCCGTCCGGAATATATTCGACGGACGTCTTAAGCCAATGCTCGTCGTTAACGTATAACAGGATGCCGGCCTGGTCATATGTATGGCTCGGATCCATCTCAATCGTCGCGCGACATGTGAACCGCTTAGACGACACATCCGTCACCAAAGCGTGGGCCGTCATCCGGTTGAACCCGTAATGGGTGTTCCGCCAAAAGTCGGTGTCGGGTGCTGTCTGGAACGTCAAGCTTTCACCGAGACTCACTTCGTCTGGTTCATTGATCCACTTATATGACTTCCACATGATTGATACCTCCCCATTGTCCTCGCATCGCGAACAGCAACGGAATCATCGGTTCGTGATACGGGATGAATTCACCTGAACGGATCATGTCGAGAATCGTCGCCTCATCCGCCCACTTTACGGCCTGCACTTCTGATTCCTGTAACGTCAACTCGTCGAAGTCGACTTCTGCCTCGACAAGATAGATATCATCGAACCCCTCGTCAAAGTTGACCGTCAAATGAGGCCTTGTGTGGGATAAATCGATTCTCAGCCCGATCTCTTCTTCGAGCTCGCGCATCGCCGCCTGTTGGCTCGTATCACCTACCGTGGCGCTGCCACCGACGGTGATGTCCCACATGTTCGCCCAACCGTCTTTGAACGGTTGGCGCTGCTGAATCAACATCTGTCCATCCTTGTTGAAAATGCAGACGTGGATGACGAGATGATAATCATCTTGAGGAAGGCGTATCCCTCGTTGCCACGTTCGCCCTGTTTTCTTGCGGTCTACATCATACACATCCCAAAACTCCATCGTTCCATCCCCTTTACGTCGCGGCGCTCGAAGATGCCGCTTGATCTGCTTTGACGCAGTCGATGGCGACGACGATTGAGATGAGTAAGTGTTCCATCGTATCATCGACTACTCGAATTTCGTACGTATCGCCCCACGTTAGCCACTTCTTTTGGACACTACCGATGACATGTCCGTTTTGGCGTACTTCGAAGTTCATATCCCACCAGTTGCCCTCGACTTCAATCCCGGCTGCATCAATTGTGTAGCGCGGCTTGAAGAACGTGAACTCTTTTGAAATCGTTAACGTCTCCTCCCCCTCGACATCGACGTAAAATGTCGGCAAAAAGCTGAATGTCTTTTTCGTAATCGTCGTAATCTCGTATCCATTCTTGTCAGAAATCGTGAACGACTTCGGTAACTTCATAAAACTACCTTCTACAAAATAAAGATCGTTCTCATCTGCATCTTTGATACTGAACCGGCCACGTAGGCTGAAAACCTTTTGTTTCATGTAGAGCGTGTTCATCGTCATCCCTCCGATTGTATGTGGTACCTTATATACGAAACCGTACCCGAAATCGATTCAGAATCTTTCAACACGCAACGTGAGGTGGACTAAGGAGTTCTAGAATGTCTGTCAACTCATTAACAATGTAGTCCACTTGGTGTACATTCATTAACGTACTCGAATCAAATCGTTGGGAACATCACTTTCGTCATCGATTTTCATGATTATTTCCCGGGACAAGGCTGGTCAGATTTCGTTGCTATCGTGTTGACATGGTGGATTGACAATGGCCGCGCCCTCTTATTCGCCCCGTTGCAGGAAACCTACTCATTCCAATTCATGGACGGTCCAATTCAAATAGCTGCTAAAAAAGTGACCGGCACAGAAGTTGAGCTCACATTGATAGAAGAGGATCGTCCCCAAACAATCATGGGAACGGTAACACTTGTGGAATTAACAAAGGCACTCATCAAAACGAGCCGGCAGTTAATTAACGCCGCAGACCGAAACGGATGGAAAAACGAGGAGATCGACCAGCTACGTCATGCCGTCAAATCACTTCAGGCATACTAATAGAGAACTAAGCATTAGCATAGCTAGCGATCTATTAGGCTCTATGCAAAAAAGATCGACGGACAGTCGATCTTTTACTCACTCTGTCAAAGCTGTTTCGACGAACGTCATTAAGCCGTTAAGATTTGTCATTTTTTCGTTGCACGTGGCACTATCTGTACAGATATATGTCCCAATCGCTTTATAATAGTCAGGATTTTTGGCTTGTTTTGCTTTCGTGATAGTCACACAATATGAGACTTCTGCCAACTGATTACAGAAGGCACAAATGTTTTTCTTCGAATTCGGGCTTGGCTTACACTCAATCCCAATCAGCTGATGATCTTCCTTTTCGCAAAGGATATATTTTCGATTAGAACGCAAGTCATTCCAACTCATATAGGACATCCGATTCACATTGAGATCCGCTACGTCTGGAAGTTTCAGCTTTTTCTGTTTTGGAAACAGTTTTTTCACTTGTTGTTCCGAAACGTGTGGAAACGACCGGACATGGGGTCTTAATCCATCTATAAACATGTCATATGATTCCTCTGTTTATAAGGTTGACACGTCGATCATTGCGAGCTGAGATGGCGTCGCTTCTGGAAATAGATATGAAATTTTGGCATTGGCCAAATCAATGACAGCTTGTAATACGGAGACCGGTAAACTTTTCTTTCGACTATCTCGAATGATTTCTACTTGTTCTCGAATGTAATTAAATTGGTGGTTTTCAATAAAACGCTCTAGCATGTTCAGTCATCCTTTCCAATCCTGACTTCTTTTAGTGTAAAGGATTTTGCACTACAAACATGTACCTACTTTAAGTTAGAACTGTTTTATATAAAAAACGGCACAATCGCAAACATGCGTTGTGCCGCTAATTATTTTGAAGTGTAGATGATTTTGCGAATTGTACTGACAGACAAATGGTATTCATCCGCCAATTGATCGACCCCGGTCCCTTTCGCAAAGGATATCCGAATCGCTTCGTTACGCTTTTCAAGTAGCTTTTTCCCGCCACTGACCGTTCCCCAACGCTTCTTTTCTTGAACTGTCCGGGGCACATAAAGTGTTTCCCCTTGGACGTATCGTTGAACCTCTTGAAGCAATTTCTCTGGAAGAATGTGTTGCGCATTTACGTACTTCATATCTGCTCGCTCCTTATAAGAATTTCGACAATAAGGAAGCAAAGCCATTGTTGTAAAAATTATATAGCGATCAACTTATACATTCTGCCCCATGCAAACGATCGCCTTTGTGACAACTGGCTTTGCATGAGTGATTGAAGACTTAGAAAATCTTAAATGATTTTCCACGTATATGCGCCCCCTTTCAAATCACAAGATGTCTATTCCATTATACAAAATAACTCGTTACTTTTGATACAAAAGTAGGTCGACATAAAGTCATCACCTATTTTCACACTTAACGAATCATCATGTGTGCAAGAACTGTCTGTGAGCACTTCACCGGCGTTGTCGCCAAACGATTTTGTATCTGGACAATCGACAACTAGCCACCAGTCTTTTTATGACTGGCCCCTTAACATACTGTTCTGATGATTCGTCTCTGAATTTATAGTTCAAAGTTGGCTTATACGCTCACTAGTTATGTATACCTTTATTCCATCCTTTTATAAATTAAAAGGATTCGCCTTTGATTGGTAGAATAAGGATTTATCATCTACGAAATTGAGGTCATTCTATGTACAGTACAGTTGAAAGAGACACACAGTTCCAACACGTTCTTAATCACTTACAAACTGACACAGGCGTTCAAGGGGTTGTTCAGCTCGGCTCCGGTGCCGCAGGATATCAGGACCGCTATTCCGATATCGATTTAATGGTGGCTGCCCGCCCTGATGTTGACCCCCAATCAATCAAGCAGAATTTAACCGACTACTTTCTCCGATTATCCCCTATTTCCGTTAAAGAAAAGCAGTTCGGACCGGACATCTTTTTGCTGATTGTCCTACTCGAGAATCGCTTGGAGTTTAACATCTCTATCGCCCCACTCGAACTACTCCCGGTCCGTTCTCCACTTTGGAACGTCGTGGTCGATCGGGACGGGCAACTCCTCCAACACATGGAGATTGAACATGAGCGTTTTGTTGAGAGCCCGATTCGATACGAGACCAGTGATGTTCCCTTTGAGTTTATCTATGCCTCGCTAGCACTGGAGAAAGAGTTGAAGCGAAACAATCTCATTTATGCTTTGAAGATGCTTGAGACGTTGCGTGAGTTGACGTTGACAGCCCAGACATTGAAAGAGGGACGAAAAGCGCATCAATTCAAGGCTTATCACACATTGAACCGTTCGTTCATCGAGGATTATTTACAGACATATCCTAATTCAATCGACCCGATATCCATCCAACGTGCCAAACAATCGATTCACACTTTATTCTCAGCCTGCTTGGAAGACCATCCCCAATATAAACTTGAACCGTATATGCAGCGGTTGCTTTATGAAGAATGACAATCAAAAGCGTCTTTGTAGAACAGTTTTTAAATATGGAACGTCCTTTCGACTTGTCCCGCTTTACATTCAAACGATTATTGGGATGAACGACGAATGGGTTGCTTTCGTGTATAATGAAGCGTAATCCAAATTGCTAATGAAAATTTCTCGAATAGAAGTTTCTTACACGAAAATGAGGTAACCCTATGAATCAACCAAGCTTTTTAGACTATCGCCTAAGCGAAGATATCCAACGCGCACTAGGCATCATGAAATACGAATCACCGACCGAAGTCCAACAGAAAGTCATCCCGCTCGCCCTCGAGCGTCAAGACTTGGTCGTCAAAGCCCAAACCGGCAGCGGGAAGACCGCAGCGTTCGGTATTCCGGTCACGGAACTCATCGAATGGGAAGAAAACAAGCCGCAAGTGCTGATTCTCACACCGACGCGCGAACTTGCCGTCCAAGTCCGTGAGGATATGACGAACATCGGTCGTTTCAAGCGCATCAAGGCGACTGCCGTTTACGGCAAAGAACCGTTCTCGAAGCAGCGTGATGAATTGAAACAGAAGACGCACGTCGTCGTCGGGACACCAGGACGCGTCATGGACCACATCGAACGGGAGACGCTCGTCCTCGATAAAATCGATTATTTGATCATCGATGAGGCCGACGAGATGTTGAACCGCGGTTTCCTCGCTGACGTCGAGGCGATCCTCCAAGAATTGCCGCGCGACCGCGTGACGATGGTGTTCTCAGCGACGTTCCCGAACGACATCGAGCGTTTATGCCAAAAGCACATGAACGAACCAATCCGTGTGGCTATCGAATCGAGCGGTGTCACCGCTTCGACGATCGAACATGGCTTGATTGAAGTGCGCCGCGAAGACAAGCTCGCCGTACTGAAAGATTTGACGGTCGTCGAAAATCCAGACAGCTGCCTCATCTTCTGCCGGACGAAAGAACACGTCGACACGGTGTACAGCGAACTCGATCAAGCCGGTTACTCGTGTGAACGCCTCCACGGTGGCCTCGAGCAAGAAGACCGCTTCGCCGTCATGGAAGGCTTCAAGATGGGCAACTTCCGTTATCTCGTCGCGACCGACGTCGCAGCGCGCGGAATCGATGTCGATAACGTCAACCTCGTCATCAACTATGACGTACCGATGGAAAAAGAGAGCTACGTGCACCGGACCGGACGCACAGGCCGTGCCGGCAACGCCGGAAAAGCGATCACGCTCGCGACGCCGCATGAAGGCAAGTTCGTACGCGCCATCGAAGCGTTCATCAAGTTCGACATCCCGGAAATGGATGCACCGACTGAAAGAGAAGTCGCGCGCAACCAAGCCGCTTTCGAAGAGAAGTTGAGCGGACGACGCGTCGTTCGCAACAACAAGACGGCCCGCATCAACCAAGACATCATGAAGCTTCACTTCAGCGGCGGGAAGAAGAAAAAACTCCGCGCCATCGACTTCGTCGGTACAATCGCCAAAATTCCTGGTGTGACGGCAAACGATATCGGTATCATCACAATCAACGACCAAATGACGTACGTCGACATTTTGAACGGCAAAGGCTCACTCGTCCTTCAGGCGATGGAATCGACACCGATTAAAGGTAAAAAGCTAAAAGTTAGTAAAGCCCATAAATAAACAATCCAGGTTTCGGAGAGAATGATCTCTCCGGGCCTTTTTTGTGTTTAACCAACATTATCGAAAGCGCTTTCGGAAACTGTTAAAAAAATAACGTTGTTGAGAGAACGCTTTCAACAAAATCATACCGATAACTAGTCTTGAATTCAACCTTCCTCACCTGATTGTCATAAAAATAGCTCAGGCGTTGCGCCTGAGCCTTCGTCTTTTCAATGTAGAAAATCCATTTTCCCTTCGATTGTCGAACTATACCCTCGTTGCTCGACTTCACCTTGGTCTGTCACCCTATAATAATATTCGGCATCCGGCTCACTCGAAAACGTCACATATATCGTGTATGGATCCGTGCTCTCGTATCCTTCTGTCCGAAACGGGATCGTCGTAGTGGTGAACGTTTCATTCGGGTACCGTTCTTCGAGTTCGTCTTCAAGGATGACAACGTCCGCCGCGACCCAGCCCTCGATTAAAGACGGACGAATCGCATAAAACACCGCATACGTGATGATGCAGATTACAGCCAACAGACGAATCATCGTCCGCCATTTCCCGCGAAATACATAAGACGCCGCAAAAATCAGCATAACCATAACGGCTGCCATCAAATGTTCAATCAGCTCTATCGGATGCACTCGATGTCCTCCAGTCGGAATTTATTAGTCGAGCAGTTCTTCCGAGATCAACTTGAATCCTTCAATCTCCGTATCCTCTTCTAATTCAATCAACAGGCACCGTTTCCCTTTCACGTTCACTTGCTTCACGTACTTCAGGTCTTGCGGACTGATCGAGATATTGGCGACTTTCGTATTGATTTTAATCGACTTCGACGTGTATTTCGGGACGACGCTGCTCGCCTTCATCTCATATTGCCGGTCGTCGACAACTTGTTGGAACGCCTGCTCGACCTTCTCCGTCGTCACATCCTCGACCCCACTCGCCTTCAACACGATTTCGACGGTACGGGCGTCAATCATCGGCACGCTCTCGTCCTCGTCCTCGCGTTCCGCTTCGGCTAGGATCATCTGATTGATTTCATCATAGACGGTGGCGAGCGTCCCGACGTTCACTTCTTCGCCGATGACAGTTTTGACGACCTCCTCGAACATCGCCTTTTCCTCGACGGCCGTCACAATCTCGGTCCCGTTCAAGACGTTCTCGATGAAACCGAAGTCCGGTTGGTGTGCCTTCTGCGCCGCATACAGGATATGGTTGACGTCGGCCGCATTGTCCGTGAAGCACGGGAACAAGAAGCCGCCGACCGGGGCGTCGAGCTTGATGACCGGGTTGATAAAGATGTTCGATTTGAACTCTCGCTCGATATAGTCGAACACGAGTGACTGTTTCGGGAGCTCGGTCTGGTTGATGCTGCCGAGAATGAACCGCGATGTCCATACCTCGTCACGCATATCGATTTCCGTCTCTTCAGAATGACGACGCGTCGGCTTATTGTATTTGAAGCGGATGAACGTGATGACCATGTCTTTCTCGAACGGTGCGTCCTGCACCATCTTGAGTGCGACCCGCTGCATCATGCCGGCCCATTCTTCGATGTCGTCTGTCCGGAGTGCCTCATACAATATCGTTTGCGTATGATCGGTCTGACCTGCTTCTGGATGCTGGAACTTCACTTCGAACAACTTCTCGTCAATCTTGCCGCCGAGCACTTTCTTGAAGTTGGCGAGGAACAGCTCTTGATGCTCCTGCTCGACGAACGGGAACGAGCGCAACTCCTCATGGAAAATCTCATTGCTGTCTTGGCGAATATAAATATTATAAATGTCAGCGATTTTGACCGCTTCCGCATTCAACTTGAAATGCTTGCGAATCGCCGCGATGTCTTTTTGATTCATTCATCCCAACTCCTTCGTCCTTTACTACAAACCGCCTTCATTATACCAATAGTTGGTGCCTGCGCGTATGTCAGTAGTGCTAAAGCCGGGACGTCTGATGTCATGTATCATGTCCCTGACCTCAAGTTTTATAATCGTTAGATTCATTTTTCGTAAATTTGCGTATTTCTCACTTCCTTGCCATGTATATTCGAGGTGCATCGTGCGTTTACGATGCACGTCGTCCAGTCGTCATACATAATAGGAGGCACAAACATGCTTAAAAAATGCATCAGTTCGTTATTCGCCATCATCTTGGTCATCACAACGCTTCACTTCACGACGCCAACCGCTTCGGCGCTCCCGCCAGGTATCCCATCTAAGTCAATGGCGTTATCTAAATTAAACGCCTTGACGGTGAAAAATGAAGGGTCGATGACCGGCTATAGTCGTGACTTGTTCCCGCATTGGAGCAGCCAAGGGAACGGGTGTAACACGCGGCACATCGTCTTGAAACGCGACGCCGACTCGGTCGTCGATGAGTGTCCGGTCACCACAGGTAAGTGGTACAGTTATTATGACGGCATCACATTCACATCAGCGTCTGACATCGACATCGATCATGTCGTACCTTTGGCCGAAGCGTGGCGTTCAGGCGCAAGCAGCTGGACGACGACGAAGCGCCAAAGCTTCGCCAACGATTTAAATGGGCCACAGCTCATCGCCGTCTCGGCCAGCTCGAACCGTTCGAAAGGGGACCAAGACCCGTCGACATGGCAGCCTCCCCGTACCGGTGCGCGCTGTGCCTACGCGAAGATGTGGGTCGAGACGAAGAGCCGTTGGGGCCTCAGCCTCCAATCCACAGAAAAGACGGCCTTGCAAACGGCCATCAACGCCTGCATCTATTGATTCAGAAAGGAGTTCGCTATGAACCAGCAATCTTCAGTATTTAAAGCCTCCCACGGCGTCATGACCGAGGAAGTCGGCGTCATCAGTGGAGAACTTGAATTACGGACGACATGTCAGGAAGACGGCACGCTCGAGCTCGCCATCACGTACGTCGGGGCGGCCGAGTGGTATACGTTACCGGGGAAAGATTACAAACTGCATGACGGGCGTGACCACGAGGTCGTGCATCGCTTGCTCGTGAACGTCCTCGAGCGGGCATAACAAATGAGCCGACACGATGCCGTGTCGGCTCATTGTTTGTACTTGTCTAATAACGTCTTCGGGATATGGCAGTAATCGTCCGGACATCGCGCGAGCCGATCTTGATGCTCGTCCGCGCTTCGGACGTAGTTCGTGAGTGGCAATACTTCTACCGCAATCCTTTCTACATCGTTCCGTCTGTGGATAAACGCACGGGCCGCATCCACATGACGAAGATCCTCGCTATAGACGCCGGTCCGATACTTTTCGCCGACATCTTCGCCTTGACGATTGACGCTGTATGGGTCGATGACTTCAAATAAGTAATTCATCAACTCCTTCATCGTGACGATGCTCGAATCGAACGTCGTTTTGACGCATTCGGCGTAGCCGTCATACTCTCCGTCAAGCGTATCCGTCGCCCCGTTCGCCCGTCCGGCCTCTGTTTCGATGACACCGGGTAACGTCTTGATGAACGCTTGGACGCCCCAGAGGCAACCACCTGCTAAATAAACGGTTTCGATCAGTCTCACTCCTTGTCTGTCAGGTTTAGGTAATTCTAGTTATACTATCGTTATACATGATTATATCCAAAAAGGAGCACCATTTTGAAAACAATCAGACTCGCTCTTCTTCTATCCGCAGCACTCCATGTGATTTATGTTGTCGCCACGTTCGGAATCGGCTTCATCCGCACGCTCAATTATGAACCCGACATCATCGCCGAGGCGGATAACGTCACCATGCTTCAAAACGAGGTGACCCTCGGGACGACTGGGTCGCCATTGATCTACGTCTTCACATGGATTGGTCTTGCCGTCCTTCTGGCGCTTGGGATGTTCACCGCTCAACGGATTCGCCAAACGCATTAACCAAGAATACATGCGTTACACGGTCACAGACGCCACTTTAGGAGGGATATCGTTTGAATCTTATTCAGCAAATCAGACAAATCTATGTGCCGGTGCACGACTTGGATCGCGCGGTACGTTTCTATCGGGACACGCTTCAACTTCCGCTCTTATTCCAGGCAGACAACCTCGCCTTTTTAGAATGCAGAGGTGTACGGCTCATGTTGCCGCGTCCCGAAAATGAAGATTTTGCGAAAGCGAGCTCTGTGCTATATCTCCAAGTGAACCATCTCACCGAGGCGTATGAACAGCTTTTGGCGAAAGATGTTCAGTTTATCGACGAGCCGCACCTCGTCGCGAAAATGGAGAACCTCGAGACGTGGATGGCTTTTTTCAAGGATTCTGAGGGTAACACGCATGCGTTGATGAGTGAGATTGTTTCGTGATTTGACACCAAGCAAAAAGGAGATCTGTAGCATCGCTGTGTAGATCTCCTTTTCTTTATTATTCAAAGGTTACACTTACCTCATAACCAAGGTTATCAAAGAAACCAATTAAGAATTTTTCAGCATTTTGTTCTGCTGTATCTAACAAACCAATTTCAACAGCCATGTCCTTAATATCTTGTTGCGCCTTCTCCATTAAAACTGTTCCCTCGTCAAACGTGACTTCTCCACGAAACACCCCTTCATCTGAAACATGGGCCACATCACTCATATCGATTGCCGGCTCTTGAAGAAAGCTTGCTTTGGGTAAGACGATAGTTAATTGCTTTGTCTCTTCATTAACGTCAATGTCTTCAGAAGTTATTCCTTTTAAATCAACTCCTGCTATAACCGTACCAGGAACAACAAGTAAGATTTTTTGTTTTGTTCCAGCTAAGTTAAATGGTAATTTTATGCCTAACAATTCATTGCTCTCTTCTTCAATAGTTGCCGAAAGATGCGCCTCAGCCGTTGCAAGCGTCGCAATTTCGCGAACTTGATCAACTGTCACAGAGCTTTTATCCTTAGATGCATTTCCAACAAAAAACCAAGTTGCCATTGATCCAAGAAGCACAGTCAATAACGTAACACTCAAGATCACTCCATACCGTCTTTTTTTAATTGGTTCTTGATTCTTTGATGTACGTGCAAATTGTGACGATTTTTCATTTTTCTTGTCCATTCGATGTTCCTCCTATACGAGTTGTTTCATAAACTCGTTTTCAAGTAGTAAAAACATTTAACACTTCGTTTTGAAAACACCAGTCATTCTTTTGCCTAATCTAAAATTTGAATACCGCTCTTTATATGTAAACACTTAAATATCTATGGATAAATCATACTATTATTAATATAAAAAAGGAGAGTAAAATTAGTTTTTCGCATCTTTCTTCAAAAAAATTAAATTAGTTTATGTAATAAAAAAAAGAGTGATTGTTGGAATACTATTGAAAAACATCTATGTTATCAAAGCAATCAAAAAGGTTGATGAGCTGACGCTCACCAACCTTTTATTTGAGTTCACTTATGGTACGGTTCATTCCGATTGATCCGATATGCCCGATAAATCTGTTCACACAAGACGAGCTTCATCAATTGATGCGGGAACGTCATCTTCGAGAATGAGATCGTATCATCCGAGCGTTTCATGACGTCGTCCGATAACCCGAGCGAGCCGCCGATGACGAACGCGATTTTGCTCTTGCCGTACGTTGCGAGTTGATCGAGCTCACGGGCGAACTCTTCGCTCGTCCGTTGCTTGGCGTCGATGGCCAAAGCGATCACATGCGTGTCCGGACTGATTTTCGCCAAAATCCGCTCGCCTTCTTTTTGTTTTACTAGAATCATGTCCGCTTCACTCAAATGCTCGGGCGCTTTCTCGTCCGCGACCTCGATTTCCTGCACTTTCGCATAGGCCGACAAGCGTTTGGTGTACTCGGCAATCCCTAGTTTCAAATACTTCTCTTTTAGTTTGCCGACCGTGATAATTGAAATATTCATCCAATTCTTCCTTTTTCCACAGTTTTTTTGGAGTTATCCATAGGGTTATCCACAGAGTTATCCACAAATCCACATGTTGATAATCATTTTTTGCTTGACACAACATATGTTGCGTCGGCATCGCAGAACTCACATGTCACTTGTCCACTTGTGGATAGTTCTTCGAGCAACGGGTATTCCCCCGTCTCATCCACAATGATATCTAAAGCGATTTCAACATGTTCCTTGCATACTTTTTTTTCCACAATGTTTCCTCCTTAAAAAAGAAGCGTCGCCGCTCCTTTAGGTTGCTTCAGTTAATGTGGCCTCGGTCTTGCCTGCCTTGCCGCGTCGCGTATATTCAATCGTGACGTTATCGCCAACCGTGGCATCACGATACAGCGCGTCCCGCAAATCGACGTAACGTTTGATGTCGCGGTCGCCGATTTTGACGATGACGTCACCGACGCGGAGGCCCGCCTCTTCGGCCGGACTGCCGGGCGTGATTGCCTCGACGAACACCCCGTCTTCGTTGTCAAAACTAATCCCATACTCTTCCCGGACGTTACCCGGTACGGCGATGACTTCTTGAATCGTGACGCCGAGATGGGCCCGCGTCACTTTGCCATCACGCTCGAGCATATCGATGACCGGCAGCGCGACGTTGACGGGAATCGAGAAGCCGACCCCTTCGACGCTCGCCTCGGCGATTTTCATCGAGTTGATGCCGACGAGTTCGCCGCGGATGTTGATGAGTGCCCCGCCGGAGTTCCCCGGGTTGATGGCGGCGTCGGTCTGGATGACCTCGGCGTTATAATCCATGAGTCCGTCACTGTTCGTATCGACCGGCACGGTGCGTTCGACACCACTGACGATACCACGGGTGACCGAGTTTGAAAAGACGCCGAGCGGATTGCCGATCGCCATGACGGTCTCGCCTGCTTGAAGTACGGTCGAGTCACCGAGCGTGATCGGAGCGACATCGATATTGGCCGGCAGTTCGACCGATGCGACAGCTAAATCGTTGAGCGGGTCCTCGCCGAGAATCGTCGCCGAAGCGACTTGTCCATCAGAAAACGCGACGTTGATCTCATCCGCTTCTTCGATGACATGGAAGTTCGTGACGATATACGCCGTGTCGCCGTCGACCTTATAGATGACACCAGAGCCCGCTCCGGCCTCCCACTGCGAGTCCGAGGTGAACGCCCGCTGGATGTTCGTAATGCTGACGACGGACGTCTTAGCACCCGTCACAGCGCTCGTGATGTCGGATTCCGTGATGGTGACGGCTTGTTCCGTCCGAATCAGTTCATTTGTCACAAAACGAGAGGTTGGGGAATCCCAGAGCATCATCGCCAAAAAGAACAAAGCCGCTCCTAAGAATCCGCCAACCCCTCCGAGTAACAACGGTTTTAAGTTCATTCGCGGCTTATGGCGCACATGTTCTTCTTGTTTCGGGCGCCATTCGCTGCGAGATGGGTACGTCGGTTTTACATCGTTCATTGTATCTGCTTCGTGCTCTAAAGGTTCGACGTCTTGAGGTTCATACTCATGGTGTCTCTCTTCATTCACGACGCGTCCCCCCTTCAAGACAGTGTGTTATCTGTCTTTTCCCAAGTTCGCTTATAAAGAAACGAGCGAAGTGGGGGTCGATGGGTCGGTATCGCACAATTTGATGCGACCGAGGTCGACATCGCGCATCCCGAGTGTTTGGGACACGCTCATTTGAGCGAGTTCTTTCATATTGTTGTCTTTACTGAGGTGGGCCAAATAAATCCGTTTCGTCTGGTCTCCGATGACCTCGCTCATCGCGATGGCCGCGTCTTCGTTCGAGACGTGACCGTAGTCCCCAAGAATCCGTCGCTTGACGCTCCACGGGTACCGTCCCATTTGGAGCATCGAGACGTCATGGTTTGATTCGAAAATAAAATCATCGGCCCCACGGATGACGCCTTTCATTCGATCGGACACATAGCCCGTATCGGTGATGTGGGCGAGGCGTCTGCCGTCATGCGCGAACTGGTAGAACATCGGGTCGGCCGCGTCATGGCTGACATTGAACGACTCGATTTCGATATCCCCGAACTGTTTAATCTCCCCTACCTCGAAGTGAAACTTCAAGGCCGGGTCGACTTTTCCAATCAACGATTCCATCGCATCCCACGTCTTCGCGTTCGCATAAATCGGTAAGTTATATTTTCGAGCGAGAATCCCGACACCTTTAATATGGTCGGAGTGCTCATGCGTGACGAGCAGTGCATCGATCCCATCAAACGATCGTCCAATCTCAGTGATGCGTTGTTGCATCGCCTTCCCGGTCAATCCGGCATCGACGAGCAATTTCGCCCGTTCCGTCTCAATGTAGAGGGCGTTCCCGGTCGAACCGCTCGCAAGCACACTATAGCGTAAAGTCACTCGATCACTCCTTTCATTCTTCTGAATCAAATTCGACCCGTTCGACGGTCCCATCGATCGCATTGACGAAGTAGACGTCCTCGTCAATCGTGATCGACCAGAGCGGCGGCATGATGATCAAGCTGCCGGAACTGTCGAGCGGCAGGCTATAGAAGCCCGTATTGATGGCCCGCATCTCTTGGTTCGGCTGGAAGTACTTCCGGGCCGCGAGTTGCGAGATCGCCTCGCTCGCCGTCAAGACGAGATCGTCTTGCGACTTCGAGGACAAGTTCGTCAAATGACGTTGTTTATAGTCGGTCACTTCAAGCGCTTCGTTCAATTGAAGTAACAGGAGCGACGGACCGATGTACTGCTCGGTCTCCCCATCGATCTCGGGGTTCGAGAAGATCTTATTGTTCTCATACGTCTGCACGAAGGCGACTTGACGCGTCTCGGCGTCATAGCGCCAGTACGCATACTCGGAACCGAACGGGACATACTCGGAGACGAACGTCGACGCAGTCGTCCGTAAATCGTCTTGATCGAGCGGGACCGGCTGTTTGAGCTCGACTTCGAGTTGCATATTGTCGAGCGTCGTCGCCAGTTGGGCTTCCCGGTTCTTCGTGATCATCGAGGCCGACATCTGTTCCGACGACCCCGTCAAATAACCGATATCCCGACCCATCCGCGGCAACTTCGACGCATCGACGTTTCGTTGGTCCAAGATTTGCGCAATCGACGTATTGTCGTTCGTCACGACCTCTGTCGCCCACGTTTCCGTCAAAAGCTGGAACAACAGGTAGATGTTCAGCGCGAGGAAGGCGAAGAGAAGAATCGTTTTCGCTTTACTCCAATCCACGATACATCATCCTTTCTGTCCAGTCATCCGGTTGATCGAATGGGATCCATCTTCCGGCTTCCCGAACGAACCAGTTCGGGGAGAACGTGACGTAACGGCTCGTGTCTTCATTGTATTCAATCTCATAGCCGAGTCGAATCTCGGTCACGTTTTCAAATCGTCCGGCATTGACGAGCGTATCGACCACATCTTGTCCATCCGCGAGCTGTGTCGTCCCGACCGAGATCAAGCGATCGATTTCGAGATGGTGCCGAGTGATCGACCGGACTTGTGTCCCGTCGTTCTCGACACGCAGCGTCGATAAGTCGACGGCATCGTTGTTGATAAACGCCTCCCGTTGACTGAACACCGGGAAACCCTTCACGTGAAACCGGAACACGGTCGTTTCAAAACCTTTGTTGGCCGGAGTGATCGCATCAAACCGAAGCGACAAACCTTGGCTCTCCGACGTCTCATCGACCCAACCTCCGTGGAAGTTGACGAACTCGACGATCGTGTCGAGTCCGATGACCGACTCCTGTTCCGAACTGTTGCGTGATAAGTTTCGATAACGGCTCGCGTTCAGGTTCGCATCATATTCGGCGACGCTAATCCCGTTCGTTAGTGCGCCCACGGAGCTGGCCGGATCGACTTCCTGCACGTTCGGGTCGCCCGGGAAGAACGTATCGCGCATCCAATCGAGACGGGCCGAGATTTGAATCTGAGATACGTCGTAAGCGAACAGCTCGTTCATCTCCGGTCCGACAACGGGGATGTAGTTGACGCGTTCATCCGTGTACGTGACACGACGCATCGATCGGTCTGAGTCTTTCAAGAACAGACTGTTGACGTCCCCTTGGCCGACTTTCGACAAACGCCCTTCCCAAAGTGATTGGTCGCTCATGATCGTGCGGATGCGCCACGTGTCGTCCTCCATGAAGATGAGGGCCCGCTGTGGCACTTTCTCGGACAAGCTGTATGAGCCCGGAAGCATGTAGCTGAGTGTATCCGCATAATACGGCTCCGGTAAAATTAATTCGACGGCCTCATCGACACCCGCATACAAACTCGGGACGTTCTTGACGGCGAGCGGTTTAAATTCGCTCGCCTCGAACGACTCCCGGATGACACGCATAATCTGTTTCGGTGAGTTTTTCGTGGCGAAGACGGCGTTGTTCTCGTGGACGACCGTCTGGGCCGGTACGATGACTTGGCGCGGTTGTCGTTGCAGCGACTCATCCACCGTCGCGACTTGCGTCTCTGACTGGACCGACTGATACTTCGGATGGTAGTCCCAGAGGATGACCGTTTGGACGATGGACGTGACGATCAAGGTGAGCAAGACGAGCGATTTCACTAATTC
This sequence comes from Exiguobacterium sp. s40, assembly GCF_018617905.1. Lineage (NCBI taxonomy): Bacteria > Bacillati > Bacillota > Bacilli > Caryophanales > Exiguobacterium > Exiguobacterium sp. s40. The sequence continues at coordinate 32,586 of NZ_JACSLC010000007.1, read as the reverse complement.
TGGCTTCGCCAAGAAGCGTGGTCGTTCCATCAGTCATTCACCTCCACAATCGTATCGAATGGGATGGTGAAGTAAATCGTCGTCCCGCGTCCGAACTCACTCTCGGCCCAAATGTCGCCGCCATGGGCGGAAACGACTTCTTTGGCAATCGACAAACCAAGTCCGGTCCCGCCGATATTGCGGGCCCGAGCCTTATCGACCCGGTAGAACCGTTCAAAGATTTTCTTCAAATTCGATTTCGGAATGCCGACCCCTTCATCTTTAATACCGATGACGAGTCGCTTGGCACGGAGCATCGTCCGGAACGTGATCGTCCCGCCTTCTGGCGAGAACTTGATGGCGTTCGTGATGATGTTGTCGATGACCTGCGTCATCTTATCTTGATCGGCGTGGACGTATACCCGGCGTTTCATGAGCTTCCGGCGGAACTGGATCGTCTCGCCTTTCGTCATCTCATGCCGGTCGATGATGTCGTTGAAGAACTGGATAAAATCGAACTTCACTTTTTGCATCGTATACTCTTTGCTGTCCATCTTCGATAGCTGCAACAGATCGTTGACGAGGCGAATCATCCGCTCCGTCTCATTCTGGGTCGTCTCGAGGAAGCGCGGGGCGAGCTCCTCGTCCTTGTATGCGCCTTCCGCGAGCACTTCGAGGTAACTCCGCATCGTCGTGAGCGGCGTCCGCAACTCGTGGCTGACGTTCGCGACGAACTCACGGCGGTCTTGCTCGACTTGTTCTTGCTCGGTCACATCGTGCAGAACGACGATGAGACCGGTGATTGGTCCGCTATGCTTTTGAATCGGTGAGAAGTAGGCGCGGACGAGGAATAGTTCTTCGTCCGTACTGAGGTCGATCAGTTTTGGCGGCATCGTCCCGTCTTCCGGGATGACGATCTCGTCATCGAATTCGAGCAAGTTCTGTAGGTTCGCCCCCATCGCTTCTTCTTCAGCGAGCCCGATCATATCGCGGGCTTGGTCGTTCATCAAGATGACGCGCAACGAACGATCCGTCGCGACGACCCCGTCCGACATGTTCTCGAGGACGCTCGTCAAGCGGCGCCGTTCGGCTTCCGTCGTTGCGTTCGCCTCCATGAGTTCATCGGTCAATTCGTTGAAGGCGTAAGCAAGTTGCCCGACCTCGTCGTCGGAATAGACTTTAACTTTCCGCGAGAAATTCCCTTTTCGCATCTCGACGGCTTGACGACGCATATCCGCAATCGGTCGCGTGATCGTCCGTGACAGCAACACCCCAAGGATCGATGTGATGATGAGAGCGATGAGCGTCCCGGTCGCGAGAATCCTCGTCACTTGTTCCATTTGGTTATAGATGGACTGCATCGAGGCCTCGATATAGATCATACCGGTCGTCGTCCCATCGACCTCGGATTTGACCGGGACGGCGACGACACGCATGCGTTCGTTCGAGTCTTCATAGACGAGCGTCTCTTGCGCTCCGCTCGTCGCAAACGATTTTTGAATAAACGAGTTCGCCGTCCGTTGTCCGACGAGACTTTGGTTATTCGGATTCGACGTCGCCCGGACGACACTGTTCGTGTCGATAATCTGGACTTCGCGAATGTCATCAGCTAGCGTCGTGCTCTCCGTAAACTCAGACAGCAGTTGATCCAGTACCTGGTTCAACTGCTGGTCCGAAGTCGAGTCACCGCCGTTCGATGCGATCCCTTCACTGACGTTATAGCTCAGAAGGTTGGCGCGATCGACGAGCGACTGCGAGAAGTTGTTGATGTATTGTCGTTCGAGGGAGCGCACAAAGTACACTCCGATGACTTGCATCGCAACAAGAATGAGCAGCGCATAGATGACGACGAGCTTCCACTGGATAGATTTAAAGAAGTTCGTCCGTTTCATCGTTTAGTCTTCTTCTCCTGCTTTTAAATAGTAACCGACACCACGGCGCGTGATGATATACGTCGGCGTCGATGGGTTGTCTTCGACTTTCTCGCGCAAACGTCGGACCGTCACATCGACCGTACGGACATCGCCGAAGTAATCATAGCCCCATACCGTCTGGAGCAAATGCTCGCGCGTCATGACTTGCCCGATGTTTTGGGCAAGATAATGGATGAGCTCGAACTCACGGTGTGTCAGTTCGATTTTCTCTTCCCGTTTCGTGACCATGTATGAATCCGGATGAATCGTCAAGTCACCGATGACGATATCATTGGCGTTGGCACCTTTCGTTTCTGGGGCCGGGGCCGTTGCATGACGGCGCATGTTCGCCTTGACGCGGGCTAAGAGCTCGCGCGAGCTGAACGGCTTCGTGACGTAATCGTCAGCACCGAGCTCGAGTCCGAGCACTTTATCGATCTCAGAGTCTTTCGCCGTCAACATGATGATCGGCATATCGTACTTCTTCCGGACTTCACGGCATACTTCCATACCGTCTTTAAGCGGCAACATGATGTCGAGCAAAATCAAATCTGGTTTGACTTCTTCGACTTTCACGAGCGCTTCTTCCCCGTCATAGGCGACGTGGACTTGGTAACCTTCTTTTTCAAGCTTAAACTTCAATATATCTGCGATTGGTTGTTCGTCATCTACCACTAAAATCGTACGATCCATTCAGTGAGTCCTCCTCTTATCGTTAAACGTACATGTCTACATTGTAACTCTTTTTCTATAGGTTAGAAAGCGTGGTCCATTTCCGTGGAAATGAAAAGAGAGCCACGAGGGCTCTCTGTCTTATGCTTTGTAAATATCACGTAAGATGACCGTTTGCTCACGTGCCGGTCCGACCGAGAACGTCAACAATTCGATACCTGTCAACGCTTCGATGCGCTTGACATAGTTCTGCGCGTTCACCGGCAAGTCTTCGAACTTGCGAACGCCTGTGATGTCTTCTGTCCAGCCTGGGAGCTCTTCAAACACCGGTTTGCACTGTTCGAGCACGCGGAAGTTCGGCGGGTACTCGTCGAGGAGCTTGCCTTCGAACTCGTATGCCGTACAAATCTTGAGCGTCTCAAGACCTGTCAACACGTCGATTGAGTTGAGGCAAAGGTCTGTGATGCCGCTGACGCGGCGTGAGTGACGGACGACGACCGAGTCGAACCAACCGACGCGACGCGGACGTCCTGTCGTCGTACCGTACTCTTTTCCGACCTCACGGATCGTGTGACCGATCTTATCGTCAAGCTGGGTCGGGAACGGGCCGTCTCCGACACGTGACGTGTACGCCTTACAGACGCCGACGACGTGATGGATCTTCGATGGTCCGATTCCGGCACCGCTCGATACGCCGCCTGAAGCTGCGTTCGATGATGTGACGAACGGGTACGTTCCATGGTCGATGTCGAGCAAGACACCTTGTGCGCCTTCAAATAATACTTTCTGTTCTTCGTCGAGCGCGTTGTTCAACACGACCGATGTATCACATACGTACTTGGCGAACTGTTGGCCGTACGCGTAGTATTCTTCGAAGATGTCATCGAATTCGATCGCATCGACTTCATACATCTTCACGAACATGCGGTTTTTAATCGCGAGGACGGTCTTGAGCTTCTCGGCGAACACTTCTTTGTCGAGAAGGTCAGCGATGCGAATCCCGATACGCGCCGCTTTGTCCATGTAGCAAGGACCGATCCCTTTGAGCGTCGTCCCGACTTTGGAGTCGCCTTTCGCGTCCTCTTCGAGCTTGTCTTGCAACTGGTGGTACGGCAAGATGACGTGGGCCCGGTTCGAGATGCGGAGGTTATCCGTACTCACGCCACGCTCGTGCAAGTACGCGAGCTCCGTGACGAGCGATTTCGGATTGACGACCATCCCGTTCCCGATGACGCATGTTTTGTCCGAGTAGAAGATCCCCGATGGAATCAAGTGAAGTTTATACTTCGTATCGTTGAAGACGATCGTATGACCAGCGTTGTCTCCCCCTTGATAACGCGCGACGACCTCGGCCTGCTTCGATAAGAAGTCCGTGATTTTCCCTTTACCTTCATCGCCCCACTGCGTTCCCACTACGACTACTGATGACATAATGAATCCTCCTTGTAGATAAACGTTCTATTCAAACCATCCGTAAGTGTACACTTGCTTCTCGTGAAAGTCAACCTAATACCGAACGATATTTTTATGTTGTAACCTTTCGTTCGTTATTGACGCATCATTTCCCATCCAACGAATGAATTCTTCAAAAATTGAATACGTTTAGGTCCAAAGACCGACAAAAAAGGCGACGTCTCGTGACGTCGCCTTTGGCGTAATGACTCGTTCTACATCGGTGGCGCAAAAGCTTGCGTCTCCATGTTGACGAACTTGTTATATTCTTTTCGGAACGAGAGCTTGACCGTGCCGGTCGGACCATTACGCTGTTTGGCGATGATGATCTCGATCGTGTTGGCGTCTTCACTCTCTTTATCGTAATAGTCGTCCCGGTAGAGGAACGCGACGATATCGGCATCTTGCTCAATCGCCCCGGATTCCCGGATATCTGACATCATCGGCCGCTTGTCTTGACGGCTCTCAACACCACGTGAGAGCTGGGACAAGGCGATGACCGGCACTTGAAGCTCACGCGCGATCGCTTTGAGCGTACGCGAGATTTCCGAGACTTCTTGTTGCCGGTTCTCGCCCGGCTTGCCGTTCCCGACGATGAGCTGCAAGTAGTCAATCATAATCATGCCGAGGCCGTGCTCTTGTTTCAAGCGACGGCACTTGGCTCGGATCTCGTTGACCCGGAGACCCGGCGTATCATCGATATAGATACCGGCTTGTGACAGCGACGACATGGCGAGCGAGAGACGCCCCCAGTCCTCGGCCTCGAGCCGACCCGTCCGCAGACGCTGGGCATCGATATTGCCTTCCGCACAGAGCATCCGCATGACGAGCTGCTCGGCACCCATCTCCAAACTGAAGATGGCGACGTTCTCGCCGGTACGGACGGCCACGTTTTGCGAGATATTCAAGGCGAAGGCCGTCTTCCCGACGGAAGGACGGGCCGCGACGATAATGAGGTCGTTACGTTGAAACCCAGCCGTCATCTTATCGAGATCGCTGAACCCGGTCGCGATGCCGGTGATTTCGCCGCTCGATTGGTGCAGTTTTTCAATCGTCGAGTAGGCGTCCGATAAGACGGAACCGATCGGATGAAAGCTCGACTGCCCTTTTCGTTGCGAGACTTTCAAAATGTTCCGCTCAGCATCTGACAGGACGGCATCGACCTCGTCTTGGCGTTCATAGCCGTCCGAGACGATATTCGTCGCAGTCCGAATCAAGCGGCGGAGTGCCGCCTTTTGATCGACGACGTTCAAATAATACCCGATGTTCCCGATGGCTGGAACCGCCTCGGCGATTTCCGCCAAATAGTTCAATCCACCGATCTCATCGAGAATACCTTGGGCTTGAAGCTCCGAACTGAGCGTGACCAAATCGACGAGTTCGCCCCGGTCATTGATTTTCAGCATCGCCTCAAAGATTCGTTGATGGCTGACACGATAAAAGTCGTCCGGGTCGACCCGTTCCGAGGCCGTGATCAGCCGATCGGAATCGAGGATGACGGCCCCGAGGACAGCTTGTTCCGCTTCGACGCTATGTGGCGGGGTATTGACTTGAATCGCATCACTCATACGTGTCTACCTCACCTTCACGCTTCTTGAACATGAACGTTTAACATAGCCGTGACGTCGTGGTGCAACTTCACCGGCACTTTCGTGAACCCGAGCGCTTTGATTGGATGTTCGAGCTCGATTTTACGCTTGTCGATTTTGTAGCCCATCCCTTTCAACGCTTCACCGATTTGTTTGCTCGTGACCGATCCAAAGACGCGACCGCCCTCACCTGACTTCGTCTTGACGACGATCGTCTCTTTTTCAATCTTGTCCTTCAACTGCTGGGCTTGTTTCAATTCTGCTTCAGCCGCTTCTTCGGCGCGTCGCTCTTTCGCGGCGAACGCCTTCAAGTTGCCCGGTGTCGCTTCGACCGCCAAGTTCTTTTTGAAGAGTACGTTCTTCGCGTAAGCGTCCGCGACATCTTTGACGTCACCAGCTTTACCTTGACCTTTAACATCTACTTTTAAAATGACTTTCATTCAGAATCCTCTCCCTCTGTTTCATCTGTCATATAATGATCGATCGCTTCTTGTAATAACGTCTTCGCCTGTTCCGGGCTCACGTTCAATTGTGTCGCCGCATTCGTCAAATGACCGCCCCCATCCAGCATCTCCATGATGACTTGGACGTTGACATCACCGAGCGAACGGGCACTGATGCCAGTTCGGCCGTCGGGTAAGACGGCGATGACGAACGATGCTTTGACGCCCTCCATATTAAGGAGCTGGTCAGCGGATTGGGCGATCAACACTTGATGGTGCACTTCATCGTCCGAGGCGACGGCGATCGCCATGCCATCGGAATAGATGTCCGTGTTTTCGAGAATATGAGACTGTTCGATATACGAATCGAGGTCTTGCCGCATGAAGTGCTGGACGAGCACGGTGTCTGCCCCTTGAATCCGAAGGAAAGAAGCAGCATCGAACGTCCGCGACCCGGTCCGCAAGGTAAATCCTTTCGTGTCGACCACCATACCCGCAAGGAGCGACGTCGCTTCTAAAATCGATAGCTTGCGCGTACCGGCCTGATACTCGATCAACTCCGTTACGAGTTCGCACGTCGAGGATGCATACGGTTCCATATAGACGAGGACCGGATCTTCAATGAACTCTTCACCGCGGCGATGGTGGTCGATAACGACGACCCGTTCCGCGCGGTCTAGAATATCCCGCGAGATGACGAGCGACGGCCGGTGCGTATCGACGACGACGAGGAGCGTCTGTTCGTCGATGAGCGGTTGAGCCTCGAACTCGGTCAAAAAACGGCTATACAGCTCTTCGTCGTTTTCGACTTCATTGACGAGACGTTGGATCCCAACGCTCGTCTCGCCGGCCGGGATGACGACGTACGCCTCACGGCCGACAAATTCAGCTAGTTTCATGATGCCGATGGATGCTCCAAGCGAGTCCATATCCGGGTTTTTATGCCCCATGATCAGGACACGGCTCGACTCGCGAATCAAATCACGCATCGAGTTCGAGATGACGCGGGCGCGAACCCGAGTCCGTTTCTCGGTCGGGTTCGTCTTGCCGCCGAAAAAGCGGACTTTCCCGTTATGACGTTTGACGACGACTTGGTCCCCGCCGCGTCCGAGCCCTAAATCAAGGCTCGATTGCGACAAGTTCCCCAGTTCCGTCAGCGTCGTCTCCCCACAACCGATCCCGATGGAGAGTGTGAGCGGAATTTTATGCTCTTTCGTCGCCTCACGGACCTCATCGAGAATCGAGAAGCGATTGTTCTCGAGTTCGGAGAGCGTCCGTTCGTTCATCACGAGAAAGAAACGATCGGCTGCCGTTCGACGCATATAGATGTGGTATTTTTGAGCCCATTGGTTCAAGAGGACGGTCACGCGTCGATTGATTTCACTCCGGACCTGTTCATCCACAGCGGTTGACATCTCGTCATAGTTGTCTAAGTATAAGACGCCGATCACCGTCTGCGTTTCCGAGTATTTTTGTTCAATCTCTGCCTCATCCGTCATGTCGAACAAGTAAAGGGTCTGATACTCCTTATTGTAGAGGACCCGATAAACGCGGTCTCCCACTTCGATGGTCGCCTCGTCCTCTTCTTCCTCAATCAACTCGGTGAACGCCGAGTGAATCGAATCGATCGAGATCCCGAGTTCCATCTCGAGCTCAAAGATGAGTCGAGACTGTTCATTGAACCAGCTGATGCGACGAGTTTCGTCAAAGACGAGAATCCCAATCGGCATACCGGTGAGCGCTTCTTTCCCGACGTCTTCGATTCGATGCGACAAGGAGTGGACGTATTGTTCCCACGCCTTGCGTTCTCGTCGAATCGTCACTTGCTGATAGATGAAAAAAATCAGCGTGCCCACGAACAGGGTGATTGCCGCCACAATGCTGTAGAACGCCAATCCTAACGCGACAAGCAGTCCAATCACATATGGAACGGCGTGACGCGCGTACTGGTTCTTCACTGATGTTATTGCTTCACCACTGTGCATGTGTGCCTCCTAAAATGAGTGGTGTTCCACCCATGATATCTAAATGGTTTCTGCTCTATCATACCATATCCGTCCGTTTCACTTACACTCCTACATCGGCTCGGAAAACAAAAAACGACCTATCCCGAGGGATAAGCCGTGTGTCAAAAATTACTCTGCAACGTATGGAAGCAAAGCCATTTGACGTGAGCGCTTGATAGCGACAGTAAGTGGACGTTGGTATTTCGCTGAAGTACCAGTCACACGACGTGGAAGAATTTTACCACGCTCCGAAACGAAGCGTTTGAGCAATTCTACGTCTTTATAATCGATATGAGTGATGTTGTTCGACGTAAAGAAACATACTTTACGACGACGACGACCTCCTGGACGACGTGCCATGTGAAGACCTCCTTTTTAGTTTAGTTTCGAATCGACGCGATCAAAATGGTAGATCGTCATCCGATAAGTCGATTTTTCCGCCACCCGAGAACGGGTCAGCTTCAAAACCTTTGTTTGAGTTCGAGGACTGAGATGAAGTCGAAGAAGCGGCTGCGCCCCATCCTGATCCACTTGACTCACCACCACCGAAGACATCTCCAGCCGGTGCTGTATCACGTTGCGTTGAAGCACCGCGTGGTTCAAGGAAGCGTACGCTATCGGCTACGACTTCTGCCCGGTAACGACGTTGGCCATCTTGACCTTCGTAACTACTGATTTGAAGGCGACCGTCTACGCCGGCCATGCTGCCTTTTTTCAAATATTGTGCTACGTTCTCTGCTTGTTTGCGCCAAACGACACAATCAATAAAGTCCGCCTCGCGCTTCCCATCTTGTCCAGTGAATGGACGATCGCAAGCGAGAGTGAAGCGAGTTACGGCAATCCCGCTCTGCGTATAACGCATTTCTGGATCGCGTGTCAATCGACCAACTAACACAACTCGGTTAATCATCTCAAAGCTCCCCTTTCGCAATATGAAGCGTTAAGAATTAACGCTCGTCTTTAGTTGTCATTTGACGGACAACGTCATCAGAGATCTTCATGAGACGCTCTGTTTCTTGAATCGCTTTAGGCTCAGCAGTGATGTTGAGAAGAACGTAGTGTCCTTCGCGCATCTTGTTGATTTCGTAAGCGAGACGACGTTTACCCATGTCTGTTGTTTTATCAACAGTACCACCGTTTTCAGTGATGACGTTGTTGAAGCGTTCGATTAAAGCTTTCTTAGCTTCCTCATCAACTGATGGACGGATAATGTAAAGAAGTTCGTATTTACGCATTATCTTTCACCTCCTCTTGGACTAACGGCTCCTACCGGTTGTAGGAGCAAGGAGCAAACAATTGTTTTACTCACGTCATAATATATTATCAAACTTCTGTTCATTTTACAATACGTTTGCGGAAAATGGCTTAAACGTTGAAGCGGAACGTGACAACATCGCCGTCTTGGAAGACGTATTCTTTTCCTTCTGAGCGAAGTTTCCCTTGTTCTTTAACTGCCGTCATGTTGCCGGCAGCTGACAAGTCTTCATACGATACGACTTCGGCACGGATGAACCCACGTTCAAAGTCGGAGTGGATGACGCCCGCACATTGTGGAGCTTTCATGCCTTGCTTGAACGTCCAGGCGCGCACTTCTTTCTCACCAGCCGTGAAGTATGTGGCGAGACCGAGCGTCGAGTAGGCGGCACGAATCAATTGATCGAGCCCCGACTCTTCGATGCCGAGGTCTTGCAAGAACTCAAGGCGCTCTTCTGGCTCGAGTTCTGAGATTTCTTCCTCGATGCGAGCACAGATGACGATTACTTTCGCCTCTTCTGTCGCGGCGTGTTCACGAACTGCTTGGACGTAAGGATTTTGGTCCGCGTCAGCCACTTCGTCCTCACTCACGTTCGCGACGTAAAGCATCGGCTTCATCGTGAGCAACTGGAAATGTTTGACGATGGCGAGTTGATCTTCTGTCAATTCAGCAACACGAGCCGGGCGCTCCGATTCGAGGACTGCTTGAACGATTTCAAGTGCTTCGAGCTCTTGAGCTGCGCCTTTGTCTTTCGACTTGACCATTTTTTGAACGCGTGTGATGCGTTTCTCGACCAATTCAAGGTCGGCCAAAATCAATTCGAGGTTGATGGTCGTGATGTCATCGATCGGTGAGACTTTACCCGCGACGTGTGTGATGTTGTCATCTTCAAAGCAACGGACGACTTGGCAAATCGCGTCGACTTCACGGATGTTAGCCAGGAATTTGTTTCCGAGCCCTTCCCCTTTTGATGCACCTTTTACGATTCCGGCGATGTCTGTAAACTCAAATGCGGTCGGTACGGTCTTCTTCGGTTTGACGAGTTCCGTCAACCGGTCAAGACGCGCGTCCGGTACTTCGACGACCCCAACGTTCGGGTCGATCGTGGCGAACGGATAGTTGGCTGCCTCTACACCGGCTTGCGTGATGGCGTTAAATAATGTCGATTTCCCGACGTTCGGTAATCCGACGATTCCTGCTGTTAATCCCACTTGTATTTCCTCCTCATCCGGCTTTCCCGGGAAATGTTGATCCGTCTGTGGAGTGGGTACGTTCAGTACACCACACCGTCACATCCTTCACAATTATAGTTAGTCCTCGATTAAACCGCAACTCACGGTTGTAACATAGAGAAGAACGCCACTTATTCAGCGGCGTTCTCTTGTGGAAGCACTTTTTTCAATCGCTTATCAAAGTCGCGGCGCGGCATGAGTACACTCGCCCCGCAGCCTTGACACTTGATACGAATGTCCATCCCGACCCGAGTCACCTGCCAACGGTTCGTCTGACAGGCGTGTGGTTTCTTCATTTCTACAAAATCGTTCAACTCATACGATTTAGCCTGCATTTTCGGGCGCTCCTTTAGTCGATGTGGTTGGCGACATCATGACGGTCCGCGGATACGGGATCTCGATTCCGCGCTCATCAAGTCCGGTTTTCAACTCTTTATGCAAAATCCGTCCGGCCGCGAAGTGTTGCGTCGGTGGCACTTCGGCCATGAGACGATAGACGACTTCCGATGGTCCGAGCGACTGGACCCCGGCGAGCGTGATCGGCTCGATGAACAAGTCGTGATACTTCTCTTCGACCGTCTTCGCGATCTCTTTCAACGCCTTCTCGACTTTGCCCATGTCTTCTTCATAGGCGACACCGATATCGACGACCGCGACGCTGTTCTCGAGCGAGTAGTTCGTCACTTGCATAATCTGTCCGTTCGGGATGATCGTCACTTGCCCGTTCAATCCCTTCAACTTCGTCGTCCGAATCCCGACTTCGATGACGGTCCCGTCGACTTGTTGATTCAAATTGACGTAATCCCCGTTCTTGTATTGATTTTCAAAGATGATGAAGGCGCCCGTGATGACGTCTTTCACCAAGTTCTGCGCCCCGAACGAGATGGCGAGACCGGCGACCCCGGCCGATGCGATCAAACCAGCGATGTTGACGCCGAACTGGCCTAGCACCGTCAAAATCATAATCAAGCCAAGGACGTACCGAATCGTGTTTTGAGCCAGTTTTGACAGCGTCTCATTTTGGCGCTGGGCGACGATATTATCTTCTTTGATTTTGCGCAAGGCGAACACGCGCTGCACCATCGACGTCAAAATGCGTGACGCCACATAAAGCGCCAAGATGATGAGCGCGACACCTGTCAATTTAATGCCGAGCCCAATCCACATCTCCGTGTCTTGGAAATAAGCGACGAACCGATTGACGTTATCAATCGTCTCATCGGCCACTGTGCTCAAGTCTGTATCTGTATTTTGTGAAGCCATGTTGTCACCTCTAAAGTTATAGATTCTTACTCATCAAACCATAATTGACGACTTTTCTCAAACCCTACATCCGGACGTTATAAGTTTCGGTGTTCCGGGAATGGGATAATACGGTTTCATTCCGCAATTGCAACTAGACGCAGGCAGCTTAGAAGAGAGGATGAGATTCATGCCGTTTCGCCTAAAACCTCATAAACCATACTCTTTCTTCATCGAACATACCGAACGGAGTGGATCCAAGCTCTTTGCTGATCAACTGCACGACCAGTTGGCGAAAGAGACGCATCGTCCCATCGTCCTCGTGTGTATCGGCTCCGACCGTTCCACGGGGGATTCACTCGGACCGCTCGTCGGTACCTTCCTCGAAGAACGGTCCGTTCGCAATATCCATGTTTACGGGACACTGACAAAACCGGTCCATGCCTTGAACCTCGTCGAGACGCTCCACGAGATTCAGACACGATTTCACCGCCCCCTCATCATTGCAATCGACGCCTGTCTCGGCCGATTGTCGAGTGTCGGGTATATCTTCTTTTCGGAAGGGCCGCTCGCTCCTGGCGCCGGCGTCCAAAAAGAGCTCCCTTCGGTCGGTGAATACAACATCAAAGCTGTCGTCAACGTGAGCGGCTTTATGGAGATGATGATTTTGCAGAACACACGCTTACATCTCGTCTACGAGTTGGCCCGTTTCATCACCGACGGGTTCGTCGAGTTCGACTTACGAATCGGACGGCTCCATCAAGAAGAGGCAGCCATTACCCGGCTTCGTCAATCTCGCGACGAATCGAAATCTTGAGGCGATAAAAGCGTCAACAAATGCTCCAAATCGTCTTGCGAGAAATACTTCAGCTCGAGGACGCCCCCTTTTCGACGCGGGCGAATCGATACATCCATTTGAAGACGTTCCGCTAGCACCGCCTCGACGGCTTCCACGTCGGCGTCCGAGCGTTTGAGCGTCTTTTTTTCAATGCGCTCTTTTTGTAAATAGCGCTCGAGTCGGCGGACCGTCCATTGCTCGGCGATGACGCGACGGGCAATCTGTTCCATCGCCTGAACCGATTTCATGCCGGTGATGGCCCGGGCGTGGCCCATCGTCAACTCACCGACCATGACCGCATGCTGGACCGCACTCGGTAACCGAAGCAGTCTCAGGCTGTTCGTCACATGGCTCCGACTCTTGCCGACGCGTTCGGCCAGTTGTTGCTGGGTCAATCCGAGCGTTTGCATCAACTGTTCGTAGGCGAGCGCCTCTTCGATCGCGTTCAAGTCGGCACGTTGAATATTCTCAATCAAGGCGAGTTCCATGACGCGGTCCGAGTCGGCCGTGACAATCAATGCCGGGATATCCGTCTTGCCGGCTAACTTCGCAGCTTGAAACCTGCGCTCGCCGGCGATGATTTCATAAAACCCACTCGCTTTACGGACGACGATTGGTTGCAACACACCGTAACGCTCAATCGATTGCCTGAGCTCGTCTAGCTTTTCTGGTTCGAACTGCTTACGGGGCTGGTTCGGGTTGGGACGAATGTGTTTAATCGGTAACCGTTCCATCATGATTCCTCCATTCCTTCTGACTGATAGCTATAAAAAAAGCACAGGCTCACTTTTGTGGCCGTGCTTTCGGGATTCGAATTCGAATTTCAACAAATTCGTCTTCTTCGACTTCCTCGGTCTGGACTTCGATTCCGGTTTTGCCGATCAAACTGACCGAGTCCCGGATCGTATTGAGGGCGATTCGCGTGTCACGTGCGAAACTTTTCGTCCGACGGCGTTGCTTTTTCGGTTTCCGCTTCTCTTCTTCAATCGGTGTCGTCAAGAAGGCGACGCGTTCTTCCGTCTCTTTGACGTTAAAGTCCTGCTCTATAATCTCCATGAGCACTTGGAGCTGGAGTCCTTCCTCTTTGAGCGGCAAAAGCGCCCGAGCGTGACGTTCATTGATTTGGCGGTCGCGCAAACATTGCTTGACGTCGTTCGGCAATTTCAACAGGCGTAGTTTATTGGCAATCGTCGACTGACTCTTGCCGAGACTCTTCGCGAGCGCGTCTTGTGTCAGACCTTTCATGGCGAGCAGACGATCATATGCTTCCGCTTCCTCGATTGGACTGAGCTGTTCGCGTTGCAAGTTCTCAATCAGCGCCAAGGCAGCTGTCGTATCGTCATCCATCTCCCGGACGATGGCCGGAATGACCGACCAGCCGAGCGATTTAACGGCGCGGAAGCGGCGTTCCCCAGCGATAATCTCGTAGCGTCCCTCTTCTGCTTTTCGGACGACGATTGGCTGCAAAAGACCATGTTCGTCAATCGTGACGGCCAATTCGTCAATTTTAGCCGGCTCGAATACTTTACGCGGTTGATAACGGTTCGGTAAAAGCAACGATAAGGCAATTTCTTGGACAGCATCATTCGATTTGACTTCTGCCAGTTCCGCGACGGCTACTTCCGGACGACTTCCGAACAGTTTAGCAAATGTTTTCTTCAACGTCGGCACCCCTCTATGTAAAAAATAAGCAGATTCCACTACCGGAATCTGCTTTTAGTTTCACGTGAAACACTATTGCTCAGATTAGCGGCTCTTTCGCTGGGATACCCGCTTTACGTGGATATTTCCCAGGCGTTTTTCGTAATTTATCTACAATTACGATATTACGCTCACTCATCTCTCCTGGCAATAGGAACTGGTGTGTCGTTTTTACTTTCCCACCGAGCACGGCCAAGGCGTTTTTCGCATCGACCAGCTCGTCGGAAACCTTCGCTGCTTTGAGCGCTACGAACGTTCCACCGACTTTTGCGAGCGGTAAACAGTACTCGGCGAGCACCGTCATCCGGGCAACAGCACGGGCGGTTACGACATCAAATTGCTCACGAAATTTTTTATTTTTTCCAAACTCTTCGGCGCGTCCGTGATGGAATGCCACACCTTCTAACCTGAGCGCGAGCGCGAGTTCGTTCAAGAACGTGATCCGCTTGTTAAGCGAGTCGATAATCGTCACGTGAAGGTGCGGGAATAGAATTTTGAGCGGCAAACTCGGGAATCCAGCCCCGGCACCGACATCACATATGGTATCCACGTTTGCGAAGTCGAAATGGAACGCCGCACTGAGCGAGTCATAGAAATGCTTCAAATACACTTCTTCCTTGTCCGTGATCGCCGTCAAATTCATCTTCTCATTCCACTCGACGAGCATCTCGAAATACAGTTCGAACTGAGCGAGTTGTTTCTCGCTCAATTCAAACCCTTCTGCCTGCAGCGCCTCAATAAATTGGGATTGGTTCATCGTTTCACTCCACTGTCGCGTATTGTCCTTGCTCGATATAGACAAGAAGAATCGAAACGTCCGCCGGGTTTACCCCGGAAATACGTGACGCTTGTCCAATCGAGAGCGGACGAACTTGTTTTAGTTTTTGTTTCGCTTCCGTCGCAAGACCACCGATTGCATCGTAATCGAGTTTCTCCGGAATCCGTTTTTCTTCCATCCGACGCATCTTCTCGACTTGCTCGAGCTGCTTCGAGATGTAGCCTTCGTATTTCACTTGAATCTCGACTTGCTCCGCCACTTCAAACGGCACTTCGATCGGTGCCGGTGCAAAGCGCATGAGCGTCGCGTACGTCACTTCTGGCCGCTTCAAAAGAATACTGGCATGCGTCGCTTCTTTGAGCGGGTTCGCGCCAACTTCTTCGAGCACGGCGTTCACGTCAGCCGACGGTTTGATGACGAGTCCGTTGAGACGTTTTACTTCTGCCGCAATCGCGACTCGTTTGTCTTCAAGATGGGCATGACGCTCTGGTGACAATAGACCGACTTCATGACCGATGTCGCTCAAGCGAAGGTCCGCATTGTCGTGACGCAGGAGCAACCGATACTCGGCACGGGATGTGAGCAAGCGATACGGCTCGTTCGTCCCTTTCGTCACGAGGTCGTCAATCAAGACGCCGATATACGCCTGTGAGCGGTCCAAGATGACCGGATCTTTGCCGAGCACTTGGCATGCGGCGTTGATTCCGGCCATGATTCCTTGTCCGGCCGCTTCTTCATAGCCGCTCGTCCCGTTGATTTGACCTGCCGTGAACAATCCGCCGACCGTCTTCGTCTCGAGTGTCGGCCAAAGTTGCGTCGGTACGACTGCATCGTACTCAATCGCGTATCCAGGGCGCATCATCTCTGAGTTCTCAAGCCCTGGAATCGTCCGGAGCATTTGATGCTGAACGTCTTCCGGCATACTCGTCGAGAAGCCTTGAACGTAAATCTCTTCCGTGTCGCGACCTTCTGGCTCGAGGAAGATTTGGTGACGCGGTTTATCGTTAAACCGGACGACTTTATCTTCAATTGATGGGCAGTAACGCGGGCCCGTCCCTTTAATGGCACCCGAGTACATCGGCGAACGGTGCAAGTTCTCGTCGATCAATTGGTGTGTCCGCTCGCTCGTGTAGGTGAGCCAGCACGGGATTTGCTCGATCGGGTCGAGGTCTTGCGACGTGTAAGAGAAGAGCGACGGATTGTCGTCCCCTGGTTGAATCTCCGTCTTCGAGTAATCGATCGTCTTGCCGTCGATTCGTGGTGGTGTCCCCGTTTTGAAACGGACGAGTTCGAGCCCGAGCTCTTCTAAATGCTTCGACAATTCGACCGAAGGCATCTGGTTGTTCGGACCGCTCTCATACGACAATTCGCCGATGATGATTTGACCGCGCATGAACGTACCCGTCGTGACGATGACCGCTTTCGAGCGGTACTCCGAACCGGTATTCGTGACGACACCGGCGACTTTCCCGTCTTCGATGAGAAGTCGTTCGACGAGCGCTTGACGAAGCAATAGGTTCGGTTCGTCTTCAAGCACTTTCTTCATATGATTTTGGTATTGGAATTTGTCCGCTTGCGCTCGTAATGCGCGCACTGCTGGACCTTTTGATGTGTTGAGCATCTTCATTTGAATGTATGTCGCATCGATCGCCTTCGCCATCTCGCCGCCGAGGGCATCGATTTCGCGAACGACGATCCCTTTCGCGGGACCACCGATCGATGGGTTGCAGTACATGAATCCGACCATGTCCGGATTCATCGTGAGCATCGCCGTTTTCGCGCCCATGCGTGCCGACGCCAGTGCGGCCTCGATCCCTGCATGACCGGCTCCGATGATGATGACATCAAACTCGCCTGCCGTGTAAGCCATAGTTGTTCCTCCTTATTATTTCCCAAGACAAAACTGTGAAAAGAGTTGATCAATCAAACTTTCTTGAACGGTGTCCCCGTTGATCTCGCCGAGCGTGTCCCACGCCCGTCGTAAATCGATTTGGACCATATCGATCGGCAAATTCATGACGGCACTTCCGAGCGCCTCATCGATTTGTTCGATCGTCCGTTTGATGAGTTGAATGTGTCGTGCGTTCGAGATATATGTCATATCCTGTGATTCGACGCCTTTAGCGAAGAACAAGTTCGAGATCGCCTTCTCCAATGCGTCGATTCCCTCTTCTAATAAGAGAGACGTCGCCACGATCGGGCGACCTGCCGCTAGTTTCTCCAGCTTAGAAGAATCCATACTTTGTGGCAAGTCCGTCTTATTGATGATGATGATCGCATTCATACCAACAATCGCCTCAAACAAGGCCTCATCCTCGACAGTCAGACCTTCGTGCCCGTTCAAGACGAGCAAAATCAAGTCCGCGCCCGTGAGCGCCTTGCGCGATTTCTCGACACCAATCCGCTCGACGATGTCTTCCGTCTCGCGAATCCCTGCCGTATCAATCAATTTGAGCGGAACGCCTTTGACGTTCACATACTCTTCAATCGTATCGCGCGTCGTGCCGGCGATTTCCGTGACAATCGCTTTCGTCTCTTGAACGAGCGTGTTCATGAGCGATGACTTGCCGACGTTCGGCCGACCGATAATCGCTGTCGCGAGCCCTTCTCGTAAAATCTTGCCTTGTCGCGCCGTCTCAAGCAGTTGCTCGAGCACACGTTTCACTTCGCCCGCCTTGTCTTCGACGATGGCCTGGGTCATCTCTTCGGCGTCGTATTCCGGGTAGTCGATATTGACCTCGACCGCCGCAATCGTCTCAAGCAACAATTGACGCAACTCGCGGACAAGCCGTGACAAACGTCCTTCCATTTGTGACATAGCGACGTTCATGGCCCGATCCGTTTTGGCACGAATCAAATCCATGACGGCCTCGGCTTGCGACAAATCGATGCGTCCATTTAAAAAGGCGCGTTTCGTGAACTCGCCCGGTTCTGCCAAGCGGATGTCCGGTTGTTCAAGAATCAGTTCGAGGACACGATTGACCGCGACGATTCCTCCGTGGCAATTGATTTCGACGACGTCTTCTCGCGTGAACGTCTTCGGTGCGCGCATGATGCTCACCATGACTTCATCGACGACCTCGTCCGTGCCAGGACGTTTCAATTTTCCGTAATGGATCGTATGTGACTCCACTTTCGTCAAATCTTTTCCAGAAAACACACGGCCCACCGTCTCGACGGCGCGGTCACCGGACAAGCGGACGATTCCGATTGCCCCTTCACCCATCGGCGTCGAAATCGCCGTAATCGTGTCAAACTCTAGCATCATCTTTCCCTCCCATACTTCTTACTACTTCCTCTATCTTATGCATAACGCACCTACTATACACGATATTTGTCTCGAACGAAAGAGTCCGACCTCTCGAGCAACGGTTGCATTTCAAGGAATTACTTTAGTACAATAAAGGAATATATTTCCATGGAGGACGTGATGAAATGCGACAGCAAGATGCCATCGCCACATTGACCGACAGCCTCATCTCCGACAAGGATGTGCAGGCCATTTTCTTGAAAGGATCGTTCGGACGTGGTGAAGCGGACGAACATTCCGATGTCGACTTGTACGTCATGGTCGCCTCTGACAGCCTGAATGAGTTCTTGCCGCGCCGCCTCGACCATCTGGCCACATATCGCCCGATCCTGCTCGAGGACGAAATCGATATCGTGGCCCCGCAACTGATCGTCGTCTATGATGATTTCTTACATCTCGACTTCTTCACGGTGACGGCGGACACGTTGAACCATCAAGACACAATTACGGTGCTGTACGATCCGGAACACCGACTGCAACATCACCCGAGTTCGCTCACTTTATCTGTTGAAAATTTGAGCGGACACGTGTTTGATGCGATTTGGTTCTTTTTCCAATATACGAAAGCCCGTGACCGCGGCAACGATGTCTGGGCCGTCGAGATGCTCCGGCAAGGCATGAGTCATTTCGCTTACGCACTTGCCGCTCACTATGAACCTGAACGGGCCGCGCTCGGGTTGAAAGACGTGGCCGCCCGGCAGCGGATTGAAATCCGGACCTTTTATGAAGCGTTGACACCCGGCCATCATGCGACAGCCGCTCGCTGGTATATCTCCCGTCTCGAAGCCGAGCGTCCCTTCTTCGAGACGACCGTTGCGTTCGAAATGATTCGTCCGTTTTTGGACCGACTCGTCACCCGTGAAAAAAGCCGCTCCTGATGTGAGCGGCTTTTCGTTATCCTTGCTGACGTCTCGACGAGCGGAGCGTGAAATAGAGCACCCATTCGATCACCCCGACGGCGATGAGAAAACCGCCGAACAATTGGAACAAGACGAGCAGGCTGTCAAACGGGTTCGCCAACATGAGCAGGCCAATCCCAATCCACAATAAACTGCTCAGCATGAAGTACATCCACCGATTGGCGATCGTCCGGCGAAATCCGACGGCTTGAATCAACCGGATGATCCCCCCGAACAAGAAGAGGGCACCGATGAAGATTGGAAGCAGGCTCGCTAACGTCTCGGCGAAGAAAAAGACGATCAAGGCGATCAATAGATAGATGATTCCCATAAAAAAGCCGGGTGGGAGGCCGTTTCGTTTGTGGCGCAACCCTTGAACGATGGCGATTAGACCGATGATGGCAAAATAAGCCGCGACCACATAGACAATCGCATCAAAAAAGAAACGTGGATATAAGATGATGAGTAAACCGATGATGACATAAAGTGCTGCCTGAATGAATGTCGACCGTTCCAACCGTTTGATAAGCGTCTCCATTTGAAAGACCCCTTTCCGATGTAACGAAGTAGACCACTTCTTCCTTTATTCCCGTATTCGGCCTTTATCCATCCGAAGCGACAAAAAAAGGCTGTGGATTGGTTATCCACAGCCTTAGGATTTATTTACGTTTTTTCTTTTTCGTCTTCTTCTCTTCTTCAGCAAGCGCGGCACGTTCTGCTTCTTTCGCCGCAATCTTCGCTTCAGCTTGGACTTTCATCTTCTCACGCATCGGGAGCATGATTGCCATCGTCACGATGATCGAGATGATGTAACCGACGACCCAGTACATCGAGAGGGCGGCCGGAAGGGTGATCGACATGACGAAGATCATCACCGGGAAGATGTAGAGCATCATTTTCAATTGTGGGTTTTGTTCTTGACCCGCCATTGAAATTTTTTGCTGTGCAAACGTCAAGATTGCCGCGAGAATCGGCAAGATGAACGTCGGATCTGGTGCCCCGAGGTCGAACCAAAGGAACTGCGCTTCAAAGATTTCAGGTGTCCGACGGATCGCATCGTAGAACGCGAAGAGGATCGGCATTTGAATCAAGATTGGCAAGCAGCCCGCGAGCGGGTTGATTTGATACTCTTGATACATCTTCATCATTTCTTCTTGAAGCTTGCGTTGCGTCTCTTGGTCTTTCGAGCTGTACTTCTCACGAAGCTTGAGCATTTCCGGTTGCAACACTTGCATCGCACCCATGCTCTTCGTCTGCTTGATCATAAGCGGTAAAATCAAGAGACGAACGATAATCGTTGCAACGATGATCGAGTACCCGTACTGCCACGTCCCACCGATTAAGTAAGCCGCTTCTTTCAACAACCATGCCAATGGCCAAACAAAGTATTTCGACCAGAAGCCTTCCGTCTCAGCCGTGATCGGCTCTCCTTGGATCGTCGATGGGTCGACACAACCAGCCATCAACATGATGACGCCGGTCATGACGGCCAACAATCCTAATTTTAGCTTTTTGCTCATAGTTCCTCCTACGCTTTCTTTATCGATTCTTTTGTTTCATCACACGTCTATCGGTCAATCCTAATTAGTTCGCGTTATATATGAAAGAACGAGCTCGGATTGTTACGATCGATCGACTTGTCTCTGCTTCCAAACTTTAGCCCGTTTAAAGACGTGTTTCAAGCTTTCCGTCACTTCATCTTGTGTAAGGGACGTCGCAGGTTTGCGCGCAATGATGACGTAATTGTGCGGAGCCACGTTTGGTTCGAGCAAGCGAAGTGATTCACGCATCAATCGTTTCATCCGGTTTCGTTCCACGGCATTTCCAAGCTTTTTACTGACCGAAAGTCCGACCCGGAAGTGCGCTTGATCCGCTTTTTGCGTGTAGACGACAAACTGACGATTGGCCACGGAGCGTCCTTCACGAAACACCGCTTGGAACTCTTCATTCTTTTGCAGGCGGTATTCTTTTTTCAAAATTCTCACTCCATCCTTCACTTCAAAAATCGTCAACTAACATCATACCATATCCCATTCATTTCAACGAGGGCGAATCAGCTTTTTCCGTCTGTTTGTGTGACTTCTGTGACGATATAAAAAAAGATTGCCCAAGGAAAAATCCTCGGGCAATCTCATGATCTTTATTAGACAGTCAAGGCTTTGCGGCCTTTACGACGGCGAGCTGCAAGAATGTTGCGGCCGTTTTTAGTCGCCATGCGAGCACGGAATCCGTGGACTTTCTTACGCTTACGGTTGTTAGGATTGAAAGTTGGTTTCATGGTTAAAGCACCTCCTCAAGGTTAACGCTCTATTAGCAAGTTATAGTTTCATTTAAGGCAGTCTTTAAGATTATATAAACAGTTCCCCAGATTGTCAATGAATTTTCGTTAGGTTTTCCATTAGGGCGAAATCAATTGCCAGGGGAGGGGGAGACGATCTCTGGATGGCACGATTTAGAAGAAACGGAAGCGTTAAGTAGCATCGAGAATTAACAATCTTACAGTGACTTTTTTACAAACAGCTGTCTTAAGCCATTTTATCCACATATCCTAAGAATTATCCACACATATATGTGAATAACTCCTTCTTTTTCAACAAATTAAGTATGCCGTTTTTTAATTTTTCATTTTCTTCTCTTAAAAAAATATTCTTCTCCATTCCTTCTTCCTCTTTTGTGTATAACTTTTCTGACCACAACTTTGCTTACTAACAGTTATCCACAACATATCCACAGTTTATCCACACTGTACACAGCATGTGGATAACTGCCTGTGGATTCTTTTGGTCGTCTGTGGATAAATATCAAAAACCGTTGCCACGTCTATTTTATTTTGATAAACTGAATGTGCACAAACTTGTGGATGAACTTTTAGCAATTCCAAGATATACACAGGCTGTGGATAACTGTTATCCCCAACATCAACACCATGTGGATAACGTTATCCACAGTTTTTATTCTCTGGGGATAACCCTAGTATCTACTATAGAATAGTGAATGTGTATATCATGTGAATAAGTTTCGCCAACATGTGAGTAAAGGAGGTCTTTCATTGAAGAATGCTCGCGAGATTTGGAGAAATGTTTTATCTCTGATTGAAGAAGAGGAACGAACGCCAAAAGCCAGCTTTGATATGTGGTTGAAATCAACAGAAGGAATTTCGTTGATGGGGACGACGCTCGTCGTAGCCGCGCCAGCCAGTTTCATTGTGACTTGGCTTGAACGTCAGTACTTGTCATTGTTACAAGATACGATTGAAGAAGTGACAAACAACAAGCTTGAGATTCATTTTATCGAGGAGTCGCAAGCACACAAGTATGCACCTGCGGATGGATCGAAAGAAACGATTGCTGCCACAGAAATGAAAGAACAGCCGCTTCCAGTACTGCCAAAAGAGGAAGGGAACCTCGGACAACTGAATGACAAATACATTTTCGAGACATTTGTCATCGGCTCCGGAAACCGGTTTGCCCATGCCGCCTCGCTCGCCGTGGCGGAAGCTCCGGCCCGCGCCTATAACCCGCTCTTCATTTATGGGGGAGTCGGACTCGGCAAGACACATTTGATGCATGCGATTGGGCATTACGTGAAAGGGCAAAAGCCTGGCGCACGAATTGCTTACGTATCATCTGAAAAGTTCACAAATGAGTTCATTAACTCGATTCGTGACAACAAGACCGAAGAGTTCCGTAACCGTTATCGGAACATCGATGTCCTCTTGATTGATGACATTCAGTTCTTGGCCGGTAAAGAGCAGACGCAGGAAGAGTTCTTCCATACGTTCAATGCGCTTCATAACGACCAAAAACAGATTGTGATTTCTAGCGACCGACCGCCTAAAGAGATCCCGACGCTCGAAGATCGCCTTCGTTCGCGGTTCGAATGGGGTCTTATCACAGATATCACACCGCCTGACCTCGAAACGCGGATTGCCATCTTACGTAAGAAGGCGACAGCAGAAGGGCTTGATATCGCGAACGACGTCATGCTGTACATCGCCAATCAAATCGACACGAACATTCGTGAGCTCGAAGGGGCGTTGACGCGCGTCGTCGCCTACGCCAAACTCGTCGGTCGTCCGATTGATCCGGATGTCGCTGCCGAAGCGTTGCACAATATCATGCCGGTCCAAGAAGCGAAGAAGATCGTCATTCGTGACATTCAAGAGATTGTCGGTCGTCACTTTAATATTGAAGTAGACGAGCTGAAAGCGAAGAAACGGACGAAGACGCTAGCATTCCCTCGTCAAATCGCGATGTACTTGTCCCGTGAGATGACGGAAAGCTCGCTTCCTAAGATAGGAGAAGAGTTCGGCGGACGTGATCACACGACAGTTATCCACGCTCATGAGAAAATTAGTACGTTACTCAAGCATGATCCAGAGATGCAAGAGACGATTCAGACACTAAAGAAGGCTTTGTCCTAACGTCTTGTGTTTCGCTGTGGATATCCTGTGGATAATCCCACATAGTTATCCACATGTTATTCACAGGCAGAATGGCTTAGTACGAGTGGTTCAAGTGACTTATCCCCAGTATCCACAGCCCTTATTACTATTATGACTTAAATAATACTATTATTATTAAACTATATGACTCAGTTCACTTAGGAGGAATTATCCACATGCACTTAACGATTCAGCGAGATGTATTCATGCAAGCCGTACAAGACGTATCGAAAGCCGTTGCTTCTAGAACGACGATTCCAATCCTCACAGGTTTAAAGCTTGAGGCTCATGCCGATGGGTTGACACTCACAGGAAGTGATACCGAGATTTCAATCGAACGCTTAATCCCGATTGAAGAAGGCGGAATCGAACTCATTCAAATCCAACGAGCAGGCAGCGTCGTGCTCAATGCACGCTTCCTTGGCGAAATTGTTAAAAAGTTGCCGACGAATGAAGTGACACTTGAAGTGTCTCCAAACTTTATGACGCGGATTGAGTCAGGACAAGCCGAATTCCACTTGAACGGACTCGACCCAGATGAATACCCACGTCTTCCTGAGCTTTCAAGCGAGCGTCGTTTTTACTTGCCGGCTGATTTGTTGAAGACAATCATCCGCCAGACGAGCTTCGCTGTATCAGCTCAAGAGACACGTCCCGTTCTTACAGGGGTTAACTTCTCAGCTGAAAAAGGATTTTTGACTTGTGTCGCCACGGATAGCCACCGTTTAGCCCTCCGTCGGGCACGGTTCGAGACCGACAACGATTTGACGTTCCAAAACGTTGTCGTACCGGGCCGCTCATTGAACGAGCTCGCTAAATTGCTCGACCGCGAAGAATTGCCAGTCGAGATTGTTTTGACGGATCAACAAATTTTATTCCGAATGAAAAACATCTCGTTCTTCTCACGTCTCTTAGACGGGGCGTACCCGGACACATCACGTTTGATTCCGGAAGAATACCGGACAGCGGTCCGTTTGAACGCTAAAGATTTCTTGCAGGCAATTGACCGAGCCTCGCTGCTCGCCCGGGCCGATCGCAACAACGTCATTAAATTTGTCGCGGAAGAAGCGACGACGGTTGAAGTTTCGTCCCACTCTCCAGAAGTCGGGAAAGTGTCAGAACGCGTCAGCATCCTGTCGCTTGAAGGAGAAGAGTTAAAAATTTCATTCAACTCTAAATTTGTGATGGATGCACTCCGTGCGCTTGATGCTTCAGAAATCGAAATCCAGTTTACGGGTTCGATGCGACCGTTCATCTTGCGTCCGGTCGAACAGGATAGCGTCCTTCAGTTGATCTTGCCAGTCCGTACGTCTTAAATCTGACGGAGCGGATTCGGGGATGATGAGGTGTTTCACCTTATCATCCCCGTTTTTGCCTTATTCGACGTTTTTCGATAAACTAATAAGTATGGCGATTTTTTGTACTAAGTATGAAAGAAAGGAAGTGACGACATGCAAAAAGTGTCGATTACAACCGAGTATGTAACACTCGGACAATTTTTGAAGTTGGCTGATATTATTTCAAGCGGAGGCCAAGCGAAGTTCTTTTTAGAGGACGTTCAGATTAAAGTGAACGGCGAGGTCGATCAACGTCGCGGACGGAAACTACGGGATGGGGATACGATCGAAGTCGAAGGCTTCGGAGACTTCCAAATCGAGGGGAACTAACGTGCACTTAAAGTCGATCCGATTGCAAAACTACCGCAACTACGAAACCCTCGAGCTAGATTTTTCAGAACAGACGAACGTTCTCATCGGGGAAAATGCCCAAGGGAAAACGAATCTACTCGAATCGATTTACGTACTTGCGCTCGCGAAGTCACATCGGACGACGCAAGACCGTGAACTGATCGGCTGGGAAGCGGATGCTGCGATGGTCGAAGGGCGGATTCATAAACGGACCGGTGAGACGGTCCAATCGCTCACGTTTTCACCGAAAGGGAAAAAAGCGAAATTGAACCATCTCGAACAACGTCGTCTCAGCGACTACGTCGGGGCCTTCAACGTCGTACTGTTCGCACCAGAAGACCTCGCCATCGTCAAAGGGAGCCCGCAAGGACGACGTCGGTTTTTAGATATGGAGATCGGGCAAGTGAGTCCTGTTTATCTACATGAATTAAACCAGTACTTGAAGACGCTAAAGCAACGAAACGCCCTGTTGAAACAGCTCTCAATCAAAGGCGGGGATGAGACACTGCTCGAGGTACTCACCGATCAAATGATTGAACTTGCGGTGAAAATCGTTTCACGGCGCCATCATTTCATCGATCAACTCGAAAAATGGGCCGGGCCGATTCACGCCGGCATCACGCGAAACTTGGAGACACTGACGATTCAGTACGTATCGGATACATTCCAAAAAGAACGTTACCCAAAAGATGCGATGTTTGAAACGTATCGTCGAAAGTTTGATAAAATAAGAGAGAACGAACGAAGACGAGGTGTGACGTTATTTGGTCCGCATCGAGATGATTTTGAGTTGTACGTCAACAATCGCAATGTCCAAACGTTCGGTTCGCAAGGTCAGCAGCGCACAGCGGCTTTGTCTTTAAAGCTAGCGGAGATTGAACTGATTCACGAAGAGGTCGGGGAATATCCGCTACTCTTGTTAGATGACGTGTTATCTGAATTAGACGACCATCGCCAAACCCATCTGCTCGATACGATGGGCCAAAAAGTCCAAACGATTATCACGACAACCAATATTGATGGGATCGCTCACGAAACGATTCAACAAGCAAAGGTGTTTCACGTGAAACAGGGCGAAGTTGAAACAGAATCTGTATGAAGTAAGACCAATCCATATGAACACCAATTCATGTATAGTAGGTGAATGAAACCGATGAGTAACGAAAACGAAAAACAAATGCAAGATTATGGTGCCGATCAGATTCAAGTACTTGAAGGGTTAGAAGCTGTTCGCAAACGCCCGGGGATGTATATCGGTTCGACGAGCTCACGAGGACTCCATCACTTAGTATGGGAAATCGTCGATAACTCGATTGACGAAGCACTCGCGGGACACTGTGACACGATTACGGTCACGGTCGAGCCGGGTAACTCAGTCGTCGTTGAAGACAACGGGCGAGGCATCCCGGTCGATGTTCAAAAGAAAACGGGACGTCCAGCCGTTGAAGTCATTTTCACGGTCCTTCACGCCGGAGGTAAATTCGGTGGTGGCGGATATAAAGTCTCAGGCGGTCTGCACGGCGTCGGAGCCTCGGTCGTTAACGCCTTGTCGACGAAACTTGAAGTGTTCGTTCGCCGTAACGGCAACGTCTACTACCAATCATTCAAACGCGGTGTTCCACAAGGAGAACTCGAAATCGTTGGTACGACTGATACGACGGGTACGACTGTCCGTTTCTTCCCGGACGGCGATATCTTTGAGGAGACGCTCGAATACGACTTTGATTTACTCGCCACACGTCTGCGCGAACTTGCCTTCCTGAACAAAGGGCTTCGCATCGTCGCAAAAGACGAGCGCAGTGATGAGACGATTGAACGCAACTATCATTACGAGGGCGGAATCAAGTCATACGTTGAACACTTGAACCGCTCAAAAGCCTCAATCCACGATGAGCCTGTCTATGTACATGGCACGAAGGATGGGATTGAAGTTGAGATCGCGCTTCAGTACAACGAAGGATTTGCGAGCAACATCTATTCATTCACGAACAACATTCCGACCCACGAGGGCGGAACGCACGAGACAGGGTTCAAAACGGCACTGACTCGTTCGATCAACGACTATGCAAAACGCTTCGGTCTCATGAAAGAAGCCGATGGTAGCTTGTCAGGGGATGACGTACGTGAAGGATTGACGGCGATTGTCTCGGTCAAACACCCATCGCCACAGTTCGAGGGTCAAACGAAGACAAAGCTCGGCAACGCTGACGCTCGTACAGCGACAGACTCGCTCTTCACAGACACGTTTGAGCAGTTCTTGCTTGAGAACCCGTCTGTCGGGCGATTGATTGTCGACAAAGGTTTAATGGCGGCACGTGCTCGTCTTGCAGCGAAACGTGCTCGTGAAATGACTCGCCGAAAAGGAATCCTCGAAGTCAGTTCATTGCCTGGGAAACTAGCAGACTGTTCATCGAAAGATGCATCGAAGTCTGAATTGTACATCGTCGAGGGTGACTCGGCCGGTGGCTCTGCAAAATCAGGTCGCGATCGTCACTTCCAAGCGATCTTGCCGATTCGAGGTAAAATCATCAACGTCGAAAAAGCGAGACTCGATAAGATTTTAGCCAACCAAGAAGTTCGTACAATTATTACGGCGCTCGGGACTGGGATCGCGGAAGAGTTCGATCTCGCGAAGGCGCGGTACCATAAATTGATTATCATGACCGATGCCGACGTCGATGGAGCCCACATTCGGACACTGCTCTTGACGTTCTTCTACCGTTACATGCGTCCGCTCGTTGAAAGCGGCTATGTGTATATCGCGCAACCGCCACTTTACGGCTTGAAGCACGGAAAAGACGTCACCTACGTCCAAAATGAACGGGAACTGCAAGAAGCGATTAAACAGCTTCCAGAAAATGCTCGTTACAGTGTACAGCGTTACAAAGGTCTCGGTGAGATGGACCCTGAACAGCTGTGGAGCACGACGATGAATCCAGAGACACGCTCGATGCTTCGTGTCGACCTTCAAGACGCCATTGAGGCGGATGAGATCTTTGAAACACTCATGGGTGACAATGTCGAGCCGCGACGTGACTTCATCCAATCACATGCGCATTACGTGAAAAACCTCGATATTTAAAAAGAAGGGTAGGCAATAACGAATGGCAGAACAAGAAAATATCAAGGATATAAATATTAGCCAAGAGATGCGCACCTCGTTCATGGACTATGCGATGAGCGTAATCGTGTCACGTGCCCTCCCAGATGTACGAGACGGTTTGAAGCCGGTTCACCGCCGCATTCTTTATGCGATGAACGAACTTGGAATTCGTGCTGACAAGCCCCATAAGAAATCGGCGCGTGTTGTCGGTGACGTTATCGGTAAGTATCACCCACACGGTGACTCTGCCGTTTACGAGACGATGGTTCGGATGGCGCAAGACTTTAGTTACCGTTACGAACTCGTAGATGGCCACGGAAACTTTGGTTCTGTCGACGGTGACTCGGCGGCAGCGATGCGTTACACAGAAGCGCGGATGTCGAAAATTGCGATGGAACTCGTCCGTGATATCGGGAAGAATACAATCGATTACCAACCGAACTTTGACGGGGAAGAAAAAGAACCGGTCGTCATGCCTGCCCGGTTCCCGAACTTCTTGGTTAATGGAACGAGCGGGATTGCAGTCGGGATGGCCACGAACGTACCGCCGCATAACTTGAACGAAGTGATTGATGGGGTGCTTGCATTGACGCATAATCCGGATATCACGATTTCTGAGTTGATGCAGCATATTCCTGGTCCTGATTTCCCGACAGCTGGTGAGATTTTAGGACGTAGCGGAATTCGCCGCGCCTATGAGACGGGTCGTGGATCGATCACGATGCGTGCCAAAGCTGAGATCGAAGTGTTGAAAAATGGCCGTGAGCGCATTCTCGTTCATGAAATCCCGTATCAAGTGAACAAAGCGCGCCTCGTCGAAAAGATTGCCGATTTGGTACGCGACAAGAAAATCGAAGGCATCACCGACCTTCGTGACGAATCAGACCGTAACGGGATGCGTGTCGTCATCGAAGTACGCCGCGATGCGAATGCCAGCGTCATTTTGAACAACTTGTACAAACAGACGCCGATGCAAACGACGTTTGGGGTCAACATGCTCGCCCTCGTCGGCGGTCGACCGAAGACACTCAACTTGAAGCAGGCAATTTATTACTATATCGAGCACCAAAAAGAGGTCGTTCGTCGTCGGACACAATTCGACCTCGACAAGGCTGAGGCACGTGCTCACATCCTTGAAGGATTGCGCGTGGCACTCGATCATTTGGACGAAGTCATCGCCATCATCCGTAGTACACGGACCGGTGACGAGGCTCGCGAGAAGTTGATCGCTCGTTTTGGATTGTCGACTGAACAGACACAAGCCATTCTCGACATGCGTCTTCAACGTTTGACTGGACTTGAGCGTGAGAAAATCGAAGGCGAGTATCGTGAGATTCGTGCCTTGATCGAAGAACTTCGTGCCATTTTAGGGGACGAAGAGCTCTTGCTCCAAATCATCCGCAACGAGTTGACAGAAATCAAAGAGCGTTACGGCGATCCACGTCGGACGGTAATCCGTACGGACATCATCGAACTCGAAGATGAAGATTTGATTCCGGTCCGTGACATGATGATCACACTTACGAGTGAAGGATACATCAAGTCGATCCCGAGTGACTCATATCGTACGCAACGCCGTGGTGGACGAGGGAAACAAGGAATGGGCACGAACGATGAAGACTTCGTGTTACGTCTTTTGTCTGCATCTACGCATGATACGATTCTCTTCTTTACGAATTTCGGCCGTGTCTTCCGCTTGAAAGGCTATGAGATTCCTGAGATGAGTCGTACAGCGAAAGGGATGCCGATTATCAACTTGCTCCAAGTCGATAAAGGCGAGAAAGTCGAAACGATGATTCCGGTCGATTTCCAGAGTTACTTGGCGGACAAGGCCATCGTCGAGGATGGCACTGAAGACTCGGAAGCGGAAGTGGCGGATGAGCAATTGTCGCTCGTATTCATTACGAAACAAGGACTCGTTAAACGTTCACCGCTCTCGGCGTATGCCCGCATCAATAAAAATGGACTTCGTGCCATCAGTTTGAATGACACCGATGAACTCGTCACCGTTCGTCTCGCGAAGAGCGACGACGAAATGTTGATTGTGACGCGTGAAGGGATGTCGATTCGTTTCCCACTTGAAGGGGAAGTGCGTTCGATGGGCCGTACAGCTCGCGGCGTTCGTGCCATCCGATTGAAAAAGGACGATGATCAAGTTGTCTCGATGGAAATCGTACGACCGACACAAGACGTATTGATCATCACGGAAAAAGGTTACGGAAAACGTACCGCAATGGAGCAATTCCGTACGCAAGGTCGAGGTGGTTCTGGAATCATCGGAATCAAGACCGACCGCGGTACCGTCGTCGGTATGCGAGTCGTGGATGAGGACGACGATATCATGCTCATGACCGAGCTCGGTGTCGCCATTCGAATTGACGCACAGACGATTTCACAAATGGGTCGCAGTACGCGCGGTGTGAAAGTCATGAACATCGAGGACGGCGATCGCTTAGCGACCATCGCAAAATTGAAAAAAGATGAGCTAGAAGAGGAATCAGCAGATGAGATGGAGAATGGATTTGATGGTGAAGCACCAGAAACCGACCTATCGTCTGAAGTGACCGAATAAGGCGAAACAGGTCGAACGGAGCTTCCGTTCGACCTGTTTTCATACGATCAGGAGGGATGAGCATGCGACTCGCTATTTCAAACGTTCACGTAGGGATGGTCCTAAAAACATCGGTCTCTTCATTAGAGGCTGGCATTAGACTGACGAATGAACATTTACGCTTGCTTCGGTTTTTAAAAGTGGAGACGATTGAAGTTGCTCCTGTGGAACGTCGTCGCTTCACGCAAGAAGAAGAACGCGATTTGTGTGAGAAGATCCTCCAATATGAACGTCACTATAATCAATGGGAGGAACGGATTGCTCCGAATCCCTATGAAGCCTTAGAGTTTATCCATCAATTGTTTCGTCGTGATTATCCATTATCAGCTATCGTTACATTTTTCACGAAACAACCACTCCGAAAAAATCACGTCATTCATCATGCGATTTATCGTGCACTCGTTGCAAGGACCTTGTCCAAGTATCGGGGGGATGAACATCGACTCCAGTTCGACTACGGCATCGCCTCGTATTTTGCAGACGCCAGCTACGCAAAAATTCGAAAATGGTCGCATATGCGTTATTTCACAAAAATGGAACGAGAGTTATTGTATCAACATCCACTCGTATCGATGGTGATGTTGCCTCAAGATCAGACGTTGCGCCAGCGCGTCAGTAAATTGGTTGCGGAACACCATGAGCGTCTTGATGGTTCTGGCTTTCCGAATCGTCTCGAGGAGCGGTCGCTCCATCCGGCCTCGCCGCTGTTCATTGTGGCAGATCGATTTTGTCAGTTGACAGCCCCACGAACATTTCGAGACGCTTTGACACCGGAAGAGGCATATTTCTATATGTGGCAAAATGAAGCTTACGATGGGGAAGCACTTACCCTTTTGGCGACATTGCTTGGATTTTATGAAGTTGGTCGAACCGTGTTGTTGAGTAGTGGGGTTCGAGGTACAATCTGTAACTATACACCGAACGTCGAACAACCGATTGTCATATCTGAACCGACGCAAGAAATGTACGATTTGACTTGTTTAGATGAAGTTCGAATCATTGCATTCCAATGATCTGTGGTGTGTTTCTTCTATATAGTGGCGACCGAGAACACACCACATTTTTATTCTTTTAAAATATTTTATTTTTATAGTTGACGAATAGTAGAGCAGGTGCTATTATTAATGAGTCGCTAAGAGCGGCAGACGAACTTTGAAAACTGAACGATGAGGCAAAAAAAGTTTTACAATTTTTGAATGAAGCGCAAGCTTCGTCATTTTTAAAGAGCTATATCAAATTCTTTGGAGAGTTTGATCCTGGCTCAGGACGAACGCTGGCGGCGTGCCTAATACATGCAAGTCGAGCGCAGGAAGTCGACGGAACCCTTCGGGGGGAAGTCGATGGAATGAGCGGCGGACGGGTGAGTAACACGTAAAGAACCTGCCCTCAGGTCTGGGATAACCACGAGAAATCGGGGCTAATACCGGATGG
>NZ_JACSLC010000006.1:0-209019 GCF_018617905.1 Exiguobacterium sp. s40 | reverse complement strand
CCTGGAGACGGACTTCTAAATCTAGGGGCAAAACCAATTGGTTCATGGTATACTCTTTGTACATGGGGGCACCTCCAAAGTTATGGTTTCGTCACTTTAACTTTATCAGAGGTCGCCCCTATCTGTTTAGTCCAAAATGTGTGCACGAGCCCATAAAAATGACAAGAGGCCCCCGGGAGCGAACAAGTCGCTCCCGGGGGCCTCTTTGTTATAAATCTACTGAGTTATGTCCCAGCCTCGTTGTTTGGTTACTCTGCGAATGACGAGTTGCCTTTTTTCGTCACTTCAGCAATCGCACTGCGATTGAACTTGAGGAGTGACTGGTCACATTTCAATGTGACTTGCGTGTCTTCGATTTGGTGGACGACGCCGTGAAGGCCGCCGATTGTTACGACGTGATCCCCACGCTCAAGCGCGTTTTGCATCGATTGTACTTCCTTCTGACGTTTCGTCTGCGGACGGATCAACAAGAAGTAGAACACGACGAAAATAAGAATCATCGGTAATAGTGCTTTGAGAATTTCCATGCGTAAAATTCACCCTTTCCTTCAATATCAGGTTCATTATACCGTGAAACTGAAACGTTGTCACATAATCGCTGTCAGAACAATTTAGAAATTCTTGGCGTTTGGTTTGTTATACCCATATTCTTCGAAAAACTCTTCCTTGAAGTCCAAGAGACGGTCTTCGCGGATGGCTTGACGTACTTGACTCATCAAGTTCACGAGGAAGTGAAGGTTGTGTGTCGAACAGAGGTGAAGCCCGAACATCTCGTCGGCGCGAATCAAGTGGTGCACGTACGCGCGCGAATAGTTCTTACATGTATAGCAATCGCACTTCTCGTCGATTGGGCCGAAGTCCGTCTTATGTTTCGCATGTTTGATCGTGACGCGGCCTTTCGATGTCATGAGCGTCCCGTTGCGGGCGATCCGGGTCGGCAAGACGCAGTCGAACATGTCGATGCCGCGAATCGAGCCTTCAATCAATGCATCCGGTGAACCGACGCCCATCAAGTAGCGCGGCTTGTTCTCCGGCATGAACGGTGTCGTGAACTCGAGGGCGCGGTACATGACGTCTTTCGGTTCACCGACCGATAATCCACCGACGGCATAACCTGGGAAATCAAGCGAGACGAGGTCGGCCGCACTTTGACGACGGAGATCTTCGTACTCGCCGCCTTGGATGATACCGAACAATGCCTGGTCTTCCGGACGTTCGTGTGCCGCGAGGCAACGCTCTGCCCAACGGCTCGTCCGCTCGACCGATTTCTTCATGTATTCATGCGTCGCCGGGAATGGCGGGCACTCGTCGAACGCCATCATGATATCCGAACCGAGCGCGTTTTGAATCTCCATCGCCTTCTCCGGTGACAAGAACAACTTGTCGCCGTTCAAGTGGTTGCGGAAATGGACGCCTTCTTCTTGGATGTTGCGAAGGTCGGCGAGCGAGAAGACTTGGAAGCCGCCCGAGTCCGTCAAAATCGCGCCGTCCCAGTTCATGAATTTATGAAGGCCACCGGCTTGTTTGACGACCTCATGCCCTGGACGAATCCAAAGGTGATACGTGTTCGAGAGGATGATGTTCGCACCCATCGCCTTGACTTGTTCCGGGGCCATCGTCTTGACGGTCGCCTGCGTGCCGACCGGCATGAAGACAGGTGTCTCGAACGAGCCGTGCGGCGTATGGACGATTCCGTGCCGCGCTCCCGTCTGTTTACATGTGTGGATATGTTCGTATGTGACTGCGTGTTTGGTCATTTGTTCTCTTCCTTCCTCGTGATGAGCATCGCGTCCCCAAAGCTGAAGAAGCGGTAACGTTCTTGTACCGCCGTGCGGTACGCGTTCAAGATGATGTCGCGCGACGCGAACGCCGAGACGAGCATGACGAGCGTTGACTTCGGCAGATGGAAGTTCGTGATCAGTCCATCGATCGCCTTCAACTCGACGCCCGGGTAAATAAAGATATCCGTCCAGCCCGATGACTCGACGAAATTCCCATGGTCGCGCACGATCGTCTCGAGCGTCCGGGTCGACGTCGTCCCGACGGCGAAGACGCGGCCGCCGCTTGCACGGACGTCGCGAAGCGCTTCAGCCGAAGCGGCCGACAGTTCGAAATACTCACTGTGCATCGTGTGCTCTTCGATCGTATCGGCCGTGACGGGGCGGAACGTACCGAGACCGACGTGGAGCGTGAGCGGGATCAGCTTGACGCCTTTCGCCTCTGCCGCTGCGAGCAGTTCTTCCGTGAAGTGGAGGCCTGCCGTCGGTGCGGCCGCACTCCCGCGTTCACGGGCATACACCGTCTGATAACGGTCTTGGTCGTCGAGCTGTTCACGGATGTATGGCGGGAGCGGCATCGTGCCGAGCTCATCTAAAATCTCATAGAAGATGCCGTCGTAATCGAGCTTGAAGCGGCGTCCCCCTTCCGGCAGCTCTTCGACACATTCGGCCCGGAGCAACCCGTTGCCGAACTCGACGATGGCGCCGACTCGGACTTTTTTCGCCGGTTTGACGAGCGCTTCCCAGACATCATCTTCCGTCTGTTTGAGTAAGAGCAGTTCGACTTTCCCGCCCGTCTCCTGCTTCGCCCCGAACAATCGGGCCGGGAGCACGCGCGAGTCGTTGACGACGAGAGCGTCGCCTGCCTGCAAGTAGTCGAGCACGTCACGGAAATGACGGTGCTCGATATCGCCCGTGTCGCGGTCAAGGACGAGCAGTCGTGAGCTCGTCCGGTCAAGAAGCGGTACTTGGGCGATCAGTTCTTCCGGTAAGTCAAAATCATAGTCGTTTACGTTCAATTGAATGTCTTGCATATCGTTACTCCTCTTCATAGCCAAAATGCGTCTTTGCGTACTGGGTGATCATCCGGCCACGCGGGGTCCGTTGCAGAAAACCTTGTTGCAACAAGTACGGCTCATACACGTCCTCGATCGTTTGGGCATCCTCCCCAATCGTCGCGGCGAGCGTCTCGAGTCCGACCGGTCCACCGCCGAACCGCTCGACCATCGCCCGTAACAGCCGATGGTCGACTTCGTCGAGCCCGAGGGCGTCGACGTGTAACCGGTCGAGCGCGTCCGAGGCGAGCACCGGATCGATTTCTTTCGTTCCCGCCACTTGGGCGAAATCACGAACCCGGCGTAACAGCCGGTTGGCGATCCGCGGCGTACCGCGTGCACGTTTCGCGATGGCACCGCTCGCCTCTGGTGAGATCGACAGGCGGAACAGTTGGGCCGTCCGACTGACGATGGCGGCGAGCTCATGCGGCTCGTAGTATTCGAGCTTCAACGTCACACCGAAACGGTCACGGAGCGGCGCCGACAACATGCCGGCCCGCGTCGTCGCGCCGACGAGCGTGAACGGCGGTAAATCGATGCGGACGCTTCGCGCCATCTCGCCTTGTCCGTAGACGATGTCGAGACAGTAATCCTCCATCGCCGGATAGAGAATCTCTTCAATCGTGCGGCTCAAGCGATGAATCTCGTCGATGAACAGGACGTCGCCCGGTTCGAGCGTCGACAGGATTGCGGCGAGGTCACCTGGGCGTTCAATCGCCGGGCCGGCCGTCGTCTTGATGCCGACGCCCATCTCGTTGGCGATGATTTGGGCAAGCGTCGTCTTTCCGAGTCCCGGAGGACCGTAAAGGAGGACGTGGTCGAGTGTCTCGCTGCGGAGCTTCGCGGCTTGGATAAAGATCGACAAGTTGCCTTTCGCCTTCTCCTGTCCGATGTACTGCTCGAACTTTTGCGGACGCAAGCTCCACTCTTCAGAGTCTTCATATTGTTGATGGGATTGTGACAACAATCGTTCGTCCATGGTCTCCTCCTTATTTCAATAGCAATTGCAGGGCGCGCTTTATGTAAGCGTCTGTCGTCAATATTTCTGAATTCAGTTCCTTGCGGACACGGGTGATCTCACGCTCTGAATACCCGAGTGCGACGAGCGCTTCGCACGCCTCGTCGAGTTCGGAGGCCCCTTGAGCGAACAGGCCGGTATTCGGTACGTAATCCGGGGCGAGCTCGGACAGCTTGCCTTTCAAATCGAGCGCCATCTGCTTCGCCGTCTTCTTGCCGACACCCGGGAACTTCGTCAAATACTTCTCGTTCTCGGTCTCGATCGCGTCGATAAGCGCGTCCATATCGCCTGAGGCGACGATGGCGAGTGCGCCTTTCGGTCCGATGCCGTTGACGCCGAGCAGTTTATTGAACAGTTCGCGTTCCCGACGTGAGCGGAAACCGTACAGCGTCTGTTGATCTTCACGCACATAATGATGCGTAAACACGATTACATGTTCGTCTTGTTCACGATAAAAAAACGGGTTAGGCACATGTACTTTGTAGCCGACGCCCGAAACATCCAACGTTATATATTCCGCGCACACATAGGCGACGGAGCCTTTTACGAATTCAATCACGGTCATATCTCCTCTTCATGGGAAAACTGCATTCATTGTACCATAACCACCGCCACGAAAAAAGGACAGGCGATTGCCTGTCCTCAGTGCGCGAGCATCCGCTCGAGGGCGAGTGTCGCCCACTTCGTCGTCTCTAGATCGACACGGATGACGTTGACCGGATTGGTCTCGAGCGACTCGAGCGCCCAGAGCAGATGCGGCAAATCGATGCGGTTCATCGTCAAGCACGGACACATGTACGGATTGAGCGAGATGATATCGAGCTCGGGGTGCGTCGCCGCGAGACGGTTGACCAAGTTCATCTCGGTGCCGACGGCCCACTTCGTCCCCGGCGCGCTCGCTTCGATCTGGTCGATGATGTATGACGTGGATCCGGCCTCGTCCGCCGCCTGCACGACGTCGAACGTGCACTCGGGATGGACGATGATGCGTCGTTCCGGGTCGTTCTTCCGTAACGCCTCAATTTGGGCGACGTTGAACTTCTCATGGACCGAGCAGTGCCCTTTCCACAGAATGACCCGCACGTCCTCGATGTCACCCTCATAGACGAGTCGTTCCCGGAGTGGGTCCCAGACGGCCATCGCCTCGAGCGGCACGCCCAAGTCATATGCCGTGTTCCGTCCGAGATGCTGGTCCGGTAAGAACAGAATCCGTTCGCCTGCCTCGAGTGCCCAATGGACGATGTCATGGGCATTGGAAGATGTGACCGTCGCGCCCCCGTTCTTGCCGACGAACGCCTTGATCGCCGCCGTCGAATTGACGTACGTGATCGGAATGATATCATCGCCGAACGTATCGGTCAGCTCTTCCCAAGCGACCTCCGTCTGATCGATATCGGCCATGTCCGCCATCGAGCATCCGGCCCGCATGTCCGGCAAGATGACGAGCTGGTCGTCACGCGTCAGCATGTCGGCCGTCTCGGCCATGAAGTGGACGCCACAGAAGACGATGAACTCCGCCTCGCTCATCTGTTCGGCGAGCCGTGCGAGCTGGAGCGAATCTCCGGTCGCGTCCGCGAACTGGACGACCTCGTCTTTTTGATAATGGTGGGCCGGTAAAAACAGGCGGCTGCCGAGCCTGGATTTGATGGCTTCAATCCGTTGTTCCATCTGTTCAATCGTCAACTCAGCGTACTGCGCTGGCATCGTTCCGAGTAATTGCATGTTTGATTCCTCCTACAAGATTTAGACTGCAATCGAGCGCCGTCACCGAATGCGTCAACTGTCCGATCGAGATGACGTCGACACCCGTACCGCGATACGCTGCGATCGTCTCGACAGTGATGCCTCCTGACGCCTCCGTTTTAAAATGCTCTGGCACGAGCGCACGCCACGCCTTCAGTTCTTCAGGCGCCCGGTTGTCGAACATGATGATGTCGGCGTTCGCCGCGATCGCCTCATGCAATTGTTCGAGCGTCTCGACCTCGACTTCAATCGGCGTCGTGTGGCCGGCAAGCATCCGAGCTCGTGCGACCGCGTTCGTGATCCCGCCAAGGGCCGTGATGTGGTTGTCTTTGATCATGATGGCATCGTCGAGACGGAGCCGATGGTTCTTCCCACCACCCGAACGGACGGCATGTTTCTCAAGCATACGGAGCCCGGGCGTCGTCTTTCGGGTGTCCGTGACGGCGATTGTCGGGTCGTCGAGCCGTTCGACGCAGCGCCGCGTCATCGTCGCGATCCCGCTTAAGTGCTGGACGAGGTTCAACAGCACCCGTTCCGTCTCAAGGAGCGTCCGCGTCTTGCCTCGCAAAATAAAGAGCGTGTCACCTGCCGTGACGTTCGTGCCGTCCGGTTGGCACGATTCGACGACGAGACGTTGCAACTGCGCCAGCTCTAGGACGACGTCCATGCCGCAGAAGACGCCGTCTGCCTTGGCGCTGACCGTGGCGAGCGACGTCTCGCGGTGGTCAATCAAGGCACTCGAGGCGTCCCCAAATCCGATGTCCTCATGTAAAAATGCTGTCAGCTGTTCGCGCAAGGCGATTTTGTTCATCTGAATCCTCCGTTCTTATGACGGCACTGGCCAACAGGCGTGCCGCTTTCAGACTCAACGTCTGTTCACTTAATTGTCTTGACACGTGTTTCGTCTGTGCCAGTTGTTGGGTATTTTCTAAGAAACTTACGATTTCGCCAATCTGAGGCGAGATTGTCAACCATTCCCCAATCTGTTGCCGATAGCGGCTGAACAGATCATCCGAAACCTCATACACGGTCGTTTCGTTCACCGTGAACGGCTTCTCCTCCACCATCACCGCTGCCGCCACCCGCTTCCCGAACACCCAGCATTCGAGTAACGAATTTGACGCCAGTCGATTTTTCCCGTGGACGCCCGAATCGGCGACCTCACCAACCGCATATAACCCAGCGACGGTCGTCCGCCCGTCTACGTCGACGTCCACACCACCCATATGAAAATGTAGTCCGGGCCGCACTGGGATCCGCGTCGCGTCGAGCCCATACATCCGGCACGTCTCGACGAGTTTCGGGAACCGTTCATCAATTCGCTCGACGCGACTCGTATCCAAGTAGACGGTGCCGTCATGACGCGTGAGTGACCGAGCGACCTCGTCCCTAGGGGCGAGGCTTCCGAGTGGATGGTGAGCCATCACGTGACGTCCTGACGCATCGACGAGCGTCGCGCCTGCTCCTCTTAACGCTTCCGTGACGAGGTGGGGCGAATCGACCGCGAGTAACGTCGGGTGGAATTGGATACGAGACAAGTTCTTGAGTCTCGCCCCGACCTCGTCCGCCAAGACGAGCCCGTCCCCCGTGACCGAGCGACAATTCGACGTCCAATCGATGAGTCCACCGATTCCCCCGGTCGCCAAAACGACGGCTCCGGCCTGGACGTGAAGACGTGTCTTTCCGTTGAATCCGGTCGCCCCGGTCACGCGGTCGTCGGTCTTCACCAACGAATCGATCAATACGTGTTCCATGACGGTCACGTTATCCGGCAATTGACGACGAAGCGTCGCCATGACGTGCCGTCCGGTCTCGTCCCCGCCGACGTGAAAGATTCGATTCATGCCATGCGCCCCTTCACGTCCGACGGCGTACTCAGCACCCTCCCGGTCGAAGACGACACCGAAGCGCTCCAAATCGCGGATCGCGCTCCGTCCTTCTTCGACGAGTGTATAGACACGGTCGGGCACGGCTGCGAGTTTCGAGGCGACGAGCGTATCCCGCTCATGGTCGACACTCGACGGCTCCAAATACGAGCTCGCAATCCCGCCTTGGGCCAGATCTGAGTTCGCGCTTGTCACTTCATGCTTAGAGACGACAAGGACGTTCAATGAATGAGGCAAATGGAGTGCCACCGTCACGGCGGCCAAGCCAGCCCCAACGATCAACACATCGACCCGTTCAAACTGTAAAGACATCTGTATATCACCTGTTTTTCATATGTAATGTTGACTTGTAAACTAGTTTCGCATAATTTTGTGAAGAAGACAACATGAGAAAAGGGGAACTTACGATGAACCGTTACTTTGATTATGCGGCGACGCACCCGATGACAAAATCCGCTCTCGACCATTACGTGGCCATGGCACGAAGCGTATACGGTAACCCGTCTTCCCTCCACACGCACGGCTATATGGCGGAAGATTACTTGACCGAATCCCGACGGTTGTTGAAGCAGGCGCTCGGGCTCGACATGCTCCGCGGCAAGCTCCTCTTCACCGGAAGCGGCTCCGAGAGCAACTACATCGCCCTCACGAGTCTCCGGAAGCGCATGAAAGGCAGTGAAGTCATCACGTCGTGGCAAGAGCACGACTCGGTCGCGCTTCTGCTTGACGAGTGGGAAGCAGAAGGCGTGATCGTTCACCGCTTGAAGCTGAAGGACGGACGGTTCGACCACGAGACGTTCACGCATTTGCTCGACCGTGACATCGGGCTCGTCACGTTTCAACACGTCAACTCGGACACCGGCTGGACGCTACCGCTCCACAACATCCTCTGCCAATTGAAATATAAGAAAGTGTTGTTCCACGTCGACGGCGTCCAGGCGCTCGGCAAGATCCCGGTCTCCGTCGACGGGATTGACGCCTATTCGTTCAGCGCCCATAAAGTCGGGGGCCCGAAAGGCGTCGGTGGCCTCTATATGGAACGGCTGTTGCCACCGCCCTATTATCCGGGACACCATCAATACGGCATCCGTCCCGGCACCATCAACGTGCCCGGCATCTGTGCATTCGTCAAAGCGTTCACCGACCGGCACGAGGCACGGACACGTCATGAAAGAAATTTCTTGGCGTTTCGTGCTATCTTGAAAGAGAAGACATCGTCTTACGTGGATTGGCTCGAGTTCGACCAGCAGAGCCCCGCCATCTTCTCGTTCGTCTCGAAACAGCGGGACGGGCAGTGGTGGATGACCGAACTCGATGGGCTCGGGTTCCAAGTGTCGGCAGGGTCGGCCTGTCGGGCCGGCCAGAACGGACCGAACCGGATGCTCGAGTCGCTCGGCTATGAGACGAGCACCTGCCACGGACTCGTCCGCATTTCTTTCGGCGAAGCCACGACCATCGAGGCCACGACGGCACTCGCCGAAGCCATTGTCACTTTAGCAAGGAGAGTAGGATCATATGAACAAGCGCTTAGCCGGTGAAGAACGCCGGCGCACGTTACTGGAAATGATTGAACAGAGTTCCGAGCCGATCACCGGCTCCGAGCTCGCCCGCCGCGTCGCCGTCAGCCGACAAGTCGTCGTCCAAGACTTGTCGCTCTTGAAGGCGAAGGGCCATCAGATCGTCGCGACCGCCCGCGGGTACGTCTATCTACCAGGTGAGGCGTCACCGTCCGCCTATACCCGTAAAATCGTCTGTCGCCACGAGGCCGAGGACATGGAAGCGGAGATGAACGCCATCGTCGACGAGGGCGTCACGATTCGCGACGTCATCATCGACCATCCGGTCTACGGTTCATTGACGGGCCAGTTGATGGTGAAGAGCCGTCGCGACGTCCGGGCTTTCCTCGAACGGGTCGAGGCGAACCAGGCCGCCCCGTTGTCGCATTTGACGGGTGGTCTCCACATTCATACGCTCGAGGCCGATAGTGAAGACGCCATCGATGCCGCCGTCTCAGAACTTGAACGACTCGGCGTCCTCGTCTCCGAGCTCGACTAAGATGTCACAAATACGTGACATCTTTTCTTTTGCTTTCGACTCATGTTCGTTATACTGATGGATGGAATGCATCCTGTACAAAATTTGGAAAGGGGGAAACGGTCATGTGGCACTTTCTCGAGCAACTGTTGCTCGGGTGCGGCGTTTTTAGCGTCCCGCTCGGCATCTTCATCCAACTGATCCCAAACGAGCTCGTGCTCGCCTACGGCGGCTACCTGACCGGATCTCTCGACACCTCGTTCCTGTTCGTCTTCCTGCTCGCATGGACGGCGTTCGTCATCAGTCAAATCGTCTTATATGGGATTGGCCGCTACGGAGGACGCCCTGTCGCCCTTCGCCTCTATCGGTCGTTCCACATCAGTGAGGCGAAGCAACGCCGGGCCGAAGTCTGGTTCGAGACGTACGGCGCTTGGATCGTCTGTCTGAGCGTCATTTGGCGCCAACTGTTCGCCGTCAGCGCCGGGGTCATGCGGTTATCGTTCCGGAAGTTTTTGACGGTGACCGTCCTCATCTTCGCCGTTTGGTCGTTCATCTTCGTCAAACTCGGGATGATGCTCGGCGACAATTGGCGTCACATCGGTGAAGTCACACACGGGTTCTTGCCGTACGTCGGCATCGGCATCGGACTGTTCTTTCTCGTCCGCTACGTCCGCGCGAATCCGCGCCTATTCAAAAAGTCAGCCTGAGCAGATGCGCTCGAGCTGACTTTTTTTGATATAGAGGGAAAACGGATCGTGATGACGAATATAGAGTCATGAGGAAAGCGTTTTTTTCTCGGAATAGAGATACCACCTTCAAAGGAGGAATTACCATGTTCCATCGTCGAAAAACGTACACCATCCGTCCTGAACGCTTAGATGAATTCACCGAGTTTTTCCATACATACCTGTATCCGATTCAGGTATCGCACGGCGCCCGTCTTGTCGGTCGTTGGGTGACCGAAGACAAGAGAGAGGTCATGGCCCTGTGGGAATACCGTGACCGCGAGCACTACGAACAAGTCGAACGCGATTACCGTTCGAGCGGCTTGCGCCGCGAGGCGATGAAGAAGCGAGCCCGTCTCGGCAAAGATTTATATATCAAATCGAATGAGGAGTTCATGATGCCGACCGGTCACTATACGCCACCGCGCACGATTGTCTCCGTGACCGCCTACGTCACGAACGAGGCCGGTGAAGTGTTGCTCGTTCAAAACACGCACCGGAGCGACACGTATGAGATGCCGGGCGGACAAGTCGAGGAGCATGAATCGATTGTCGACGCCGTGCATCGTGAAGTGAAAGAAGAGACCGGTGTCGATATTGAAGTCGAAGGCATCACCGGTATTTATCAAAACGTCTCCTCGCGCGTGCTCTGCGTCACGTTCCGTGCCCGCTACGTCTCCGGCGACCTGCAACCGCAGGAAGGCGAGACGCAAGAGGTCGGCTTCTTCAAGGTCGATGCGTCGAACGTCGGCGACTACATCAAACGGGAGCACTTCCAAATGCGTCTCGTTGATGCGATCGACCCGACGTATATGCCGCACGCCATCTATAAAGTTCGGCCATACGAGCTGCTCGAACGCGTCGAGCGCCATCATACCGTCTAAACAAAAGGAGGGACCGCCAGTTGGCGGCCCCTCCTTCAGTTCGTTTACGCTTGTTCGACCGGTTCGGATTGACCCG
The DNA here is from genome assembly GCF_018617905.1 of Exiguobacterium sp. s40. Taxonomy (NCBI): domain Bacteria; kingdom Bacillati; phylum Bacillota; class Bacilli; order Caryophanales; genus Exiguobacterium; species Exiguobacterium sp. s40. The sequence continues at coordinate 197,820 of NZ_JACSLC010000006.1, read as the reverse complement.
TCTCGACGAGCAATTTGCGAATCCGACGCTTTTCGACGTGGAGAACGGTGAACGTCATGTCATCGTACGTGACACGCGCACCTTTCTCTGGAATGTCTCCTAATAGTTCGACGATCCAACCACCCATCGTGTTGGCATCTACTTCAGGTTCTTTAATTCCCATCTCATCAGCGAACTCATCGACATCCATGTCGGCCATACACTCGTAGACGCCGTCACGGAGTCGTCTCAAATAGACGATCGATTCGTCGTGCTCGTCCCAAATGTCTCCGACGAGCTCCTCGAGCATATCTTCGAGTGTGATCAGACCGGCCGTCCCGCCGAATTCGTCGAGGACGACGGCCATGTGCGATTGTTTTTGCTGGAGTACAGGAAGCAGCTCAATCAATTTTGTCTGCGGCGATACGTACGTGAGCGGACGAATGAGCGAACGGACGTCCGTCACTTCATCACGCATCATCGAACGAAGGAAATCACGCTCTGACAACACCCCGATGACGTTGTCAATCGAGTCTTTATACACCGGCAGACGAGAATGTCCACCGCTAAAGATCGTGTCTTTGATCTCTTCAAGCGTATCGTCAATGTCGACGGCGAGGATATCGATCCGCGGCGTCAACACATCGTCGACGGTAATGTCGTTGAAGGCGAAGGCGCTATGCACGAGTTCCGCTTCGGTCTCGCCGAGCACCCCTTCTTCTTCTCCCATATCGACGAGCACTTTCAACTCTTCTTCCGTCACCGACGGCTCTTTGTCGTTCATCCCAATCATGCGGAGCACCAACTTCTTCAACCCGGTAAAGATCATCGTCACCGGTTTCAAGACTTTGACGAGGAACAACAAAATGCCGCTGATGAGAAGCGAATACTTCTCCGCGAACTCTTTCGCGAGCGACTTCGGTAAAATCTCACCGAAAATCAAGATGACAATCGTCGTCGCGAACGTCGAGATGACGAGTCCGGCCCCACCCGAGTAAATACTCGTGGCGATGGCCGTCGACACCGTCGCGGCACCGATGTTGACGATGTTGTTCCCGACAAGGATCGTCGAGAGCGTGTCATCGAAACGATCGACGAGGTGGAGGACGCGCTTGGCGCCCTTGTCCCCGTCTTCACTCATACGAATCATCCGGACGCGGTTCACACTCGAGAGCGCGGTCTCGGCAGAAGAGAAAAAGGCTGACAACATAACTAAAACTGCATAAAGAATTAAACTAGACGAGGGCACAGGGTCCACGTTTACTTCACACTCCATTTCATTAATAAAAGATTATTCGACAAATTCGAATTCAAAGTCCAAGATAGCGACGACGCTGCCGTCTTCGGCACCCAACTTGCGAAGGTCGTCATCGACGCCCATTTGACGCATTTGACGCGCGAATCGTTTAATCGATTCGTCGTGATCGAAGTTCGTCATCTTGAAGAGCTTCTCGATGCGAGGCCCCGTGATCACGAAGCGTTCGTATTCATCGACATGAATCTGATACCCTTTCTCTTCCTTCTCGTAACGATAAACGACACGTGGTGTGGCCGTCTTCTCTTCGAGCTCTTCGAGTGGGAACTCAGGTGTCGAGTCCACGAGATTAGCTACTTCGATGAGTAGGTTGCGGAGTCCTTCTTTGGCGAGTGCCGAGATCGGGAAGACTTTGACGTCATCTCCGATTTTCTTTTGGAACTCTTCCAATAATTCCGGCGCATCCGGCATGTCCATCTTGTTGGCGACAACGATTTGCGGACGCTCGAGGAGGCGTAAGTTATACGACTCGAGTTCGCGGTTGATCGTCGTGTAGTCTTCGAACGGGTCGCGCCCTTCCATGCCACTCATATCGATCATGTGGACGATAACTTTCGTCCGCTCGATGTGACGAAGGAACTGGTGACCGAGACCGACGCCTTGGCTCGCCCCTTCGATGAGTCCTGGAAGATCGGCCATGACGAAGTCACGGTCGTCTGCCGTCTTGACGACACCGAGGTTCGGTGTGATCGTCGTGAAGTGGTACGCGCCAATTTTCGGGCGTGCCGACGAGACGACTGACAAGAGCGTCGATTTCCCGACTGACGGGAATCCGACGAGACCGACGTCAGCGAGCAATTTCAACTCAAGACGCAATTCGCGTTCTTGACCTGGCTCCCCGTTCTCGGCGATCTCTGGTGCCGGGTTGGCTGGCGTCGCAAAACGACAGTTCCCGCGGCCACCGCGTCCGCCTTTGGCGATCGTGGCCCGTTGGCCGTGCTCGGTAAGGTCGGCGATAACCGTATCGGTCGATGCATCAAATACGATCGTACCTGGTGGGACTTTGACGACGAGCGGCTTCGCTTTTCGTCCGTGCATGCCTTTCGACATCCCTTTTTCACCGTCATGGGCGATGAACTTTTTCGAGAAGCGGAAATCTACGAGCGTGCGCAATCCTTCTTCTACTTCGAATACGACGTCACCACCGTGACCGCCGTCTCCTCCTGCTGGTCCACCGTCTGGAACATACTTCTCGCGGCGGAACGCGACCATCCCTTTACCGCCGTCTCCAGCTTTTACAAAAATATTAACCTGATCGACAAACATTTAATTCCCCTCCTTTATAACGAACGTAGAACATTCTACTGTCTGCTCGTACACTTCGTCTGACGTGAACACGTCGTCCGGCACATGACCGAAGACGCGGACCATCAGTCCGTCCGTGAACGTCACATGAATCGGTCCATCCGTTCCTGACAGAAGACGGACAAGTTTGTCCGCCACACGCGCGTCGTCGAGCGACACACGGTCGGCCGATACCTTGTAGGTCAACCGTCCTTCCCAATTCGCTTGTATGATGACGAGACTCGCCATCGGCAAATCCAAACGAATGAGCGCACTCTCCTCGTCGGCGTGCTGACGATATCGCTCGTACAGCTCCTCGAGTTTTTCAGGCTCGAGCGCCGCATACAAGGAGATCATCTGAAGCCGATTCATCCATTCGTGACGGACGGTCGATAATAGTTTCAGTGCTGCTTGTGAGTTCATGCAATCCTCTCCTAGGTAAAACTAGTAAAAAAGACTCTAACCAAATAAGTGGCTAGAGTCTTCTGCGTGGTTCTACTTACGCAACTGGGTAAACGCTCACTTGTTTCTTGTCGCGACCAAGACGCTCGAAGCGTACTACGCCGTCAACTTTAGCAAACAATGTGTCGTCGCCACCACGGCCTACGTTTTCACCTGGGTGAATTTTCGTACCGCGTTGACGGTAGAGAATCGATCCAGCTGAAACCGTTTGTCCGTCAGCGCGTTTAGCGCCGAGGCGTTTCGAAATCGAGTCACGACCGTTTTTAGTCGATCCTACTCCCTTTTTCGATGCGAAGAACTGAAGGTTCAATTGTAACATGAGGTCCACCTCCTATTGTTCAATTTGGATATAATCACCGTAACTCTGGGCGATCGTGTCTAGTTGCACGAGCATCCCTTCTAATAACAATTGGGTGCGAGTCATATCCTCCGGTGATAGGTCAGGATACGTCTCGACATAAAAGTAGCCACCCTCTGTTTTGTCTGCCATTTCTACAAGAAGCGACTGACCGGCGAGTACCTCGACAGCGTTGTATGCCCCAAAGATGATGGCAGAAACGCCGGCACATACCAAGTCAGAACCGGGTTCGGCAAAGTTGGCGTGACCTGTCACTTCGACGGAACGAATCGACTTCGTCTCGTCTCGTCTGACCGTTACTCGAATCATAGCTTACGCTTCGATTTTCTCGATGCGAACTTTCGTGTAAGGCTGACGGTGACCTTGCTTACGACGGTAGTTTTTCTTAGCTTTCATTTTGAAGACAGTGATCTTCTTAGCGCGGCCGTGTTTTACCACAGTACCGACAACTTTAGCGCCCTCTACGAGTGGAGCTCCGACTTTAACATCGTCACCACCAACGAAAAGAACTTCACCGAATTCTACAGTACCCTCGACATCAGCATCGAGTTTTTCGATGTAGATCTCTTGACCTGCTTCAACTTTGATTTGCTTACCACCAGTTTTGATGATTGCGTACATATACGTGCACCTCCTTATTAAACTCAGACTCGCCATCCAGGGCAGGGCGAAACCGTTTCAACCCGTTCTGTGCGGTTGTAGCCATTTGGGTGCTTCCAAACGAACTAACGTTATAGATAATACCACTCTCGTTTCATCGTTGTCAATGACGAGATACGAAATTCTGACATTCCTCGAGCGTCCCGTAGAACGCCACATCCGGTTCTCCCTCGACGAGGAGGACCGTGCAGGCAAACCCATCCCACGACGTGTCGTGCCACTTGCCCGGGAGCGTCAAGACGACCGCTTCGACTTCCGGCGCGAGCTCCATCAAAGCACGTTCAATCCGAGAGAAGACGGCGAGCTTCGACGGCTTCCCGTCGTGCGTCATCCGGTCTTGCATCGAACGTCCCGTGCGTTCCCGGGACAGCTCGAACAAGCCCATACGCGTGAAACCGTACACTTCGACGCGGCGCGGATCACGGGCGCCGAGCTCTTTCATCTTCTTCAGGAGCCGGGCCTGCCCGTCTTTTGACCCGCGTAAGAAGTCGATGACGACCATGCCGCCGATATTGCGCAGCCGGAGCTGCTCCATGACCGCGTAGAGGGCAGCCTCGTTGATTGTGTCGGCTGCCCGTCCCTTGTCCTTGACGGCGACGTTCTTGCCGCTGTTGACGTCGATGACGGTCATCGTCTCAACTTGTTCGACCAAGACGTAAGAACCACCTTCAAGCCAGACGACGCGCTGTCCTAGCTTTTCAATCGCCCCGTCGAGCCGGGCCGCTTCTTTCATCCGACCTTTGCCGACATGGCGTTCGACGTTGACCTCGAGCCGTGATAACCGCTCTTGTGCTTCCTTGTCGTTCAACATGACCGACTCGACCGCATGGCGGCGCACGAACTGTTCACACAGCAGCTCATCCTGCCCGCGTCGTGCCGTCACGACGTCCGCGGCGCGACGCCGAAGCAAGGCAAGTTCTTCTTGAAGGACGTCCGGGCTCGCTTGCCCTGACTCCGTCCGAAACAAGACACCTTCCGCTTCTTCGAGCTCGAACACTTTTGATAACCGGTCCTGGGTGACGAGGTCGAGCTTCCGGCTATACAGCTTACGCCGGCCGTATGGGAAGTAGACGATGTAGCGTCCGCCGAAGCGGATGTTCTCGGTCACTTTATGATGTTTGCCGTTGATGCCTTCTTTCGTCACTTGGACGAGGCGTTTGTCACCGACGACGGCCGCCTGGCCGATGCCAGGCACATTCGGATACGCCTCGAGCGCTTTGAGCGTCTCGGCAATCGGCAGGAAGAACGTCGTCTCGCCGGTCGTCAAAAACGCGGCGCCGAGCGACGGATGAATCCGTTCGATCGCGGCCTCGAGAATCGTCCCGACCGACAGTTGGTCGATGAAGCGTTCCTCGACCTCGAGGAGGCGTTCCCCATCGACGAGCATGGCCCGTTCGATGGACGGGGTCCGTTCATAGATCAATCGCACACGTATCTCTCCTTTCGACACAAAAAGGCAACTTTCGTTGCCTTAGGCTTTTTTCATTCCAAACTTCATCATGACCCGCGTCCAGAAGCCGACCGGTTTTTGTTCGGTCTGAATCGACATGAGCGGCACCGACTCGCCGAGAATGCGGCGCGTGATGTTGCGGTACGCTTGTCCGGCGTTGTTGTCCGGGTTCATCGTGACCGGCACTCCGCGGTTCGCAGCGGCGATGACTTCTTCATCGTCGACGACGACGCCGAGCAAGTCGATCGACAAGATACGCATGATGTCATCGATGTCGAGCATGTCGCCTGATTCGACGAGGTGGTTCTTGACACGGTTGACGATCAGTTTCGGTGCCGCGACGTGTTCCGCTTGCTCGAGCATGCCGATGATGCGGTCCGCGTCTTGAACGGCAGCCTTCTCAGGCGTCGTCACGACGACAGCCTCGTCGGCGCCGGCGATGGCGTTCATGAAACCTTGCTCGATACCGGCCGGACAGTCGATCAATACGAAGTCGTATTCGGTCTTCAACTGGTCGATGATCTCTTTCACTTGCTCCGGTTGGACCGACGTCTTGTCTTTCGACTGGGCCGCAGGCAAGAGATACATCTCTTCGAACCGCTTGTCACGAACGAGCGCCTGATGCAGCTTGCACTGCTCGTTGATGACGTCAACGAGGTTATAGATGCTCCGGTTGTCGAGTCCTAAGATGATATCCAAGTTCCGTAGACCGATATCCGTATCGACGAGACAGACCGAGTGGCCAGACAATGCGAGGCCCGTCCCGAGGTTCGCGGTCGTGGTCGTCTTCCCGACGCCACCTTTCCCCGACGTCACGACGATGGCCCGACCTTTCTTCACTTCTTTAGCTGTATGTACAGGCTCTACTACTTGCTCCATCAAACTCACCCTCTCTGTAATTCCATTGCATATGCGTCTTTCAGCCCAGTCATGACTTGACGAAGACGCGTCATTTCAATGCCCTGATTCGTCTGATACGCGCATCCCATCTCGATCTCCGGAAGCTCTTCGTCGTCGTCCGACGCGAGCACATGTTCACCGATCGCTAAAAACTTCGGATGGAGCAGACTGGCGGTGATGACCGCTTCCTCCCATCCTTCGACACCGGCACGCACATTTCCTCGTATCGTCCCTAAACAATATATGCTGCCCGTTGCCCGAACCTCGGACCCCGGGTTGATGTCTCCGATAATGAGCACCGAGCCATCGAAATCGAGCACTTGCCCGCTTCGAATCGTCCCGCTATGGTAGTGGAACGTCTTTTTGCCGTAGGTCGCTTTCGCCTCTTCGGTCAACATGACCTCGCTCGACAGCTCCTCGATATAAAAAACGCCATGACGAGCGACGACTTCACGAATTTGACGTGACAGCTCCTCGTCGATGTAACGAGTACCCGCGTGCAATTTGAGTGCAATCTTCCCAGAGGGCGGCTCCATTTCTTGTAACGTGGCCTCAAGCTCTCCGAGCACCTCATCGATGCCACTCCGTGGATTGAAGTGGATTGCAATACCGTTGCGATGTCCTTTTATCGTAATATGTCGTTTACGCTCCATCATGGCTACCCTCTTTTCGCTACAGGTCGCGGCGCCACGTATCGTGTCATCGGCACGTATAACAGTGCGATGGCGACAGCGTTGACGGCGAGCGTCCCTGGAATCTGTTCAACTAATAGTGTTTGAATGGTCATGGTCGTCCCACCGACCGCCGTCATGACACTGAAAATCCCGAAAGAAAACACGAGGATCATGAATGTGAACGTGATGACGACCGAGAAGAAGTTCTCACCTATATATTTTAACACGAAGCTGACTAAGAGAGGAATGAGTGAAAAAGTAAATAAGTAAATTCCGAGCAAGTCGGTGTAGACGATGTCATACAATAGCCCGAAGACGAGACCGAATCCGAGCGCCGACTCCCAGCGGCCATACAAACTGACGTACATCAAGCCGATCAACGTCAAATACAAGAACGGCGTCACATAGTGCCATGAGAAGATGGCGGCCCATGTCCCTTCAATAAGAAAGAGGAGGAACAGGGCGATGAACACTTTCATGTTACTCACCCGCTGCTCCTCCTTCCTCGGGACCCGTCAAGAACGGTTCGTCTAGCGTTCGATCGATGACAAACATTTGCGAGAACTCGTTGAAGTCCGCCTCAGGTTTGATGCGGGCGACTTGAGACACGCCGTATTCGTCGGTTTCGATCGACTCGACCGTACCGATGACGAGACCGGCCGGATAGCGCCCACCGAGACCTGACGTCGATACGATCTCGCCTTCTTTCAACTTGACGCTGTTCGAGACCTTCGTGAAGAAGAGCTCGTTCGTCTCGCTGTCGAAGCCGTCGATCGTCCCGTACGTCGCTTTGCCGTCCGCGTCCTTGACGACGGCCGAGACGTTGTTCGTCCGGTTGTTGTCAGAGAGGAGTTGCACTTGCGACGTATAGGCGCTCGTCTGGATGACGCGACCGACCATACCGCCGGCGGCCGTGACGGCCATGCCTTTCTCGACACCGCGTTCTTCCCCGACGTTGACCGTTACGTAGCGCTGCCAGTCGTTCGGCGTACGCCCGATCACTTCGGCGGGAATCAAGTCGAAGTCACGGAGCGACGTGTCGGACGCCTCGACCATTTGCCGCAATTCTTCGTTCTCACGGCGCAGGTCATCGGCCTCGACCGACACTTCCGCGTATTTCGTCAAATGTTGTTTCAATTGACGGTTCTCTTCATAAATATCGCGTACGTTCGAAATCGAGGACACGGTACTGTCCATCCAGCCGATCGGCACCGTGAACACCCGTTGGAACGTTCCGACCACATCACGCGTGACGTCTTGGTACCAGGCGGATTCCGACCGTCCTCGAATCGAAACCCCTAAAATCACAACGAATAAGATGATACCGATCAGCGTGATGATGAGCTTTTTATTGCGTACGAACCGGCTCATCGTGTGTCACCACTCATCGACGCGACGAGATGCCTGATTTTGAACGGAGGACGTCCATCATTTCAAGAGATTTTCCTGTCCCGATGGCGACGCAATCGAGCGGCTCATCCGCGACGAGTGTCGGGATGTGTGTCTCGTCCGAGATGACGTCATCCAAGTTTTTAAGGAGGGCTCCACCGCCTGTGAGGACGATGCCGCGGTCCATGACGTCAGCAGCAAGTTCCGGCGGCGTCTGCTCGAGCGTTTGTTTCACGCCTGCAAGGATCGCTTCGACCGTATCCGAGAGTGCTTCACACACTTCAGCAGCCGAGACTTCGATTTGTTTTGGAAGACCTGTCACGAGATCGCGACCACGGATTTCCATTTTCTCATTTTCGTTCGAAGCGTCGATGCGAGCCGAACCGACTTCCATCTTGAGCGTCTCTGACGTCCGCTCCCCGATCATGAGGTTGTATTTGTTTTTGATGTAACGAATAATGGCGTCATCCATTTCGTCACCGCCGACACGAATCGATTGGCTCGTCACGATGCCGCCGAGTGAGATCACTGCGACTTCGGTCGTACCGCCACCGATATCGACGACCATCGAGCCTGTCGGTTCCCAAACCGGGAGACCGGCGCCGATTGCTGCCGCGAACGGTTCTTCGATCGTGTACGCTTCACGTGCGCCCGCTTGCTTGGCTGCGTCTTCGACGGCACGTTTTTCGACTGATGTGATGCCGCTTGGCACACAAATCATGACGTTCGTCTTCGATGAGAACAAACCGCTCTTCGACTTCTGTGCTTGCTCCATGAAGTATTTGATCATCGTCGCTGTCGTCTCGAAGTCGGCGATTACCCCATCTTTCATCGGACGGCGTGCCGTGACGTTGCCCGGCGTACGTCCAATCATATCCTTGGCCTGGTTACCCACGGCCTCAATTCTACCTGTATCTGTGCGGAACGCCACTACGGACGGTTCACGAACAACGATGCCTTGACCTTTTACATAAACGAGCGTATTTGCCGTTCCAAGGTCGATTCCGATTTCTCGGTTAAAACTACGAAACATACGTGCTGCTCCTCTCTTGGTTACACTATTTTTTATTATAACGGAAAAATCATGTTTGAAAACGTTCATTCGATTACAGGTTATTTACAATAACGCGAATCTCAGTCCTGTCTCACCGTTTATTAGTGTGCCTTCTTTTCGGGAAAAAGGCAAATCAAAAAGCAAGCGCGTGAAAGCGCCTGCTTAAAAAATGAATTGATTAATTACTGGTACCTTTGCCTATTTAAATTTCACTATTGAATTAAATACTGAACACGTAGATATGTTCTTCCTGATTGAGTGCAATCTTAAATTTAAGTACAGCCTTTTGATTACGAAGAGATATAGGGAGCCGAATTTTAAAAGTCGATTTAAACAGTGTGGAAGAAGTAGATTGAGAAAACGCATCATTAATGGTGTAGATGTTTTCCCCATTAAAACGAAATAGATCAATGATTATGTTGCTTTGTTTTATCGCTAAAGTTTCTACAGAAGAAATAATTAAATCTATTGGTTGAGTCGGGGAGTCAAATACATTCAGAACTAAATTCACTTCAAAGTATCCCTCCCCGTCTAAAGCAGAAGCATCATAGTCGAGCGCTAAATTACAGGAAGACATTTTACTTTCACTTTTAGTAATAAAATACTTTGACAACAACATATCTTTTTCAGAAATCAATCTGTCTTTATCTTCAAGAATTTGCACTAAGATATGCATAAGAGTCATTAAAATGGCAACAATGAGTAAAATTAAAAACAACGGTAACTCACTATCTTTCGCTCCAATAAATGCAGTTAAAGAAAATATAATTAATGAAAATACAATAGATATTACTGAATATCTACCTGATATAATTTTGTTGACACTCTCACTTAATAAATGCACATGAATAACCTCTCAACCACACCAATTAAATATTTCTCGTCATTGTTATCTATAGAAATTTTGCCGTCCTTCCAAACAGAAAGATATCTATCTTCAAAATTTATTGTCAAAAAATCAAGAGAATTATCTTCCTCGACTATTGTGTGAAGTTTATCTAAATTGACAAAGTCTAAACTAATAAATTCGTCATCCTTATTTGTATACTCAATTTTTTTTATGGTTCCCTTAAAAAAAATTATTATGTTCAAAAAATCCTTGTTATCGAACTGTTTCACTTCAGCATTTATTTTAAGATTATTAATTAGTTCATCCATGATAATTTGATTGAATGATACGTTTTCATGTTCAATTAATAACAATTTAGAATTATGTTTATAAAACGTATTAATTAGTGAAGAGTAAGGGAAATTGAATTGAGGACCCAGCTTCATAGTAGATACAACATATTCATCTTCAATGTTAAAAACAACGTGGTGAATATCATTAAATTTATTAGAATGAATTACAGACAAATTTTTATTTGCTGGTTTTTTTAAAAAGAATTTTTTCTTTGAAAGTTGATCAATCTTTTTAGAATCAGAAACTATAACGGTAGTAAAATTCATTTCCCCCACCTCTTTCGTAACAAAATTTAGCTATCAGTGTATTTTAACAAGAACTCAAGAGTAGATACAGTAAAATCTTCCACAGATGCTCCTTGTAACTCTTCGGTTTCGAAAGAAATTCTGTGCCCATTCGAATATAGATTCATGGTCACCGTCTCTTCTTCGCCAATGTTAGTATAAGGAAATTGAATTTTCAAATGAGCTAAATTACCATGTCCGTCGTATTCATCGGCAACAGTAGAGCGGTTAACAATATCTGCAAGATCAATCTCATAAGAAACCTTCGTAGTCTTGTCGCCTTCTTTATTTATTTTTTCGATTTTTGCTTCAGACCATTTTATTTCAGTATCCTCTTGAATATTTTTCAATAATTGATGATTTATCTTAAAGAGCGACGCTTCAAGACCTAAATCTTCTACCATAGTCTTCATTTTGCTTTTCCCTTTTTCTTCGTTTGAATTATTAGAAAAAACAATTAGATGTGAGTCTTCTGTTAAAATTATTTTGGATTTAGTCAAGTAGTCAAACGAAGTCTCTGTTGTTAGAATTTCTTCATTTTGTAATCTTGATTCTACGTATGTACCTAGATTAATTGTTTGAAAACCAAAACATTCTAATGTAGTTTTCCCTGACGATCGTTGAAACAAATGAGGTAAAGTAAAACCTTCGCTAATAATCCTTCCAGTCTCATCACTTCTTACTTGCTTATGTTTCATTTCATTCAATATTACTTTTAAATCGAGTTTCCCTTCTTGATTGTAAAATAAATTTAATTGTCCAGTTTCATTTAATCTATATATTGTAAACGCTGCCATAATGCACCTCCAAATTTTTTACTTTGATGAATTATAAAATTAAGTGCAACACCTGAACGTGAACGCAAAAAAAGCCCATAGCGACGGCCTCGTGTAGAATGAAGTCACCACAACACACATTCACACGGAGGAATCGACATGAGCTATACCCATCTTACCACAGCGGAACGCGTGAAAATAGAGACCTACCTGGAGCTCGGGATGTCCGTACGGTCCATCGCGAGACGGCTCGGGCGACAGCCCTCGACCGTCTCGCGGGAGATCAGAAGGAACCCCGGCTACACGGCCGAACGCGCACAGGAGCGCTACGCCAAGGCGAAGCGAAACTGCGGCGCCAAGACGAAGCTCGACGACATGATGCGCCGGACGATCATCGAGAAGCTGCGGGCGACCTGGTCCCCGGAACAGATCGTGGGTCGTCTCTTCGACGGGAAAATCGCCTTCTCGACCATCTATCGTTGGATCTATTCGGGGCTGATCGACGTGCCGGTGACCGTGCTCCGCCAAAAGGGCAAGCGCCAGAAACCGATGGAGACACGCGGTCGGTTCAACATCGGTCTGTCCATCGCCAAACGTCCGAGAGAGGTGCGCACACGCGAGACATTCGGCCACTGGGAGCTCGACACCGTCGTCTCCGGGCGTGGGAAGTCGAGGGCGTGCGTCGCGACGTTCATCGAGCGAAAGAGCCGGTTCTACATCGCCCTGCCGATCACCGACCGCAGCGTGGCCTCGATGGAGGGGGCGATCCACACGGTCCACGCGGCCTTCCCAGCGGGCACGTTCAAGACGGCGACGACGGACCGGGGCAAGGAGTTCAGCTGTCACGAGCGCGTCCGGGCGACACTCGGCGTGCCGATGTATTTCGCCGACCCGTACTCGTCGTGGCAGCGCGGCAGCAACGAGAACGCCAACGGCCTCCTGCGCGAGTTCTTCCCGAAAGGATCGGACTTCGCGACGGTCGGCCAAGGAGAGATCGTGGACGCGCTCGCCAAGATCAACGGGCGGCCGAGGAAATGTCTCGGCTGGAAGACCGCACACGAGGCCTTCGCGGAGGAAGTGTTGCGCTTAATTTGACAAACCGTCCTTTATTAAATAATACCATTTTTAAAAGATAATGAATCCTACAAAAATATTAGGAATCATTATCTTTTAAAATCTATAAATATGCCTATTTCCCAATACTATCATGCACACTTAAGAAAAGAATGTACTTTGTTATCCGTTCATATACCCACGTTGCTTCATACTGACGTAATGGTCCTCCCCGATGATGACGTGGTCGAGGCAAGCGATGCCGACGATGTGACCGGCCTCAACGAGACGCTCCGACACTTCGATGTCTTCCCGGCTCGGGGTCGCGTCCCCGCTCGGGTGGTTATGGACAGCGATGAAACACGCCGCCGACAGTTTGAGCGCTTCGCGGAACACGTCGCGCGGATGGACAATCGACGAATTGAGCCCACCGACGAACAGCGTCTTCCGGGCGATGAGCTGGTTCTTCGTGTTCAAATACAGACAGATGAAATGTTCTTGGTTCAACAGCCGGAGTTCATCACGGAGCAGTTCATAGGCGTCCTGTGGCGAACGGATCTTCGGCGTCTCTACTTTCGGTTCCTCGACGTAACGGAGACCGATCGCAAACGCCGCGAGCAACTGCTCGGCTTTCTTCTTCGTCATGCCCTCGATTTGACAGAGGTCGCTCACGGACGCCTGCGACAGCGCCCGGAGCGTCGGATATACGTCGGACAGCCGCCGGGCCGTCTCGTGCGGGTCGCCACCCCTGCCCCCGATTTGGAGCAGCCGGGCGATCGCGGATTCAACACTTCGGTCGAGCACCATGGTCATTCCTTCACCAACTTTCGCTTCAATCACAGAAAGCGCGGCGCTACCCCGTGTCGTTCGAGCGTCTCGACGAGCGGACGAATCGGAAGACCGACGACGTTATAAAAGTCCCCTTCGAGCCGTTTGACGAACAGACCGCCCGACCCTTGGATGCCGTAAGCGCCTGCCTTGTCATACGGATCCGTCGAATCGAGGTAGCCGTCGAGCCACGCGTCCGGGATATCGATGAACGTGACGTGCGTCGTCGTGACGAACAAGTCTTGCCGCTCGGGCCCGATGATGCTGACGCCGGTGAGCACTTCATGGGTCGCCCCCGATAAGCGCTGTAGCATGTCTCGCGCGTCGTCCCGGTCTTTCGGCTTCTCTAAGATCGTCCCGTCTAAGACGACGACCGTATCCGAGCCGATGACGATGGCGTCACGGTTGTCGCGGGCGACGTCCATCGCTTTCTCGCGAGCGAGGCGTCCGACATACTCGTCCGGATGTTCCCGACCGTTCGTCCCTTCGATGACATTAGAGGGGATGACCTCATGACTGATCCCGGCCTGGCTCAACAGCTCGGTCCTCCGTGGCGACATCGAGGCGAGGATGACACGTTTCTGTGTTGGTTTCATTGTAACGACTCCTTCCATATGTGCGTAACGGGCTTCTTTTCCGTATCACACTTCACTGTCGATTGTAGGCAAACAGGCAGGCGTTTACAATCCATGACGCCTCAAAAAAACGCCCCTTCTTTTTGAAGGGACGTTTGCATCATGGCGTCGTATAGTCGTACACCGGGATGTCTTTCGGGGTGAACGTCTGCGCCGGTACGTAACGATCGTCTGTGAGTTGATCGAGGTCCGGACGATAGAACGCATCGAGTTCGACCGTGAAGTCGAGCGGCTCGGCCGTCTCGGTCGGGTTTGGGCCCGTCTCCGTCGGTCCGGTGAACTGGACCGTGCGCAAGATGTGAATCCGGTTCATCGATTCGACCGACTCGAGGAACAAGACGAGCGACTCGTACGTGTCCGCTTGGAGCGATACCGTCGAGCGGATTGACGAGGCGTTGACCGGCGTGATCTCAACCGGTTCGGCCGGTTCAGCCGTCGCGCTCACGTCGTTCGGTTCCGGCTCGTCGATGTCTTCCGGCACTTCCGATTCGGCGATGACACCGTCGGCGAAAGCGATGCTCGTAACGCGGACGTCAGACAGTTGGCTCGCCTGCGATAACGTCTCGACGACCGTGTCGAGTGCTGCCTCGGTCGGGACACGCGTCTGGAGGCGCTGCGAGTCGGCGACGTCGACGACTTCCCCTTCTTGGCGCAACAGTTCGAGCTTCGTCTGTTCGAGCGACAGTTCCCGCTCGAGCGACTTGACGTTGCCTTGATGGATGAAGTATTGGTAGCCGAAATAAGATGGTACGGCGATGGCCGCGAACAAACAGATTGTAAAGATCAAATAAATCGTCGAGCGCTTCATTCGCTCACCACCTCCTCATCGGTCGTCTCTTCCGTCTCGCCGTCCGGTGTCTCACCGTCTGGGGTATCCCCTTCCGGCGTCTCCGGTTCGGCATCGATGAACGTGAAAGTGAACTCGCCGATGTAGCGTGGAAGCGGGTCGTTCGTCGAATCGAGCACGCTCGGGCTGAGCGGCTCATCGGTGTCCGTCTCTTCCTGCTCGGTCTCCGCTTTCGTCTCGGTCGTCACGCCTAGCAATTTGACGTTCTCAAACCTTGGGTCGTTCAAGAGCGATCGTAGGAACGCATTCAAATCGGCGAGCGTCTCGAACTGAGTACGCACGCTCATGAGCGAACCGTCGGCGTAGTTATACGTCAATACGTAGCCCGTCGGCGGCAATTGCTCGGTCAACGCCCGGAGCGCCGGCACGGCCCATCGTTCTTCGGCCGTGAGTGCCGTCACCGTCTGGTCGAGCGACAGGACTTGCTGACCTTTCGAGTTCACTTGCTCGGTCTGATAGATGCGGACGAGCTGCAACTGTTCCTCGACTTGGGCCTCGTTCCGCTTCAACTCGTTCACTTCATAAAACAAGTAACCGGTCGCGCCGCCGCCAATCAACAGTGCGAGCAGGCTCGCGATGATCGGCCAGCGGAGCGTCACATCGGTCGAGTTGATGAAGTTGGCGTCGTGCTCTTTGTCGAGCGTCGCCATCCCGAGGAGCGGCAACATCTGATGCGACAACGGCGTCGCGTGAGACAGTGGAAGCGGGTCGCCGATCCGTTTGACCGGCACCATCGCCTCACTTTCGATCGTCTGGACGAGATCGTCAAGGTTCGGGACCGTCCCTGAGACGAGCAACTCGTCGATCGGGCGTCCGTCCGTCCGGAGCGAGTAGCGATAGAAGTCGAGGAAACGGGCCAGCTCGTTCAGCCACTCGTCTGTCTGCGTCGCGAGCGTCTCTTTGGAGCCGCTATATGTATACGTGACAAGCCCGTCCGTCGTCTCGGCGCGGTACGGGAGGTCGGTCTCGATGGCGCGGATGAAGCGGACCTGGCCTTCTTCAAGGACGAGCAACTGGTGCGCGAACGGCGTCACGTGCCAGAGGAGCGTCGACTTGAGCGGGTCGAGCGTCTCGAGTCGGGTCACCCCGTTGGCGATGGCGACCGGACGCGGTACAATCTTCTTCAATTGGAATCCACGTTTTTTCATGTAGGCGCGGATGGCTTTCGTCAAATCGACCGAGACGGCGTGAAGCATGACCTCGGTCTTCGTCTCCGTCTCGCCCAGCACCTCATAGTCGAAGGCGACGTCGTCGAACGGCAAGATGATCGAGCTGCCAATTTCCATGAACAGATAACCCCGAATCTCATCTTTCGGGATTGTCGATGGGATCTCGACTTTACGGGACAACACCTCGGTCTCGGCCATATCGACGGCACAGACCATCCCTTTTCGGACTTTCAGTTTGCGGCACAGTTCGTCGAAGGCGAGACCGAATGCGTTCTCGTCTTCAATTCGCCCCCCCACGTAGGCGCCTTTCGCCAATTGGACGGACGCGCTGCGTTTGAACACGCCTTGTTTGATCACGGCCCCGTGGATGCTGAGCGCATCGAACGAGAAATACGCGACCGTTCCTTTCTCTATAGACCGGCTCATGCTGGTTTCCCCCTACATCAAATCAAAATACCAATCAAAGAAGCGTTCGCTGAACCAAAACGTCAGCATCGTGCCGAGTGCGATTGACGGCACGAACGGAATCGGCTGTTTACGATCCATCCGTTTCAAACCGATCAGTGTCAGTCCGACGATTGCTCCAATCAAGCTCGATAAAAATAAGGCGACGAGGACGTCGCGTGGCCCGAGGACGAGCCCGATTACTGTAAATAGTTTGACATCGCCTGCCCCAAGTCCCCCCTTGGAGACGAAAAAAACGGTGGCGAGGACAGAAAAGCCGAGCGCCGCTCCGGCAATCGGGCTCCACCAGGCCACACCCGCGCCATAGGCGAGCAATAGGAGGACCGGTGCCGTGAACAATAAGATGACGTTCGGTACGAGCATCGTCGACAAATCCGACATCGCCAAGGCAAGGAGCGTCGATAAGAAGACGAAGGCGAGAAGCGTCGTGAGGCTAAAGCCATACAGCCAGAAGCTATAAGCGTAACCGACCGCTCCAAGCAGTTCAAAGAGCGGGTACGTCGGCGCGATCCGCCCGCCACAGCCGCGGCATTTCCCGCGTAAGAACACGTAACCGAAGACCGGAATCAGTTCCCAAGCGGATAGGACATGTCCGCATGACGGACAGTGCGAGCGCGGCGTGACGATGGACTGTTTGCGTGGCACGCGGAGCCCGACGACGTTCGTGAATGATGTGATGATGGCCCCGAGGACGAGGCTGTAAATGAGTCCAATGAGTTCAACCAATCAAGGTCACTTCCTTACTTGTAAGTATATGCCAAAAACAGAAAACCGGCTAGGCTGAGCGAGTGCCCAGCGCCAGCCGGAAATAATTATTTTATTTTACGTTATCTTTCTTCAATTGAGCTTCAGATAAAGCAGTAACTTCTCCAACCTTCAACTCTTTACCGCCCTTAAGTGCGACAGTATAAGTATATTTGCCAGCTGATTCTGTAATTACTACTTCTGCTTTGCTGTAGTTTGTACCAAATGGATCTTTCAAGTTATCTAAGTACTTCGTTCCATCGATTTCAGTATCTGCAATTGGACCAACAAAGTCCATAGTTTTTGACTCTGCAGTTCCCAAAGGACTTGATGCAGTGTAAAGTTTGGCTGAACTGATCATTTGTCGTGCATCAGATACCATCGCATCCTTCTTCGAGTTCTCGATAATTCCACCAATCGCGACAACGGCGATGGCTGCGATAATCCCCAAGATGACGACGACGACGAGCAACTCGACGAGTGTGAGTCCGCGCTCATCTTTCAATTGTTTGGCATCTTGCCAAATCATTTTCATTTTCTCTAACATGATTCATTCTCCCCTTTTGTGTGTTGTGCTGTGATGTAAGCTAGATTCATTACCTTTGACCTAATACTAGTAGAACAATTTTACTATACATTCAAAATTTAGGATTGAAAAGATACAAATCTGCAAATAAATAAAAACTTTCTACTGATTTTGGATATCGCCATAAATTTGGAACATCGGGACGACAATCGCGATGACGATGACGCCGACGATGCTCGCCAAGACGACAATCAACAGCGGCTCGATAATCGATTTCAGGCGGTCCGTCGTCGTCTCGACCTCGGTCTCATAAAACTCTGCGACCTCGTTCAACATCGAGTCCAAATCCCCGCTCTCCTCGCCTACCGCAATCATTTGCGTCATGAGCGGCGGGAAGCTATCGTTTCGTTCGAGCGGTTTATGGAGCGGGATCCCTTGCGCCATCATCTTACGTGCTTGAGCAAGACCTTTGCGGATGACCCGGTTCGAGACAATCTTCTCGGTGATCTCGATCGCCGACAAAATCGGGACCGCCGCTTGCAGCAAGACGGCCAAACTTCGGGTCAATAACGCGATTTGCGACTTTAGGACGATCGGCCCAAAAATCGGCATCTTCAACAGCAGTCCATCAATCACATACCGTTCCTTGTCGCGCTTCAACATCCACGTAAAGACGAGCAGTGCGAGAAGTGCCCCGCCGAAGATGAGCCACCAAAAGGCGGCGACGAAGTCTGACACGGCGACGACGATGCGTGTGATGAGCGGCAGTTCTCCGCCGAGCTGTCCGAAGATGCTCGCGAACGTCGGGACGACGTTCACCATGAGGAACGCGACGACGCCGATGGCGACGATCGACACGACGAGCGGATACGTCAACGCCGAGATAACTTTCCGTTTGACGTCATATTGTTTTTGGAGCTGGAGCCCGATTTGGTCGAGCGCCTCCTCCAAGTTCCCGCTCGCCTCACCCGCGAGCGCCATCGAGCTGAAGAAGTTCGAGAACACGCGCGGATGTTTCTTGATCGCCTCCGAGAACGCGATCCCTTCGCGCAAATCGTCCTCGACTTGGCTGAGCGTCTTCTTTAACACTTTCGATTCGGTCTGGACGCGTAAGATGGACGTCGCCCGGACAATCGGCACACCGGCCCGGATGAGCGTCGCGAACTGGCGCACGTACATAATCAAATGTTCAATCTTGACCCGCTCAGGGAGCAGGTTGACTTCTTTATTCAACCCTGTCGACTCGAGTTCAGCGAGCTCAGTGACGAGAATCGATTCTTGGCGCAGCTTTTCTTTCGCTTCGCGGAGCGAGACGGCGGTGACCCGCCCTTTCTTACGCTTCCCGTTCAGCAGTTTACCTTCGTATTGGAAGATGGCCATTCAGTCACCTCTCTTCATTTGGTACGGCGTTCGGGTTGATGACGCCTTGACGGACGAGCTGTTCGATCGCCATGTCCATCGTCTGCATCCCGTTCTGCCGGTTCGTCTGGATGACGGTCGGGAGTTGGAACTCTTTCTCGTTCCGAATCAAGTTGGCGACGGCCGGATTGCCAATCATGATCTCCATCGCGGCGACACGACCTTTCGGCACATCGACGCGCGGGAAGAGACGCTGACTGACGACACCGAGCAGCACGTTGGCGAGCTGGGTCCGGATTTGGTCCTGTTGCTCGGCCGGGAACGCGTCGATGATTCGACTGACGGTCGACATCGCACTCGACGTATGGAGCGTCGCCATGACGAGGTGGCCCGTCTCAGCGGCCGTCATCGCCGTCGAGATCGTCTCGAGGTCGCGCATCTCACCGAGCAAGATGACGTCCGGGTCTTGACGGAGCGCGGCCCGAAGACCGTCGACGAACTTCATGACGTCGGAGCCAATCTCACGCTGGTCGACGATGCTCTGGTCGTGCGAGTGCAAATA
The DNA here is from genome assembly GCF_018617905.1 of Exiguobacterium sp. s40. Taxonomy (NCBI): domain Bacteria; kingdom Bacillati; phylum Bacillota; class Bacilli; order Caryophanales; genus Exiguobacterium; species Exiguobacterium sp. s40. The sequence continues at coordinate 177,864 of NZ_JACSLC010000006.1, read as the reverse complement.
CTCGATCGGGTCCTCGAGCGTGATGATACGTTTGCGCTGCGTGCGGTTGATCTCGTGAATCATCGCGGCGAGTGTCGTCGACTTCCCCGACCCGGTCGGACCCGTAACAAGGATGAGCCCGTATGGCTTCTCAATCAACCGCTTTAACACTTGCGGCAAATCGAGCTCGTTCATCGTCGGGATTTCCCCGGAAATGGATCGGAACGCGATGGCGACCGTGCCCCGTTGGTAATAGGCGTTGACACGGAACCGCGATACGCGCGGCACCCCGAACGAGAAGTCGAGATCGCGCTGCATCTCGAGCCGGCCCCGCATCTCTTCGGTCATAATCTCTTTCAAATAGCTCTCGATATGGAGCGGCAACACTTTCTCGTCACCCATCGTGATGAGACTGCCGTCGACCCGGATGATCGGCGGCGAGCCGGCGGTCAAATGGATGTCCGAGGCGCGTTGTTCGACCGCTTTCGTTAAAATCACTTCAATCGACTGATGGATCATAGGCTCACTCCGTTATCACTGTTCTCAATATTTCCTCGGTATTCGTCAGTCCGAGCGCGACTTTCTCAAGCCCATCGGCGAGGAGGAAGCGGACGCCTTGTTCTTTCGCATAGGCGACCATCTCGGCCTCCGTCGCTTGGTTCATGATGAGACGGCGCAACCCTTCATCGATTGGCACGACCTCATGGATGGCGAGCCGTCCACGATACCCTGTGAAGTTACATGAGGCACAACCGTTGCCGCGCATGATCCGGTCGACCGGGACGCCTTCAGCGGCAAACAGTTCCTGTTCCCGTTTCGACACCGGCTGTTCGTGCCCGCAGTCCCGACAGACGCGACGGACGAGCCGCTGGGCGACAAGCCCGGACGTCGAGGCGGCGACAAGGAACGGTTCGACCCCCATGTCAATCAAGCGGGTGATCGAGCTGATGGCCGAGTTCGTATGTAGTGTCGATAACACCAAGTGACCGGTCAATGATGCCCGGATGGCAATCTCGGCCGTCTCGGTGTCCCGAATCTCCCCGACCATGACGATGTTCGGGTCTTGTCGCAAAATCGAACGCAGACCCGACGCGAACGTCAAGCCGACTTTCGAATTGACCTGGACTTGGTTGATGCCGTCGAGTTGATACTCGACCGGGTCCTCGACCGTGATGATGTTTTTCGATTCATCGTTCAGTTCGCGCAGCGACGCATAGAGCGTCGACGATTTCCCTGACCCGGTCGGCCCGGTGATGAGGATAATCCCGTTCGGCCGTTTCAGCATGTCGCGATACACTGCCTCGTTCTTGTCGCCGAAGTCGAGTTTCGTTAAATCGGTCAACCCTTCCGACGAGTCGAGCACCCGGATGACGATTTTCTCGCCATACATCGTCGGGAGCGTCGAGACGCGGAAGTCGTACGGGCGGCCCCGGAGCGTATATTTGATACGTCCGTCTTGTGGCAAGCGGCTCTCCGTGATATCTAGGTTACTCATGACCTTGAGGCGCGTCAGCATGACGCTTTGAATCTTCTTCGGATAGATGGCTTCGGTTCGTAAATCACCGTCGACCCGAAGACGGACATGCAGCTGCTTCTCGTGCGGATCGAAGTGGATATCTGAGGCGCGCTGATCGATGGCGCTCAAGAAGAGCTGATTGACGAGTCGGATGACCGGTGCGTCATCACGTGATGCGGTCTCTTCCCGGTCAAGTTCAGGCGCTTCTTCTTTTAAAATCTCGATGAGTGACGCGTCCATCTCGTAAAAGCGGCTAATCGTCTTACGAATCTGTTCGCGCGTGGCGATCCCGACCTCGATGTTCATCCCCGTCTGCAGACGCACGTCATCGATGGCGATCAAATCGAGCGGGTCCGCTGTCGCGATGAACAGCGTATTGCCTTGTAACGAAATCGGCATGATGTCATGTTTTTGGGCGATGACTTTCGGGACAAGTTTCGTCACGGTGACATTGATGTCTTCTGAATATAATGAAATGACCGGCACGTTCAACTGCTCGTGCAACACTTGAATCAGTTGCGTCTCGGTCAAATAGTTCAATCGCATGAGCGCGTCCCCGAGCTTTTCCCCGGTCCGCTTTTGAGTAAGTGCTTCGTCTAGCTGTGCTTGCGTGATCATCCCCGCCTCGACGAGCATCTCGCCGAGCCGTTTCTTCATTCGTCTCAACTTACTTCACCATCCTCTGTGGTACCTCATGTGCGACGTCTCGCTGTTCGATGAACGCACTGAGTGCCGCACCGCCGGCCAAACCGAGGGCGAGGAGGACCCACGCCCACCACGTCCGCTCGAGCCCTTCGACATACAGGCTATACACGCCGAGCGAGAGCACGGCGACGAGTAACGAGATGACTCCTTTCGTCTCCCGCTTCCGAACGTATGGAATCGATAAGGCGAACACGGTCAATGTGGCAAGTACCCAAAAGGCGATCAAAATCAAATAACCGATCATCCGACTGCCCCCTCACTCGGCACCGGGTCCTGGTCATACACCGGTGGCTGTTCTTCAAACTCATTCAATCCGTCATCCTCTACATCGTCATCGAACGGGTCATCTTCCAGTGATTCGTCCGGGAAAGTTGGAATCACCGGTTCGACAGGTTCAGGAGGCGGGAGCGGGACGGAACTTTTCGTCACGATCTCCGGGATCGGCTCGTAAAAATCAAACCCGAGCAGTTCGAGCGACTCGCCCGTATCCGTGATGCGGACACGGTACAGCTTGCCCGACTCCCCGGTCTGTCCAGACTGGGTCACAGACGAACTGCCGGCCGTGAGTGACGGCGAGAAACGGACGATGTTTTGATATGGGACGCTCGTCACGTCTTCGACGCGCGACTCGTACGCTCCAACGAATACCTTACCGAGCAATTGGACCGTCATCGCGTTCCCTTCTTCGATCACGATGAGCGCGTACGGTGTCTGTTCCGTGTTCTGTACGGCGAAGTTCGAGCGCTCGTCGACTTTGACATCATAGCCGAGCTCGATGCCGGTCGGGAGCGTCTCATGTTGGACCCGTTCTAGGATTTGGAACGGTGTTGCCGCGAACAATTGATACATCGAGGAACCGAGCGTGCTGAGCGCCTCAAAATCTTCCCCGAACGCTTTCAAGCTGAAGATGTCCCCGGCTTCCATCTCGAAGCCATTCATCCGTTCGAGTGCCGAGCGCATCGCTGGCGTCGGACTGACCGTGATCGAAGCGACGACTTCACTCTCCGTCGCCGTCATCTCGAGGACGACGTCTGAGTTCAAATTCGAGGCGGATTCGACGAGCGGCGGTGTCACCATCGAGAGCGTCACCGGTTGGTTCTCTAAGTACGGTGTCAATCGCTCTTCGTCGACCGTCGTGACGAGCGGATATGTACCCGATTCAGTGACCGCCTTGAGTGTCGCGTCGACGTTGAACGAGACGACATCTTTGCCGACCTCGATCGCCGTCCCATCGACGAGCGTCACCGTGAACGGCATGTTGTTGAAGTCTTTGATGGCGTTATCGATTCGGACGATCGCTTCTTCTTTCGTCATCCCCGACACGTCGATGCCGGCCACGGTCGTCTCTTTATATGTAGCAGTCGTCTTCGCCGAGGCATCGAGATAGTTCACGAGCCCGATCGTCGGCAACGACACGAGCAGGACTAGCCCCGCCAGGATGAACAGGTGCATCCCATATCGCTTCATTCCATTTCCCCCTCTATTTCAAGTCAAATGAGACTTTTGAATTACTATCCGTTCCCACTGTAACTTTAGTATAATATGCATTGTACAGAAAATAACAATTATTTCAGGTTAAAAGTCTCTTTTTTCCTATCATTAAATGAATTTTGAAAAGGAGGTCAATGCGGTGGGCCGTTCCGAACAAGGTTTCACGCTCGTCGAAGTGCTCGTCTCGATTGTCGTCGTCTCGATCCTGGCATTATCGCTCATGAATATCTTCTCCCAAAGCTTGCGAATCACCTCCTCGGATCTTGACCGGACCGTGGCAAACCAAGTCGCCCAAAATACGCTCAACACGTTGAAGCGTCGGGCGGCCGAAACGCGAGACCCGATCGACATCTCGATCCTCCAGAAGACGCCAGCCAACGTCTGCGATTTGTGTGACGTCACCATCAACGGGCGCGCCTTTGATGTGACCATCCTCTCTCCCGGCAACGAACCGCCCGCTGACCTCGTCAACGTCGAGATTACCGTCGCCTCGGAGACGTTGCTCAAACCCATCACGTTGAAAGGAGTGGTGACGAATGCGACGCTTCAAGATAAATTCCCTGAGACGGACGTTCCAGAGCTTCCGTGACCGTGAGGACGGCGTAACGCTCGTCGAATTGTTGCTCGCACTCGTCATCTCTACCATCTTCGCCGGCATCGTGATCACCGTCTTCTTGTCTGGCTCGCTCGGTTTCCGTCTGACGAACGATACGAGCTCGCTTCGAAGCGAGGCCGACTATTTGATCACGAGTGTCCTCCAAGACATCAACCGGACCGAGTTCGACGCCTTGACCGTCAACGGGGATACATATTCGTTCCACCGCCTCCATACCCCGCGCATCTCGACGGAAGGTATCCTGTATCGTCAAGGCGATTATATGGAGGACGCCGTTCTCGAGCTCGACCCGTCGAGCTTTGTGACGAACAATCCTGACGTCATCGTCCAGTCCGTCGACATCGACCTCCGCGACGAAGTAACCGATCCAAGGCGCGGACGTGAGGCATACATCACTTCTGGATTGATTGAAATTCAAGTAACACTCGCCTCTCGTGAAGATACGACGCTCGTCAAAACGTTCACGAGCACCATCCCGTTATGAAAAGAGGGAGTCAAATGAAACAAGATGAACGAGGTTACGTCCTCATCCTCGTCCTCGTGACGATGGCGGCACTCGCCGTCCTCTCGCTCGCAGCGATTCAAGTCAACTTGGCCACGAACAAGCAGACGAATCTCCGTGTCGACGAGACGCAGCTCGATACCGACGTCAAAGGCGTGCTCGATGTGCTCGTCGCCGATCTCCGAGCGACGTTCCCGCTCCACGATGCGAATGTTGTCCAACCATATATGGAGAACGAGCAATTGTTCCAGGCGAAAGTTGAGACTGTACTTAAACAAGATACGTTGTATGCAGGGACGCGCCAATCGGGTGATAACGATATCCGCTACTCAATTACCCGCTCGACAGCGGACCAGGCGAACGCCCCGTTCACGACGGTGCTCACGTTGACCGCGACCGGGACGACGAAAGCGAAACCGGAACAGCCGATGCAGACAAGCTCGTATAGCCAAGAAGTATATGTGACGGCGCTGCCGTCATTCCTCTATTACGTCCTCGGGTCGGACGACACGTTGACGGTCAACGGTCCACCGAAGATTGAAGGGAACTTGTTTGCGGGGACAAGGCTCTCACTCGAACGCGACGCGAAGTACCAACTGAAAAACCAAGTCAACACGCTGAACAATAGCGCTTCGAGCCGGTTTTATCTCGATGGCCGCATCGATCTTGGAGACGGGGCGACGTGCGACGGCTGTGGAACGCCGAACTATTTCACGAACTCGACTACTCCAGGTGTGAACCATGAACCTGAGATTGGTCCGGTTGAGAGTACGTTTTCTCGCTTTAACTTGAACTACTCGGTCATCCAGTTCGCGAACCGACACCGTGCCACTGCCGGTAAATTGCCTTATACCAATTCACCGAAGCAAACGCTGTTTCAATCAACGTTAATCCCGACATCGACGATTTCACCCTTTCTCAAGCAAACTTACGTCGTCGATGGAGAGACAACGCCACGTGAACGACCGACCGAGTTTATCGATTCCAGCCAGCTCAATTCGATCCAAACGTTACAACTCGTCAATCTTCCAGTAGGTGTGACAGGTCCGATGGTCATCACCAAGTCGATTACGAACAGCACCGTCCCGCTTCTCTTAAACGGAGATGTCACCATCGACGCATTAGACACCATCACCATTAGCCGCCCACTAATCATTAATGGGGATTTGACGATTCGTGGGAAAGTCGCGTTCAATACGACCGTTTATACATTAGGAGACGCGTTCATTGATCGCGCGGATTTATTGCCGGTCGCTTCTGGTGCGAATGACAGTTCACTCGTCCTGCTCGCCGAAGGAAAAATTTTATTGAATCGAATCAATGAATTCCAGGACAGTTCTTCGACGCTCCAAGCATTTATGTACAGCGCTTCGACTGAACCGACTCGACTCTATTCTGTCGGCTCCATTGTCAACATGAAAGGCGGTCTGTATAGTAAAGGGCCGCTCGAAGTAAACACATTCCGCGGTTCGTTTAAATCATTACCGCAACAGGCGAATAAACAAGCTTATTTCGCTCCTGGGAATGTGATTGCCTCTCCAGACGTCGACGATTCACGTCTCGTCATGGAATATAATGAAGGTGTATTCCGCCAAATCGACACGCTCCCGGTCACAAACCAGCTCCAACTGTTCGTCGGTCAACAATTGAAGAAATGAAAAAGAGGCTGCTCTCACGAGTAGCCTCTTTTCTATGATTGAGATTAATAGAAATCGCCAGACGGATCTTCGGTTCCTGGGTTCGGATCCGTACCTGCTTTGACGCGGACGTAGAACGTTTGGCTGATGATTTTCGGACCTTCTCCTGCTTTAAATGATGCACTGACGTCCTCTGTGACCAGACCGATTTTCGCGATACCCGGCTTCAAGAGTGTCAATACGCCATCTTTTGCGGTCATGACATCCGTTCCTTCGAGTACAGTCAAACCGTAACCCGTCACGTTTGCCGTCTCCGGCCAGAATTTGACCGGATAGCTATATGGGCTGTCTGTCATGTAGAGAATGACGTTCGGTGTCGAGACTTTTTGTGGATACTCTTTCACGTTAATCAAGACAGGCATCGTCTGTCCGATATAATCCTTTAATTTCGCAACGACCGAAACGTTGCTCGTACTCCCATGCTCGGCTTGTACGGTAGCAGACGTGTTTTGACTTGAGAGAATTTTCAAGGCGGACGAATCAGCGTTCCATTTTACAGCAAGCGGATTGGCAAGAGCTTGTTTATCTTCCACCAATTGTTCCAATGTCAATAAAGTCTGTTGCTTAACCAATGTTCCTGCTTCATTTTTGTACACCCAAAGTTCTTGATCATTTGTAGTTAATGATAAATCCGGTAGTTTTACGACAACCTTCATATCATTTGATTTAACTTTTTGACCGTTCGCGTATTCATAAACGGCTTTCACAGTCGCCTCACCGGCATCCAACGCTTTTAACGTAACGCTTTGATTCGTTGAATTCGTTTGATTTACGAAACTGGACTTATCAATTTCCCATGTGAGTTTCGCATTTGGTGGAATCGCCGCTTTCACAGTCGATAAGTTAGCTTCTACCGTTTTTGAATTCCCCAAATAAATCGTCGTTTCACTTGGAACGTTGATTTTCAGTTCTTCTACCGTCACCGTCGTTTTTGTGAAGCCACTCCCAGCATCAGTGAACGAACGATTATGTTTTTGCGCACCGCTCCCATTCCCAGAATGGTCAGCTTCCAACGAATAGGCATACCGTCCGTTTTCGAACGTATAACTACCCGGTTTTTCTGCAATCAATTTGACGGTGATGAGGTCAGAGAATGCTGCATTCTTATAATCATTACAAGATTCAAGTCCGGAGTTTTTCTTTCCACAGAGTACATTGATTGTTCCCGTTAAGAGACGTGTTTTAGGATCAAAATTTAAATTGTGAGCTGTTGAAGGAGTTACGACTGCAGATAATCCTTCTGGAATTGTCTCTTCAATTGTCACAGCCCATTCTACATACTTGTAAGAATTGATGTTCGGACCGTTTGTAAAATCAAGAATGTTATTCAATGACAAGTCATACGTCAAATCAAAACTGTCTCCTATGAGCACAGCTTCTGGTGTAACTGTTCGAATTGTCTCATCTTTAATATCCGCTTGAAAAACAATGCCCTGTTTGTTTCCATTACCGTTACCATTATTGCCGTTATTGTTCCCATTTCCTCTTCCGTTCCCGTTATTCGCAAACGTTGATGTATACGCGAACAACAATAAGACCATCCCTATTACTATGAGGAACCCGTACTTGGATCTTAGCTGCCTCTTCATCGTTGTGCCTCCAGTCGGTTTGTCATCACACTTCTTCAGTTAATTCATACCCCTTTTTCTTCCTGTTCACAAGCGGTTTTTTTCAAACTTTGGAAATAGGTTCTGACTTCACTGATAAAGTAGAGCGACCCGGTCACGACGAGCGTCTCGGATTTCGGTGCTTCGAACCACGCAGCCAACCAATCCTGCCAGTCCACGTAACGAGCACCGTCCGCAATCAGACTGTCTTTCGTCCGGGCACGCGGAAAATCGAACGTCGTCTCATAGACGCCCGCCACCATCTGGAGCGACGCGATCATCGCTTCTCGGTCCTTGTCGGCAAGAATGGCCGCGAGGACGGTCACGTCACGCTCGAGCTTCAACTGTTCAACGAGCGCGGCGACCCCTTCCGCATTATGTGCCCCATCGAGCACGATGCGGGGCTGTCTCGAGATGAGCTCATAGCGACCCGGGTGTTGTGCCGCCTCGAGCCCCGCTCGAATCGCTTCCGCCTTCCAGCCGAGGTGGCGCGCGACGGCGACGGCGCACGCCCCGTTATACGCTTGATGGTGTCCGGTCAATCCGAGCGTCACCGACTTCATCTCGTCATAAGTGACGACCGTGTCGGTCCCGTCCTCGATTGACGTGACGAGTGGTGTGACGTCGTGAATCGGCGCGTCCATCGCCTCTCCTTGTCGCTTGAGCAACGTGATCAGCCGTTCATCCGTCAAACTATGGAACATCGGCACGCCCAGCTTCATGATGCCAAACTTCTCAAGCGCGATCTCTTCGAGCGTGTCGCCGAGAATCCCTTGATGGTCGTGCCCGATCGACGTCACGACCGTCGCGAGCGGTCGCGTCAACACGTTCGTCGAATCAAGGCGACCGCCGAGACCGACTTCCCAAATGACGAGGTCAGGTTGTTGCTCGTGGAAATAGAGCCACGCCATGACGGTCAGCAGCTCGAACTCCGTCAACGTCTCCGGTGACGAGCTCGCACAGTCACGGACCCGGTTGGCGATTTGGACGAGGTCCTCTTCTCGAATCGGTTCCCCGTTCAACATGATTCGCTCCTCGAACTGGATGATGTATGGCGAGATGAACGTCCCGACGTTCAAGCCCTGTTTCATCGCCATGGCCCGCAAGAAGGCGACCGTCGACCCTTTCCCGTTCGTCCCCGCCACGTGAATCGACGGTAACTCCTTGATTTGTAGCGCGTTCAGCATCCACTTGATTCGTTTCAATCCCGGCTTAATCCCGAACCGCAGCTGCCCGTTCAGCCATTCCAATACGTCTAGTCTCGTCTCCATCTTCCATCACTCCTGTTTTCACACTTCCCCCTCATCTTACCAAAATTCGCGAAGCGCTACGCAAGGAATCGGCTGTGCTATACTCGAGGCGAAGAAGGGGGAATCACCATGACAACCAATTGGAACTTCGAGGCGACCTACCTCGATCTCCGTGATATTTTTTACGACCGAGGACCGGTCCATCCGGTCGACAAGCCCGAACTCGTCCTGTGGAACGAAGCACTCGCCAAGACGCTCGGACTCGACTCCGAAGCACGTCAAGACGTCGCACTCTTTGCCGGTAATCGCCAGACGGATACGTCGTTCTCGCAAGCGTATGCCGGCCACCAGTTCGGCCATTTCACGATGCTCGGTGACGGACGAGCACTCGTGCTCGGGGAACATGTCGCCCCGAACGGAAAGCGTTTCGATGTTCAATTGAAAGGATCAGGTCCGACCGAGTATTCGCGTGGCGGTGATGGACGGGCCGCCGTCGGTCCGATGGTGCGTGAATTCCTCATCAGTGAGGCGATGCACGCGCTCGGCATCCCGACGAACCGGGCGCTCGCCGTCGTCACGACCGGTGAGCCGATCATGCGTCAAGGCCCGAAGCATGGTGCCATCTTGACGCGCGTCGCGACGAGCCACTTACGCGTCGGTACGTTCCAATATGCCACTGCGGCCGGCTCGATTGATGACGTCATCGCTCTCGCCGACTATGCGATTCATCGTCACGACCCTGACCTTGAAGGACAGCCGAATCGCTATGAACAGTTCCTCGGCCGCGTCATCACCCGCCAAGCGAAGCTCATTGCGGATTGGCAACTCGTCGGATTCATCCACGGCGTCATGAACACGGACAACACGTTCATCAGCGGTGAAGGGATCGATTATGGCCCGTGTGCGTTCATGGATACGTATCACCCGAATACCGTCTTCAGCTCAATCGACCGCGAGGGACGCTACGCCTATGCGAATCAGCCGTATATCGGGTCATGGAACTTGGCCCGCCTCGCCGAGACGTTGCTCCCGCTCCTCGCTGACACACAAGAAAAGGCCGTCGATATCGCCAACAAGCTGTTGAACGACTATACGGAAACGTATAAAGACGCCTACTTCACAGGGCTCGCCCATAAAATCGGACTCTACGTGCGAAAAGACGGAGACGACGCATTAACGGACGAATTGCTCCGGCTCATGATGGAAACCGAGGCCGACTTCACGAACACGTTCCGCGCCCTCACGCTCGGCGACACCGAAGCACTCGCCTTCGCCAACCAGGACGACGGCAAGGCGTGGCTCGCAGCTTGGCGGAAACGACTCGGGGAACAAGGTCTCCCGGATGAGGACGTCATCCGCCTCATGCGTCAGCACAACCCGGCCGTCATCCCGCGCAACCATCACGTCGAGGCCGCCCTCATGGCAGCCGAACGCGGTGACTTCAAGCCGACCCACGCACTGCTCGACGTATTGCGGAAGCCGTACGATTACGAAGCCGACTATGGACGCTATGTCTCACCTGGACCGCCACGGACGTATCCATATCAGACGTTTTGTGGCACATGAACCGTCTCGCTTTCGCGGGATGGTTTTTTTGGAACCTTTTTCATTTTCGAGCGTAAAGTGGATAACATCACTTTTAGGAGGTTCAACATGCTTCTACTCACTTCACTCATTGCGTTAGGGTTTGCCTGCTTGATGTCAATCGAGCTATTGCAAGGCCCATTCATAGATGACTGGGCCTGGCTAATGCCTGCCTTTTTCTTTGCTGTTTCCTTTTCCACCTTGATGAGACATTTGAATAACCTTGAATGGAATGAATCGAAATGAAGATGACACTCTTGCTCATGGCAATCATCGTCTTATCCACGTCCTATCTCATCTACAGTTTTTATCTGTCATTTACGGGTCAGCCGATTCAGCCGCAAGTAACTGGACTCGCAATCGGCGTCCTGCTCACGTCCTCGTATTTCGTGACAACCGGTCGTCTTCCATTTTGGACAGAACCGGAGGAAGAAGACGTATGAAAGTTCTTTATTCCGTCTTGGTAGGATTCGGAAGCATCCTTTATGTCGTCTATGCCATGCACCTATTCCGCTTTGGTTATCCTCAACCGCTCCTCTTGCATGCTTTGTTTGCCGCCACTGTATTTGGCATAATCTACATCGAACGCAAACGAAACCCCGAACATCGATGACGATGCTCGGGGTTGTTCTTTTCTATAGACTTATAGTCCGAAATGAATCATGTCCTTCTTGTCTACTTGGGCTTGTGTGATTTTGGAAATAAGTCGATTCAGTTGTTCCGACTCATGCGTGTACATCATCGCTTTGACGACTTGATAGAACAGCGCCAGTGACTCATATGGAATGAGCGTAATCCCGCATTCGTCTAATCCGAATCCAGGACGGTCATAGGAGTGAAAATACGTGCGCATCTCGTTCAGCTCCTCGATAAACTCATCCACCCACTCCCCATCCACCGAGACACAATCGAAGTGTTCAGGTGTATACGTTTCATATGATGATTGACGATTTGTTGAATCCAATACACCGAATTCGTGTGTGTATGGCATGGCATTCCCTCCTCTTGAATAATTGATGTCACAAGTATGATCAGTTCATCGGAAAATTCACCGACCACGCCTCCGGTAGCGAGTCCGAGAGGTCGAGCAACACCTCTTCCGACACATTGCCCGTCACGACAATGAGCTTGCCTTGGTCTACATAAAACAAGCCGTTCCCTTCCGGTTGATTCAAGCGATACCGCTCATTCGAAACGTCACGCCGTTCAATCAATTCTCCGTCAGCCACACTGAAAGCATCGGTCACTAAAATCGTGATGCATTGCGTCTCATCATACAACGTCCACATCTCCACCGGCCGCTCGAGCTGACTCATCTCGAAGTTGTCGACAAACAGCTCTTCTTCAGGCAAGTCCAACCCGTGTCGGACTTTTTCGGCCGCCTCGGGAATCGTAAAGTTTTGAATCCCGTGCAACCTCCACTCCTCGCCCCGTGAATAGTTGAATACGCCGAACGAATCGTCGCGGTTTGGTAACTTAATGGCAATGAGCCCGAGATCATCGATGACGGTTTCATAAATCACACCGTCTTTCGATGGTCGCTCGGACGTGCCATCTGTATATTGAAGCGTGTATTGGGACGTGACCGCATCGACTAGTCGAACGGTCCCTTTCGGCACGTCTTCAATCATCGAGCCGAACACTTCTTTGTCCGTCGTTACGGGAATATCCTTGGAAGACGTCTCTTCTGCACTTTCATTAATTGTCACTCCTGATTCCATCGGTTCGATCGGTTCAGCTCGTTCCGCCACACACCCACTCAATCCCATCACAGCCAAACTTAACATCATTCCGATTCGTCTCATGTCACACCACCTTTATATCGTCTCCTCTCCTAAATTCCACCAAACGACAAAAAAACCTTCTTCGGAGAACAAGTCTCCAAAGAAGGTTGATTCATTATTTACGCAACTCTTCCAAACGGGCGCGGACTGCGTCACGTTTGTCGAGGTAGTCTTTCTCTTTCGCCTTCTCTTCGTCGATGACGTGAGCCGGTGCCTTGCCAGTGAAGCCTGGGTTGCCGAGTTTCTTCTGAACGCGCTCGACTTCCTTCTCGTACTTCGCCACTTCTTTCTCAAGACGGGCGATCTCTTCTTCGAAGTTGATGAGGTCGGCGAGCGGGATGAACAGTTCCGCACCCGTCATGATGGCCGACATCGACTTGTCTGGAGCCGCCAAGCCGCGTCCGATTTCGAGCTCGGTCGCGTTCGTGAACTTGCCGATTGTCGCTTCGTTTTCGCTCAAGTAACCTTGTGTCGTGTCGTCACTCGTCGCGATGAAGAGCTGAATCGGTTTCGACATCGGGGCGTTCACTTCCGAACGAATGTTACGGACCGAACGGATGACGTTCATGACCGCTTCGAACGCTGGTACCGAGTCCGCGAAGTGGAGCTCGTCGCGACGTGTCGGGTAGCTCGCACGGACGATCGAGTCGCCTTCGTGCGGCAAGTGCTGCCAGATTTCCTCTGTGAGGAACGGCATGAACGGATGCATGAGACGCATGATCGAGTCGAGCGTGTAGGCGAGCACTGAACGTGTCGTCGCTTTCGCCGCCTCGTCCTCACCGTAGAGCGTGAGTTTCGCCATCTCGATGTACCAGTTACAGAACTCTTCCCAGATGAAGTTGTACAAGTAACGGCCGGCTTCGCCGAACTCATACTTGTCGACGAGACGCGTCACTTGGTCGATCGTGTCGTTCAAGCGTGTGAGAATCCACTTGTCGGCGAGCGTCTTCTCACCTGACAAATCGATATCCTCATACTTCATGCCGTCCATGTTCATAAGGGCGAAACGGCTCGCGTTCCAAATCTTGTTCGCGAAGTTCCATGTCGATTCGATTTTCTCCCAATAGAAACGAAGGTCGTTCCCTGGTGTCGATCCCGTAAGGAGGAACCAGCGGAGCGAGTCCGCGCCGTATTGGTCGATGACTTCCATTGGGTCGACGCCGTTACCGAGCGACTTCGACATTTTGCGGCCTTCCGAGTCGCGGATGAGACCGTGGATGAGCACGTCGTTGAACGGCTGCTTCCCAGTGAACTCGAGCGATTGGAAAATCATGCGAGATACCCAGAAGAAGATGATGTCGTAACCCGTGACGAGCGCGCTCGTCGGGAAGTAACGTTTGAAGTCTGCCGAGTCCGTATCCGGCCAGCCCATCGTCGAGAACGGCCAAAGCGCTGACGAGAACCATGTGTCGAGCACGTCTTCATCTTGATGCCAGTTCTCACTGTCCGCCGGTGCTTCTTTACCTACATAAATCTCACCTGTCTCATTGTGGTACCAAGCCGGGATGCGGTGACCCCACCAGAGTTGGCGGCTGATACACCAATCACGGATGTTCTCCATCCAACGGAGGTATGTGCCTTCGAACCGCTCTGGGACGAAGTTGACTTTCGTATCGTCATGTCCTTGCGCTTCGAGCGCTGCTTTCGCGAGCGGCTCCATGTCGACGAACCACTGTTTCGAAAGATACGGCTCGATGACTGCGCCTGAACGTTCCGAGTGACCGACCGAGTGCGTGTGTGGCTCAATCTTGACGAGCGTGCCGTCTGCTTCCAAATCTTTCACGAGTTGCTTGCGGCATTCGAAGCGGTCGAGCCCTTCGTACTTGCCGGCGTTCTCGTTCATCTTGCCGCCTTCGTCCATGACGAGGATGCGTGGGAGCTCGTGGCGGTTCCCGATCTCGAAGTCGTTCGGGTCGTGCGCCGGTGTGATCTTGACGCAACCTGTACCGAACTCCATGTCGACGTAGTCGTCAGCGACGATCGGGATCTCACGGTTCATGACCGGAAGCATGATCGTCTTGCCGATGAGGTGCGCGTAGCGCTCGTCTTTCGGGTTGACGGCAACGGCTGTATCGCCGAGCATCGTCTCCGGACGCGTCGTCGCGATCTCGATGTGGCCTGAGCCATCAGCGAGCGGATACTTCATGTGGTAGAATGCGCCTTCGACTTCTTGATAGATGACTTCGATATCCGAGACGGCCGTCTTTTGCGCCGGGTCCCAGTTGACGATATACTCGCCGCGGTAAATCAAGCCCTTCTCATAGAGACGGACGAACACTTCCTGGACCGCTTTCGAAAGTCCTTCGTCGAGCGTGAAACGCTCACGTGAGTAGTCGAGACCGAGACCAAGTTTTGACCACTGGGCACGGATTGTGTCCGCGTACTCGTCTTTCCATTCCCACGTCTTCTCGAGGAACTTCTCGCGTCCGAGGTCGTAACGCATGATGCCGTCCTCACGGAGTTTCTGTTCGACTTTCGCTTGTGTCGCGATACCGGCGTGGTCCATCCCTGGGAGCCAGAGGACGTCATAGCCTTGCATGCGCTTGAGGCGCGTCAATAAATCTTGGAGCGTCGTGTCCCACGCGTGTCCGAGGTGAAGTTTCCCCGTGACGTTCGGTGGCGGGATGACGATCGTGTACGGCTGTTTTGAATCATCCTCGTCTGCTTTAAATACGTCGTTCTCTAACCAGTAGTCATACCATTTCGCTTCCGTCGCACTTGGATCGTACTTCGTCGGCATGGTGATTTCGTTTGTCTCGTTGGCCATATGCCCAACCTCCTCTAATAATGTGGACAAAAAAACGGCTACTCTCGTCCTTAACGCTAAGGACGAAAGAAGCCGTATCTTCCGCGGTACCACCTTAGTTCGCCAACAGGTGGCGCCCTCAAAATCGAATAACGGTCGATGGACCGGACCTTCCTACTTCGTTCAAAAGGTCAGCTCCGAGGCGACTTCCGCACCATCCTTCGCGGCCTCGCACCAAGCGGCCGCGTCTCTGAAAAAGGATGTTGTTGGCGTACTATTCCTCATCGTAGCTTTTGTTCGTATCTGTTAAACAATTGTAGCGACAGAAGCTGTTTCCGTCAAGATTACAGTGAAAACTCTTGTTGCAGCTCTTTGAACGTCGCCTCGACCGCTGCGAGCGTCAAGTCGATATCTTCGTCTGTGTGCACGGTCGAGAGGAACAATCCTTCGAACTGTGACGGTGGCAAGAACACGCCGCGCCCCGCCATCTTCTGATAGTAGGCGCGGAACAGGTCGAGGTTCGCCGTCTTCGCCTTCTCGAAGTTCGTCACTTTCTCGTTCGTGAAGAAGAATCCGAACATCGATCCGGCCCGGTTTGTGTCGTGCGGGATGTTATACTTTTCGGCCGCTTTCGTGTAGCCTTCGGCGAGACGATCCGCTTTGCGTTCGAACTCGGCGTAGTGCTCAGGCTTAAGTTGCGACAGCGTCGTGTAGCCGGCGATCATCGCGAGCGGGTTCCCTGAGAGCGTCCCCGCCTGGTAAATCGGTCCTTGGGGCGCGATTTGTTCCATGATCTCGCGTTTCCCGCCATAGGCACCGACCGGAAGGCCGCCGCCGATGACTTTTCCGAGGCACGTCAAATCCGGCGTCACGCCGAAGTAACCTTGGGCACAGTTGTAGCCGACCCGGAACCCGGTCATGACCTCGTCAAAGATGAGGAGCGCGCCGTATTGTTCAGTGATTTCGCGGAGTCCTTCAAGGAATCCAGGTTGCGGTGGCACGAAGCCCATGTTGCCGGCCGCCGGTTCGACGATGACCCCAGCGATGTCGTCACCGAACTTCTCGAACGCGACGCGAAGGGCATCCAAGTCGTTGTACGGCACCGTGAGCGTCTGGCTCGCCAAGTCTTTCGGCACGCCCGGTGAGTCCGGGAGACCGAGCGTCGCGACGCCCGAACCGGCCTTGATGAGGAGCGAGTCGCCGTGACCGTGGTAGCAGCCTTCGAACTTCAAGATTTTCGTCTTGCCCGTGTACCCGCGTGCGAGGCGGAGTGCCGCCATCGTCGCTTCCGTACCCGAGTTGACCATGCGCACCATCTCGATCGATGGGACGCGCTCGATGACGAGCTCGGCCATTTTCGTCTCCAGCTCAGTCGGTGTCCCGAACGTCCAGCCTTTCTCGGCTTGCTCTTGAATCGCCTTCGTGACGACCGGGTCACGGTGGCCGAGGATGAGTGGTCCCCATGAGAGGACGTAGTCGATATATTCGTTGCCATCGATATCGTAGACGCGTGAGCCTTCACCGCGTTCAGCGAAGATTGGCGTCATGCCGACTGATTTATAGGCACGGACCGGGCTGTTCACCCCGCCCGGCATGAGCGGACGTGCTTGTTCGAACGCCGCTTCTGAGCGTGTTTGTTTGTAGGTCATGCGTAGTCTCCTTCCAAATAGCGACAGACATCTTTTGCGAAATACGTGACGATGAGGTCCGCACCGGCCCGTTTGAAGCCGACCATCGTCTCCATGACGATGCGTTGCTCATCGACCCAGTCGTTTAAAGCAGCCGCTTTGACCATGGCGTACTCTCCGCTCACGTTATACGCCACGATCGGCATATCGAGCGAATCGCGCATGTCACGGATGATGTCCATGAACGCGAGCGCTGGTTTGACGATCATGAAGTCGGCGCCTTGCTCGACGTCCGATTGTGATTCACGGAACGCTTCACGGCGGTTGGCCGGGTCCATCTGATAGCCTTTGCGGTCGCCTTCACCAGGTGCCGATTGCGCTGCGTCACGGAACGGTCCGTAGTACGCCGATGCGTACTTGACGCCGTAACTCATGATTGGGATATGGTTGAACCCGTTTTGGTCGAGCCCTTCACGGATGGCGGCGACGAAGCCGTCCATCATCGAACTCGGTGCGATGATGTCAGCACCTGCTTGCGCTTGCGTGATGGCCGTCTGGACGTGAAGTGGTAGTGACGCGTCGTTATCGACGTCACCATTCTTCACGATACCGCAGTGGCCCGTCGACGTGTATTCACATAAGCACGTGTCGGCGATGACCGTGAGCTGTGGCGCCCACTCTTTCACTTTACGGATCGCTTCTTGGACGATGCCGTGGTCATGATACGCTTCCGTACCTTCCGGGTCTTTATGTTCCGGCACGCCGAACAAGAGCACCGATTGAATGCCGAGGTCGACGATTTCCTTAATCTCGTCCTCGAGACGGTCGAGCGAGAAGTTGAAGACGCCAGGCATCGAGCTGACTTCACGTTTAATGTCTGTCCCTTCGATGACGAAGAGCGGGTAAATCAAATCTTCTTTCCGAACATGGTTTTCACGTACGAGTGCACGCATTGACTTCGATGAACGAAGGCGACGGTGACGGTCGAACTGGTTCATGAAAAATCCTCCCCTATACACTGTATTAATGCATCCATAGTATAACACTCAGGCACTCGGACCGGTAACGTCGACACTTCCCGGACGGCGCGCTCGGTCACTTCACCGATGGCGTACCACGTCCCATGGAAATGCTCGAGGTACGGCGTGAGCGCTCGAACGGCGGATGGGCTGAGGACGAGGAGCGCCTCGATTCCTTCGAGCTCCTCGACTTCCGTCTCTGTCAGTTCACGGCCGATCGTCTCATAGACGACCCAGTCGTGGACGTTTGCGAGTTGCGTCATATGCGCCGTGTTCGCCAAGTCGCCCCGGGCGAACAAGACGACCTCGTCTGCTGTTACGACGTCCGCGAGGTCGCGGAACAGCGCCTCGCCCGTATACGTCTTCGGCATGAGTGCGACGGTGAATCCCTCGGCCTCGAGTGCTTGTTTCGTCTTTTCCCCGACGGCCGCGACCTGGACGTCGCGCGGGACGTCACGGAGCGCCGGCACCGCCGTCTGGCTCGTCACGACAAGCCAATCGAATGTGTGAATCGGTATCTCGCGATGTGTCAATCTCGTCTCGATGAGCGGGACGTGATGCACGGAAAGACCGCTCGCGGCGAGCCGGGCTCGTTGCGTAGCGGTCAGTCGTTTTGTCCCTGTGTACCAGACGTCACGCATTGACCGAGGCGAGAATTTCGCGCCCGCCGCGTCCAAGAAGATCGTCTGCTACCTCGTTCCCGAGTGCGACCGCGTCAGTCGACGTCTTCGTCACACGGAGCACTTCTTTCCCGTCGACCGAGGCGATGAGGCCCGTCAGTGTCACGTCGTCCCCGTCGACCGTCGCATAACCGCCGACCGGAACGTGGCAGCTGCCTTCGATCGCCTTGAGGAACGTCCGCTCCGCCGTCGCCGCTTTCGCCGTCACGTCGTCATGCAGGAGTTGCAAGACGTTCGTCACTTCAGCGTCGTCTTTCCGGCTTTCGATGGCGAGAACGCCTTGACCGACGGCCGGGACCATCATATCGGCGTCAAGCGCTTCGAAGTCGACGCGGTCCGTCCAACCCATGCGCTCGAGCCCGGCTTTGGCGAGCAAGATGGCGTTGAAGTTTTCTGTCTCGAGTTTTTTGAGGCGCGTGTCGATGTTGCCCCGAATCCATTGAATCTCGAAGTCCGGGCGAGCGGCGAGCATTTGGGCACCACGGCGCAGTGAGCTCGTCCCGATGACGGCACCTTCCGGGAGCGTTTCGAGCGTGTAGCCGTTCTCGCAAATGAGCACATCACGGGCGTCGACGCGTTTCGGCATGCAGCTGATATAGAGCTCTTCCGGCAACTCGGCCGGGACGTCTTTCATGCTGTGGACCGCGAAATCGATGTCCCCGGCAATCATTTGTTGCTGAATCTCTTTGACGAACAACCCTTTGCCGCCGACTTTCGATAACTGGACATCGACGATTTGGTCGCCTTTCGTCACGATTTCCTTGATCTCGAACTCGTTTTGAGCCCCGGCTTTCTTCAATTGCTCGATGACCCATTTCGTCTGTGTCATCGCAAGTTGTGAGCGGCGTGAGCCGACGATAATTTTACGCATAGTCCATATCCCCTTCATCAAAAAAGGCGACGAGATCCGCCGCCTTTTTTTGTTTTGTATTAGCGCATCAAAGCGCGGAGTGGTGCTTTCGCTGACATCGCTTCTGTCTCTTCCATTTCCGGCTCGACGTCAGGGACGTCGACATCAAGGCCGAACGTCTCGACGAACTGGTTGATACGTGTGTTCGCATCCGGTTGCGCCGCGGCGTCTTTGATGTAGTCGATCGGTTCACGAAGCATCTGGTTGATGATCGACTTCATATGTTTGCCGATGACTTTTTTATCCCGGTCCGATAGATGGTCAAGCTTACGCTCGAGGCTTTCCATCGTCTCTTCTTGAACAGTGAGGGCGCGGGCGCGCAACTCGTTCATGATCGGGACGACACCGAGTGTGACGAGCCACGTTTGGAACTCTTGAATCGCTTCGTCGATTTTGATTTCAATCTTCTCCGCTTCGACGAGACGGGCCGCCAAGTTTTTGTTGACGATCCCGTTCAAGTCATCCACATCGAACAAATGGACGCCCGGAAGCGCCCGGACCGCTGGATCGATATCTCGCGGCACGGCAATGTCGATTAACAAAAGTGGACGTTCGCGGCGAAGCAGTTGTGCGGCGGCGACATCGTCATAGCCGATGACCGCTTCTTTCGCACCGGTCGAGCTGATTAAAATATCGGCGTCGAGCAAGCCACAAGCAATCTCACGAATCGAGTGGGCCCTACCTTTGAACTTGTCGGCGACCGCTTTCGCTTTGCTCTCGGTCCGGTTAAAGACGGCAATCTGTTTTGCACCGGCCTCGAACAAGTTGAGCGTCGTCAACTCGCCTGTCTCCCCCGCCCCGACGACGACGACTTGTTTGTCATCGAGCGACGTATACATCTCTTGAGCGAGCGTGACCGCTGCCGCGCTGACCGATACCGACATTTCCCCAATTTGCGTGTCAGTATGGGCACGTTTGGCGAGCGTCACGGCTTCTTTGAACAGCTTGTTGAACACCGTTCCCGTCGTCCCGTTCTCTTGGGCACGGAAGAAGCTCGATTTCACTTGTCCTAAAATCTGTGTTTCCCCGATGATCATCGAATCGAGTCCAGACGTGACACGGAACAAGTGGCGAATCGCCTCTTCTCCTTCACGAATCGACAAATAAGGGGTGAATTGGTCCATCTCTAAATCAAACCAATTCGCTAAAAAACGTTTTGTATAATAACGACCCGTATGGAGCTGGTCTGTAACGACGTATAGCTCCGTACGGTTACAAGTCGACAAAATAACCGATTCAAATATGCTCTTCTCTTCGCGAAGTGCAATCATCGCATCCACGATTTCTTGCTCCCCAAACGAGAACTGCTCCCGAATCGCGACAGGGGCTGTCTTGTTATTTAGTCCAACGACGACAATATGCATGTACCTCTTCCCCTCATCCAAAATCCACCGACGGTTGTCTCTTCTTTTTCACATCTCTACCGTACATTATAACAATTTTTATTTAGGAACTATAATCTTCTGTTCGATTTTTGTGAAATAATTTAAGAACTTTTTGTGACAGAAAAAAGTAGAAACGGACATGGAGACCATTTCTACTTGTTTAATCATTTCAGAGACGACGGATCGGTGATGATTGGACTCTCATGTTTCTCTTCTTCTTCCGCTTCGAGGTAATGTTTTCGCTCCCTCAGCTTGTAAATGCGGACGATGTTTTGAATGACGACTTTAGCCACCGCATAGAACGGAACCGCAATGAGCATCCCGATAATCCCGGCCAAGTTCCCGGCGACGAGCAAGACGATGATGATCGTCAGCGGGTGTACCTTGAGCGACTTGCCTTGGATGAGCGGTGAAATCACGTTCGATTCGATCTGTTGGACGATAATGATGACAACGATGACCCAGAGTACTTTAATCGGATCTTGGATGAAGGCGACGACGACGGCCGGTGCCGCACCGAGGAACGGTCCGACGTACGGGATGATGTTCGTCACCATCATGAACAGCGCGAGCAAAATCGCGTAGTCCAGCCCGATAATCCATAACCCGATGAGCGATGTGATTCCGATGAAGAACGCCACAATCAACTGCGCGTGCACATAGTTTTGAACCGTCATGTGCATATCATGCAAGATTTTACGTGTTTCCGTCTCATAGCTTGACGGCAACAGCTTCACAATTGAGTCTGGAAGTCGTTTTCCGTCCAAGAGCATATACAAAAGCATGAACGGGATGACGACGATGGTGATGACGGCCGAGGTGATAAAGCCGACGAATTGGCCGAGCGATGAGGCGATATTCCCAAAGATATCTCCGAGGTACGTCGTGACATTGTTCGTGAATTCGGTGAACATGTCGTCGTTCTCGGCGACGAAGCGTGACAAGAACTCGTTTTGCATGAGCGAGTCCCGGACCGCGAACGCCTGCACCTGAAACTCTTTAGCGATGCTCGGCAACGCATTGACGAGTGATGAGATTTGTTCGCCTAATACAGGTCCGAGAACGCTGAAGACGAGCGTAAAAATCAGCACGAGTCCTCCAAGTGTGATGCCGACGGCAAGCGGACGTTTGCCTTCCATCCGCTTCTCTAAAAAGTCGACGATTCCGACCAAAAAATAATAAAAAAGTCCGGCAATGATGAGCGGTACCGTGACGAGCGCCAAAATGACTTGGACTGGTTGGAACACGAATGAAATTTCCGTCCCGACCCAGATGACCAAGAAAATCGTCAGCGTCCAAAATAAAAAGCGGTACCATTTGTTCTGAAACATGATTTGCATCTTTCCACCTCGTTCTCTATTCTCTTGTCTTATGTAATTAGGACAATTATACGATAATTACCCGCTCGCGTAACCCTGAAAACAAAAAAGACGAGGGGGTTCCCTCGTCTTCGCTCAATCTTCGTCTTGCGTCAACAAATCGTAAATCGCTTTCCACGCCTCGTCTTTCCCTTCGGCTGTCTCAGCCGAGAAGGCGACGAACCGGTCCGTCGATTCGAACTGCAGCTTCCGTTTGACGGCCGCCTCATGTTTTTGACGTTGCGCTTTCTTGATTTTATCGAGCTTCGTCGCCACGACGATGACCGGAATCTCGTAATGCTTCAAGAAGTTGTACATCGTCACGTCGTCACTTGACGGTTCATGACGGATGTCGACCAAGAGGACGACGCCACGGAGGGCGCTTTGCGACGTCAAGTACTGCTCCATCATGACGCCCCACTTCTCACGCTCCGTCTTCGAAACTTTCGCGTAGCCGTAGCCTGGAACGTCGACGAACATGATCTCATCGTTGATGTTGAAGAAGTTCAGCGTCTGCGTCTTCCCTGGCTTCGAAGACGTCCGTGCGAGTGCTTTGCGCTGACAAATCTTGTTGATGAACGACGATTTCCCGACGTTCGAACGTCCGGCGAGTGCGACTTCCGGCAACTCGTGAATCGGATAATGGTCCGGTGCGACGGCACTCGTGACAAATTCTGCTTTAGTGATTTTCATTATTTAATTTCCTCCAAATGCTACTTCTAATACTTGATCGAGCGTCGTGACCGGGACGAACGTCAATTTCTCACGGACGGTGTCTTGAATGTCATCGATGTCCCGCTCATTGTCTTTCGGGATGACGATGGTCGTCAAACCGGCGCGGTGTGCGGCGAGCGCTTTCTCTTTCAATCCGCCGATTGGCAGGACGCGGCCTCGGAGCGTGATCTCTCCGGTCATGCCGATATCACGACGGACTTTCTTACCGGTCAATGCCGAGATGAGCGCCGTCGCGATGGTGATGCCGGCCGATGGACCGTCTTTCGGAACGGCACCTTCCGGGACGTGGATATGCACGTCTTGGCGCTCGTAGAACGTCGGGTCAATCCCGAACCGTTCCGCGTTCGAGCGGACGTAGCTATACGCCGTCTGCGCCGACTCTTGCATGACGTCACCAAGTTTCCCCGTCAACTGGAGCTTGCCCTTGCCAGGCGCGAGCGCCACTTCGATCGTGAGCGTGTCGCCTCCGAACGCTGTGTAGGCGAGTCCAGTGACGGCTCCGATCGAGTCTTCCGTCTCGCCTTTGCCGTAGCGGTACTTCGGTTTCCCGAGGTAGTCGCCGAGGCTCTTCAACGAGACGGTGACGCGTTTCTTCTCGCCGATCGCGATTTGCTTCGCCGCTTTCCGGCAAAGCGAGCCGATGACGCGTTCCAAGTTACGGACACCGGCCTCACGCGTGTAACGGCGGACGACCTCGTAAAGCGCGTCATCTTTGATTGTGAGCTGGCTCTTTTTCAAGCCGTGCTCTTTATACTGTTTCGGCACCAAGTGACGTTTGGCGATCTCGACTTTCTCGAGTTCCGTGTAACCGCCGATTTGGATGAGTTCCATCCGGTCGAGCAGCGGAGCCGGGATTTGCGAGACGTCGTTCGCCGTCGCGATGAAGAGCACGTTCGATAAGTCGAACGGTTCTTCAATATAGTGGTCCGAGAACGAGACGTTTTGTTCCGGGTCGAGTACTTCGAGCATGGCCGACGCCGGGTCGCCCCGGAAGTCTGACGCCATCTTGTCGATCTCGTCGAGCAAGAAGACCGGGTTTTTGCTTTCGGCCTGCTTCAAGCCGCGGATGATACGCCCTGGCATCGCCCCGATGTACGTGCGACGGTGTCCTCGAATCTCAGCTTCATCGCGCACCCCGCCGAGCGAGACGCGGACAAAGTGACGTTCAAGTGCCGACGCGATCGACCGGGCAAGCGACGTCTTCCCGACCCCTGGAGGTCCGGCGAGACAAAGGATCGGTCCACGGAGCGAGTTCGTCAATTGGCGGACAGCCAAGTACTCAAGGATTCGATCTTTCACCGACTCGAGGCCGTAGTGGTCGTCGTCTAGGACGTCGGCCGCATGCTTGACGTCGAGTTTATCTTCCGTCTCGATGCCCCATGGGAGCGAAGCGATCCAGTCGAGATAGTTGCGGATGACTGCGTACTCCGGTGACGTCGCCGGGACGACGTTCAACCGTTCGGCTTCGCGCATGACGTTCTTCCGTGTCGTCTCAGGCAAATCGAGCGCCTCGAGCTTCTCACGGAGACGGTTCGGTTCAGACTCTTGCGACTGGTCGCCGAGCTCTTGCTGAATCGTTTTCATCTGTTCGCGCAAATAATACTCTTTCTGCGCCTGCTCAATCGTCTTTTTCGTCCGTTCGCGCAACTCTTGCTCCAGCTCGATGATTTCGACTTCATGCGTCATGATCTCGAGCAGTTCGAGCCCGCGTTTGACCGCATCGGCTTCTTCGAGCATCGCTTGGCGAATGTCGACGTCGACATCAAGTTTCGAAGAGATATAATCGGTCAACGACTCGAGTCGCTCATACATCTCAAAGCGGCGCCGTTCGTCCGGAGACAACCCTTTGATCGTCCCGACGAGTTTGCCAAACTGTTCTTTCAATAGGCGCACGAGTGCCGTCCGTTCGACTTCTTCCCCTTCGACGAGGTCAAGCGTCTCGACGTCGGCGAACCAGCCTTCTTTCGTCTCTTCAATCGAGTTGATCTTGACGCGCTCTTTCCCGACAAGACGAACACGGACCGTCTCGTTCGACAGCTCGCTCATCTTGGCGATATGGACGCGTGTCCCAATCGCATATAAGTCTTCCGGTTCAGGTGATTCTTTGCCTGTCTCTTTTTGTGTCACGACAATCAAATCTGTCTCGTGTTCCTTTGCGGCAAGGAGTGCCCGCAGAGAGAGCGGACGCCCTACGTCGATCGTCACGCCGATGAGCGGATACACGACGACTCCACGCAAAGGAAGGATAGGTAACTGTTCCATTACAACGCCTCCTGTGCAAAAAGGCCCAAAACTCGGATGTGCCGAGTGTTTGAGCCTTTTTCGTTAAAAATTATGCTGTCTCTTTATTGTCGCCTGTCTGTTCGACAGTACCATCGCGAAGCACGTATTTCGGACCGGCAAGACCCGTAATCGTTTCATCCGTGATGATGACTTTCTCGATATCGTCGCGCGATGGGACAGTGAACATCACATCGAGCATCATTTCTTCGATAATCGAGCGGAGACCGCGTGCGCCTGTCTTACGTTTGATCGCAAGCTTGGCGATTTCAACCAACGCCTCGTCTGTGAACGTGAGTTCGACATCGTCTAGTTCGAGCATTTTCTCGTACTGACGAACGAGGGCGTTCTTCGGCTTCGTCAAGATCTCGACGAGTGCTTCCTCGTCAAGCGTCGTGAGCGTCGCCATGACCGGTAGACGACCAATGAACTCCGGAATCAATCCGAATTTCTGAAGGTCTTCCGGAAGTGCGCGGGCGAGCAAGTCTTCTTGCGTCATCTCGCGGTTTTCTTGGTCGTTCCCAAATCCGATAACTTTTTTCCCGATACGGCGTTTGACGACCGCTTCGATGCCAGCGAACGCGCCGCCGACGATGAACAAGATGTTCGTCGTATCGATTTGGATGAACTCTTGATGCGGATGCTTCCGTCCACCTTGCGGCGGTACGCTTGCGACCGTACCTTCCAAGATTTTGAGAAGTGCTTGTTGGACACCTTCACCAGATACGTCACGCGTGATCGATGGGTTTTCCGACTTACGGGCAATCTTATCGATCTCATCGATATAGATGATCCCTTTTTCAGCCTTCTCGACATCGTAGTCCGCCGATTGGATCAGCTTGAGCAAGATGTTCTCAACGTCTTCCCCGACGTAACCGGCTTCCGTCAAGCTCGTCGCATCCGCGATTGCGAATGGGACGTTCAAGACGCGGGCCATCGTTTGAGCGAGAAGCGTCTTACCGCTACCAGTTGGTCCAATCATGACGATGTTCGATTTCGAAAGTTCGACATCATCAGAACGGCCACCGGCGTTGATGCGTTTATAGTGGTTGTAGACGGCTACCGAAAGCGCACGTTTCGCCCGGTCTTGACCGATAACATACTCGTCTAAGATGTTACGGATCTCTTGTGGTTTTGGAATGTCTTTGAATTCTACTTCTTCTTCGACACCGAGCTCTTCCTCAACGATTTCATTGCAAAGCTCGATACATTCGTCACAAATGTATACGCCAGGACCGGCGACTAGTTTACGGACTTGTTCTTGCGATTTCCCGCAAAACGAGCATTTAAGTTGTCCCTTTTCCTCGTTAAATTTGAACATTCGGTACACCCCTTCTGAATGAAAATGGATGTAAGTGCGATAAATCGCCTATTTGTATTTTCAGGTGCTAAGCACTCTCGAAAAAACATTTACATCTCTGCGTTGCAATAATTGTAGCATGAACAAATCACTTCATCAAAGATAAACACATGCAAAGTGTCGTGACGAAAAAAAGGACGACTGCTGAGCAGCCGTCCTTCTGTCATCCGATTACTTTGCTTTCCCGTTTTCAACGAGAACGTCGATCGCTTTACGGAATTTGAGGTCACCTTTAAGTGTCTCGATTCCGCCTTGTGGCGCGAGCATTGTACGGAGTTGATCCGGTGCAATGTTGTAAAGTTTAGACATTTCTTCGAGTTCTTTCTCAGCATCTTCGTCAGACACTTCGATCGCTTCTTTCTCAGCGATTGCTTTCAAGACGAGACGAGCTTTAACGCGCTCTTCAGCTTGCTCTTTCATCTCTTCGCGCATCGCTTCTTCAGAAGTACCAGTGAGTTCGAAGTACATGTTGAGGTCGATTCCTTGTGAAGAAACACGTGTGCCGAACTCTTGAACCATGCGGTCTACTTCTTGGTCAACGAGTACTGCAGGTACGTCGATTGTTGCGTTAGCTGTTGCTTGCTCGACGAGTTGGTCGCGCATTGTGCCTTCCGCTTCTTGTTTCTTCGCAGTTTCTAAGCGCTCACGGATTTTCGCTTTCAACTCGTCGAGTGATGAAACTGACTCGTCGATGTCTTTTGCGAACTCGTCGTCGAGCTCAGGAACTTGCTTCGCTTTGACTTCGTGAAGTTTGACTTTGAATGTCGCTGGTTTACCCGCCAAGTTGTCAGCGTGGTACTCTTCAGGGAATGTTACTTCAACGTCTTTTTCTTCGCCAGCCGTCATGCCGACCATTTGCTCTTCGAATCCAGGGATGAATTGGCCTGAACCGATTTCGAGTGTGTAGTTTTCAGCCGTGCCGCCTTCGAATTGCTCTCCGTCAGCGAAACCTGCGAAATCAAAGACAGCTGTATCGCCGTTTTCGATTGCGCCTTCTTTGACAGCAAGCTCTGCGCCTTGCTGTTGAAGCGCGTCAAGTTCAGCTGTAACTTCTTCGTCAGTGACTGTTGTTTCAACAGCTTCGTACTCGAGACCTTTGTATTCGCCAAGCTCAGCTTCTGGCTCAACAACGAACGTTACTTTGAACGTTACAGGTTGGCCTTTTTCGAGCGTGCCGTCTACATCGATGTTTTCGAGAGCGATTGGTTCGAAACCAGCTTCTTCGACCGCACCTTGAACTGTGTCACGGTAGAGGATATCGAGCGCATCTTGATAGAGTGCTTCTTCTCCGTACATTTTGTTGAACATTGGGCGTGGCAATTTCCCTTTACGGAAGCCAGGCACGTTCAAAGTTTTGACGACATCTTTGAATGCGGCGTCGACTGCTTTATCAAAAGCTTCTGCAGGTGCTTCGTACGTGAGTACGCCTTGGCTACCTGATGTTTTTTCCCATTTTGCTGTCATGCTAAGTCCCTCCAACAATTCGTTTATACGTACAAAAATGTACAACAATCCGTATTATAGCATAAATCCGACGACTGCACACAAGGATTTAGTCTAGAAACGCCTCGGTGAAACGCATGTCCGCCTCAAGAATTTCGGCGGCGAGGCCGTCCGTTTCCTCATGTTGCAGGATGGCCGTTTTCGCTTGAACAATCGCCGTCTCCACGGCAGACGCTTCCTCAGGCGTGAACGGGTAGTGCGTATACATGTAGTTCATGAGCAGCTGCGTCGCGATCTCGTCACCATATACCGCTCGCTGCAACCCGTTGACCATCGTCTCCCACGCTTCCGTGTGGATTTTCGCTTCGTCATGCGTCAATCGGTGCCGCGTCCCGAGGTCGGTCCATTCGATGACCGGCAGCTCGTCGAACCCCTTTTGGAGCACGATCAACTTCATCAACTTCGGCCGTTCCGCGACGAGAAGCTCTTTCAAGACGTTGTCGAGGACGTCATCGATATTGAAATGGACGTGTTCGAGCGTCTCGATTTGTTCGCCGATCCCGCCCCGGTTAAGGATTCGCTTCACTTTGGCGATCGCGGCCGGGAACTCGGTCAACTTCAGCACTTGGAGCACTTGGTGTGCTTGCGTGTTGACGTGATCGGTCTTTTCTTGCCACTCAAGATACAGGTTGATCCAATGGGCCGCCTCGAACGGTTGGTCACGCATGATGTAATACTGGGCGATTTGAAGCCCGCCGGCTGCAGGTTCTTCTGCCACCGTCATCTGTGTCGTGACGAGCTCTTCGAGTTTCTCGAGCGTCTCCGGTTCTTCCGGTCGTTCCATCAGACATTGGAATATTTCCATGAAAATAAATGGATCGCCGGGCACTGCCTCGTACCAATCCCACAGAATCGGTTCGACCCGTTTCCGTTCCCCGGCCGCGTCTGCCTCTTGAATCATCTTCTGAAGCCGCGACCAGTTCCCTGGAAACGGGTACGCTTGCTCTTTTGCCATCTCCCCACACCCTTTCCATTCATCTCCATCTTCCTTTAGGAATCGATTCGTTGTCAATCAATACCCCGAAAAACGAAAAAAGAGACAACCTCCGTGGAGGCTATCTCTATTTTAAATGGAAGTGTCCCAAGAGGGATTCGAACCCCCGACCGACGCCTTAGAAGGGCGTTGCTCTATCCAGCTGAGCTATTGGGACATTGACAAGAAAACTATAATAGAAAAATGGTTTGCTGTCAATTCCTTCTTTTCATTCCGTCACAGCTTTCCGCTCACATCGAGATCTTCGACGGCCGAACCGTCCTCTGACCGATAAAAGCGGACCGTTGCCTGTCCGTTCTCGAGATCCATCAGTACATACGTCTTGTCACTCCGTCCGCGCGGCATGCGAATCGAACCCGGGTTCACGTAAAGCACCCCGTCCTCAATCACAGCTCCGGCGACGTGCGAGTGGCCGAACAAGACGACGTTCGCCCCGACCTCTTCAGCCCGGTAACGCAACCGGTTCAAGTCGTACTTCACGTCGTGGTGATGGCCGTGGACGATGAGAATCGTCCCTTCAGCCGTCTCCTCGATTCGCTCGAGCGGAAGGTCGCCGCCGAAGTCGCAATTACCGCGCACCGTACGATACGGGAGCAGATGTTCATCGACGAGCGCGAGCTGGGAATCCCCACAATGGAACGCGTCATCGATTTCTTGTTCGTGCCGGTTGAAGATGATCGATAGTTCTTCTGTCAATCCGTGACTGTCACTGACTACGAGAAAACGCATACAGGTCACCCCTCCATAAACGGAATAATTTCTGCCTCTAACTTTCGTAGTGCTTGACCGCGGTGACTGACCGCCGCCTTTTCGTCGCGTTCAAGTTCTGCTGCCGTCTTGTGAAGTGACGGAACGATGAAGAGCGGGTCGTAACCGAAACCGTTCTCCCCATGAGGCGCGTAGCCGATCGTCCCTTCGATCGTGCCGCGTACCGTCAATGTCTCCCCTGTTGGTTTGGCGAGACAGAGGGCACAGATGAAGCGAGCCGTTCGGTCGGTCGCTCCGTTCAACTTCTCGAGAAGAAGCGCGTTGTTCGCTTCATCCGACTTCTCCGGTCCGGCGAAACGGGCCGAATGGACACCGGGTGCCCCGTCGAGCGCATCGACTTCGAGTCCAGAGTCATCCGCGAGGACGGCGTGACCGAAATAGCGGGCCGCCTCCGTCGCCTTCAACTCGGCGTTCGCTTCAAACGTCGTCCCAGTTTCGTCCGTCTCTGGTGCGTCCGGATAATCAAGAAGTGATTCGACTTCGAATCCGAGCGGCGTGAGCATCCCTTCGATTTCTGCGACTTTTCCTTTATTGCGTGTTGCGACGATCAGTTTCATGTTGTTTCCTCCAATTGTTCCCCGACATACCACCACGAGGCACCGAGCGCGTCTTCGGCCGCTTTGAACAGCGTCTCGATTCCGCTTTGGGCCATGTGGAGCATCTCGTTCATCTCGAGCAACGTGAATGTCGCTTCTTCCCCTGTCCCTTGCACTTCGACGAAACGTCCGCTCGCCGTCATGACGACGTTCATGTCGACCTCGGCCGCGGCATCTTCTTCGTAGTTCAAGTCGAGAAGCAATTCGTCGGTCCGTCCGACCGAGATGGCAGCGACGCCTTCTTTGATCGGCGTGTCGTCGAGCTTGCCTTGACGGATGAGCGCGTCGACCGCGAGGACGAGCGCGCAGAAGCCGCCTGTGATCGAGGCCGTACGGGTGCCCCCGTCGGCTTGGATGACGTCACAGTCGATCCAAATCGTCCGTTCACCGAGCCGTTCTAAATCGACGACCGAGCGGAGCGACCGCGAAATCAACCGTTGAATCTCCATCGTCCGGCCCGACTGTTTGCCGCGGACCGATTCGCGGACCGTGCGGTTGCCGGTCGCACGCGGAAGCATGGCGTACTCGGCGTTGATCCAGCCTTGCTTCTTGCCGCGCAAGAAGTTCGGGACGCGTTCTTCGACGGTCGCCGTGCAGATGACTTTCGTGTCCCCGATCGAGATGAGGACCGACCCTTCCGCATGTTTATTCACATGGGGAACGATTTCGACGGGCCGGAGCTCGTCATGTTGTCTTTCGTTACGCATCGACACCGGACACCTCTACTTTCTCCGCTCTCACGGGTTGACCGAGCCATTCTGTCGCCAAACGGTCAAAGATGACGACATCCCCGGTCGCATAAAACTGGTGCACCGGGACCGAATCCAAATCGTTCTCGAGCTCTTTAAAGTCAAGGATGGCCGCTACTTCGAGCGCCGTCTCGTCACCGGACGAGATCAAATGGACGTCAGGTCCGACGACGTCTTGAATGACCGGTGCGAGCAGCGGATAGTGCGTACAGCCGAGGATGAGCGTGTCCATCTCGGAAGACTGAAGCGGACGAATCGTCTCAGCGACGATGTCGCGGACGCGGTCCCCATCAAGTTCGCCGGCTTCGACGAGCGGGACGAACGGCGGACAGGCGAGCGAATATACATCGATCTCGCCGGCCACGTGCCGGAGTGCCGTCTCGTACGAGTTGCTTTCAATCGTCATCTTCGTACCGATGACGCCGATATGTTTATTGCGCGTGCCTTTGACGGCCGCTCGTGCCCCCGGATCGATGACACCGATGACCGGGATATTGAGGCGTTTGCGAGCTTCTTTCAAGACGACCGCCGTCGCCGTGTTGCAGGCGATGACGATCATCTTCACATTTTTACTTAACAGGAACTCGATCAGTTCCCACGTATAGGCTTCAATCTCATCGTGCGGACGCGGGCCATACGGGCACCGTTCCGTGTCGCCGATGTAGATGATTTCTTCTTTCGGTAGTTGGCGCATCAGTTCTTTGACCACCGTCAAGCCGCCAACTCCTGAATCGAGTACTCCAATCGCTCGTTTCATGATCATCACTTCCATTCCCATCTATCTTACCAAAAAAGCCGATTCTGAAAAAGAAACGGTCTCGTGACAAACAAAAAAGACGAGGTAGCCGATTGGCCGCCTCGTCCGTCGCTCAATTACTGAGCAAGACCTTCGCTTGTGAGCATGTCAGAAAGCGTGTTAACCGCTTCTTCTGCATCGTCACCAGCTGCAGTGATTTTGATTGTAGAATCTTTAGCGATTCCGAGTGAAAGTACACCCATGATTGACTTGAGGTTTACTGTCTTACCGTTGTACTCAAGGTTGATATCTGATTGGAACTTAGAAGCTGTGTTAACCAACTGTGTAGCTGGACGAGCGTGAATTCCTGAATCTGCAACGACTGTGAACGTTTTTTCCATGACGTGATAGTCTCCCTTCAAATTTCAATTCTACAGGCGGACCTGCCGAATAATTGTTTGTGAACTCATTATCAAATGATAGCGGATTCGCAATAATTCTGCAAGCGATTTTTATATTCTGGAGTCCATTCGGTCGGACGACCGGTTTTTGACAAGTGCACGAGGCTCGTGCGCCCCGCGAACATAAGCTGGTCTCCATCATATGCCCCGTAATGAATATCACATGAAGTGTTTCCGACCGTCAAGACATTGGCATACACCTTGATCGATTGGCGCGGCATCACCTGGCGGACGTAGTCACACTGGGCATCCGCCACGACGACGAACCCGTCTTTCAACGAAAATCCTGTCGCTTCAAGCAACTCGATTCGCGCGTCCTCGAAATAGATGAACGGAATCGTATTGTTCATATGACCGTACGGGTCGCACTCCGAGAACCGGACTTTGACATCTAGCGCGACCCCTGCTCTGACACGTGTTTCCCAATCGGCTTCCCGGAAGTACTTCGTCATCTGCAGCCCTTACGCCTCGACCGCAGAACCGGTGCGGCCTTTGTCGCTACCGAAGAACGATTTGAACGAGTGAAGCGTCGTTTGACGGTTCATCGCGGCGATTGACGTCGTGAGCGGGATGCCTTTCGGACAAACCTCGACACAGTTTTGTGCGTT
Source organism: Exiguobacterium sp. s40 (assembly GCF_018617905.1). NCBI lineage: Bacteria > Bacillati > Bacillota > Bacilli > Caryophanales > Exiguobacterium > Exiguobacterium sp. s40. The sequence continues at coordinate 144,617 of NZ_JACSLC010000006.1, read as the reverse complement.
TCCGCACTGTGCGAGGCCGCCGTCTTCCATGAGCGCTTCGAGACGGTCTTCTGCGTGGAAGGCGCCAGTCGGATGCGAATTGAAGAGGCGGACTTGTGAGATTGCGGCCGGTCCGATGAAGCTCGACTTGTCGTTGACGTTCGGGCACGCCTCGAGGCAGACACCACACGTCATACATTTCGATAGTTCATACGCCCATTGACGTTTGTTCTCTGGCATCCGTGGTCCTGGTCCGAGATCGTACGTCCCGTCAATCGGGACCCATGCCTTCACTTTTTTCAACGCGTCGAACATACGCTGACGGTCGACTTGAAGGTCGCGAATGACCGGGAACGTCTTCATTGGAGCCAGTCGGATCGGTTGCTCGAGCTTGTCGACGAGCGCCGTACACGACTGGCGCGGCTTGCCGTTGATGATCATCGAACAAGCACCACACACTTCCTCGAGACAGTTCATATCCCAGTTGATCGGTGTCGTCTTGTCCCCGTTCGCATTGACCGGGTTCCGGCGGATTTCCATCAGCGCCGAGATGACGTTCATATTCGGACGGTACGGGACGGTGAACTCTTCCGTGTAGGTCGGTTGATCCGGACCGTCCTGACGTTCAATGATAAAACGAATGTCTTTTTGATCTGCTTGCATCGGCGTCGTCATTTCGTCTTCGCCCCTTTCTTCGAGTAATCCCGTTTACGTGGCGGGATTAACGAAACGTCGATCTCTTCGTACGAGATATCGACTTCCCCATTGTCATAACGTGCCATCGTCGTCTTCATGAACTTGTCGTCATCACGTTCCGGGAAGTCCGGTTTGTAATGAGCGCCACGGCTCTCGTCGCGTTTCAAAGCGCCAAGCGTGATGACGCGCGCGAGGTCGAGCATGTGGTCGAGTTGTCGGATGAACGATGCTCCTTGGTTGCTCCAGCGGGCCGTATCGGTCGCGGAGATGTTGTGATAGCGTTCACGAAGCTCACGGAGTTTGAGATCCGTCGCTTCGAGTTTATCGTTGTAACGAACGACCGTGACGTTGTCGGTCATGAGTTCGCCGAGCTCACGGTGGATTTGATACGCGTTTTCCGTACCGTCCATCGCGAGGATATCGTTGAACCGCTCGATTTCTTCACGTTCGTTGAAGTTGAAGAGCGCTTCTGGCACGCTCTCCGTCGCTTGGTCGAGACCGCGCATGTAGTGAACGGCCGATGGACCGGCTTCCATCCCGCCGTAAACGGCTGAGAGGAGCGAGTTGGCCCCGAGACGGTTCGCCCCGTGCATCGAGTAATCGCACTCACCGGCTGCGAACAGTCCTGGAATGTTTGTCATCTGATCGTAGTCGACCCAGAGTCCGCCCATCGAATAGTGGACCGCCGGGAAGATTTTCATCGGGACTTTCCGTGGATCGTCACCGACGAACTTCTCGTAAATCTCGAGGATGCCGCCGAGTTTGATATCGAGTTCTTTCGAGTCTTTATGCGACAAATCGAGGTACACCATGTTCTCGCCGTTGACGCCGAGTTTCTGGTTGACACAGACGTCGAAAATCTCACGCGTCGCGATATCACGCGGCACGAGGTTCCCGTAAGCCGGATACTTCTCTTCAAGGAAATACCATGGCTTGCCGTCTTTGTACGTCCAAACACGTCCACCCTCACCGCGTGCCGACTCACTCATGAGACGAAGCTTGTCGTCCCCTGGGATTGCCGTCGGATGGATTTGGATGAATTCGCCGTTCGCATAGACTGCGCCTTGACGGTAGACCGCTCCAGCCGCTTGGCCGGTGTTGATGACCGAGTTCGTCGATTTACCGAAGATGACCCCAGGACCGCCTGTTGCGAGGATGACCGCATCCGATGGGAACGCTTTAATTTCCATCGAGCGTAAATCCTGACAGACCGCACCACGGCAGACACCGGCTTCGTCGATGATGGCCCGGAGGAACTCCCAGCCTTCATACTTCTCGACGAGTCCTTGCGCCTCATAGCGACGGACTTGCTCGTCTAACGCATAAAGGAGCTGTTGCCCTGTCGTCGCACCGGCATAAGCCGTGCGGTGATGGAGCGTGCCGCCGAAGCGACGGAAGTCGAGCAGACCTTCCGGTGTCCGGTTGAACATGACGCCCATCCGGTCGAACATGTGGATGATTTTCGGTGCCGCTTCCGCCATCTTTTGGACCGGCGGTTGGTTGGCGAGGAAGTCACCCCCATAGACCGTGTCATCAAAGTGTTGCCAAGGAGAATCCCCTTCCCCTTTCGTGTTGACGGCACCGTTGATGCCGCCTTGTGCACAAACTGAATGTGAACGCTTGACCGGTACAAGCGAGAATAGTTTTACCGGAACACCCATCTCAGCCGACTTGATTGTCGCCATGAGTCCAGCCAGACCGCCACCGATGACGATCAAACTTTGATTTGCCATGAACTTTTCCCCCTAATTACAAGATGCCCGCGAACGTCAAGATTGAACGGATGCCGACAAAAGATAGTGCCAAGAAGACGACGCCTGAGACATAGCTCATGAAGCGCTGTGAACGAGGCGACTGTGTGATCCCCCACGTGATGGCAAACGACCAGAGACCGTTCGCGAAGTGGAACGTAGCCGAGAGGATCCCGACTATGTAGAAGATGAGCATGAGCGGATTGTCGACGATGTTTTGCATCATCTCCGCATTCACCTCGACGCCACGCAACTTCGCCAAGCGCGTTTCCCAAACGTGCCATGCGATGAAGATGACGAGGAAGACACCCGTGAAGCGTTGGAGCATGTACATCCAGTTACGGGCGTACGAGTAACGGTTCGTGTTGATCGAACCGAGAAACGCGTAATACACGCCGTATACCCCGTGGAAAATCATCGGCAAGGCGATGACCGTCACTTCAAGGAAGTACAAGTAAGGTAAGCTCTGCATAAATTTTGCTGCCTTGTTGAACGATTCCACCCCATCGACGATATAGTAGTTGACCGACAAGTGGACGATCAAAAACAAGCCGATTGGGATGACCCCAAGTAGCGAATGGACTTTACGACTGAAATAGTCACGACGCGTTGCCATTCTAGTTCCCCCTTTGTACGAGCCCTTGGCTCGTTTTGTAAATAAAAGCGTTTTCAAATGCAAATATAGCTTTCTGTCTCCTATTCTACTCTTGTGAAATTTGTATGACAAGACAACCTGACCGATTTGTGACACATTCTTTTGTAAAATACCCGGTGACCAAAAGCCGTTTCGTCGTTATAATGGTATAGAGAGAATGGAGTGATGGAAGAAAATGGAAACGATGAGCCAACCCACTTTCGCGATTGAACTGCTTCGCGATTATGTGTTGACGGATTTGCTCGGGGACGACTACGCCCAAATCATTTATTGGTCGGGTAAACGCGTTGCCCGCAAGTTCCCAGTCATGACAAACGAGGAACTGAGTGCGTTCTTTATCGAGGCCGGATGGGGGCAATTGACGCTCTTAAAAGAAAAAGGGAATAAATTCTTGTTCGAACTCGTCCCTCCGCCTTCGACCCAAGAAAAGGCAACCGGCTACCACCAGCTCGAAGCTGGTTTCTTAGCCGAACAGATTGCCGGTCGTTTCCAATGTGTCGCCGAGGGCTACGCCGATGTGACGCGCCAGGCTGTCCAGATCACCGTCCAACTAGACCGAAAAGATACGTATGAATAACGAAGAGCCGATGCGTGAGTGCACCGGCTCTTGTTTTATCTTCATTCGTCCGTCTCCTCATGGACGTATTGCAAAACGGTCTCGGCCAGCTTCTTCGGTAGCCCTGCTTCCTTCAACTGTTCGAGCGAGGCGAGGCGGATTTGTTTCATCGACCCGAAATGACGGATCAACTGCTGACGCCGCTTCGGCCCGACGCCCGGGATGTCGTCGAGCACCGACTTCGTCATCTTCTTCGTCCGCAGGCTGCGGTGGAACGTGATGGCGAAGCGGTGGACCTCGTCTTGCATGCGCTGGAGCAAATAGAACGCGCTCGAGCGCGAATTCAGTTCGACGACCCCGCCGCCCTCCCCGAACAAGAGCTGGCTCGTCCGGTGACGGTCATCTTTTTTCAACGAGCCGACGGGCAAGTCGAGCCCGAACTCGTTCTGCAGGACGTCGAGGGCGGCGTTCAATTGCCCGATGCCCCCGTCAATCAACAGCAAGTCCGGCAGACGTTTCTCTTCCGTCAACAGGCGACGGAACCGACGACGGACGACCTCTCTCATCGTCTCGTAGTCGTCCGGTCCTTGGACGGTACGAATCTTGTATTTCCGATATTCTTTCTTGAGCGGCTTTCCGTCTTCGAAGACGACGAGTGCCGAGACGGCGTCAGCTCCTTGGATGTTGGCGTTATCGATGATGTCGACACGCGACAAGTTCGGGATGCCGATCGCCTCACCGAGCTCACGCATGGCGAGGAGCGTCCGCTCTTCGTCCCTCGCGAGCAACTCGAACTTCTCGTTCAAGGCGATGCTGGCGTTTTTCGTCGCCAAGTCGAGCAGTTGCCGCTTCGCCCCGCGTTTCGGTTGTATCACTTTCGTCCCGATCGCCTCGTTCAACAGGTCGATACGGACGATCTCTGGGACGAGCACTTCCTTCGGCAACACGTTCTGCTCATAGAACTGGACGATGAAACTCTCGAGCTCTTCGGACGGTTCGCCGTGGAGCGGGAACAGCGACACGTCGCGCTCAATCATCTTGCCACCCCGCATATAGAACACTTGGACGCACATCCAGCCGCGGTCGAGCGTATAGCCGAAGACGTCGCGCGCCGTCGGGTCGGCCGTAATCATGTTCTGTTTGTTCATAATCGACTCGACGGCCCGGATTTGGTCACGGAGCTCAGCAGCGCGTTCGAACTGCATGTCTTCGGCCGCTCGTCCCATATCGACCTGGAGCTTGGCGAGCGTCTCGCTCGTCTCCCCGTTCAGGAAGCGACGAATCTCTTGGACGATGTTCTTTTGCTCGTCCGTGTCGATGGCGAGCTCACACGGTCCGAGGCACTGCCCGATGTGGTAATACAAGCAGAGCTTGCGTGGCATCGGTTGGCATTTCCGGAGCGGATACAGTTTATCGAGCAACCGCTTCGTCTCGTTGGCGGCATAGGCGTTCGGGTACGGGCCGAAATAGAAGCCGCCGTCCCGCTTCAGCTTCCGCGTCGTGAGCAACCGCGGATACGGCTCGTTCGTGATTTTGATATACGGGTACGACTTGTCATCTTTGAGACGGATGTTATATTTCGGGTCGTGCTTTTTGATGAGCGTCATCTCGAGCAAGAGCGCCTCGAGCTCGCTCGCCGTGACGATATACTCAAAGTCGCGAATCTCAGCGACGAGGCGCATCGTCTTGATGTCATGCGCCCCGGTAAAATAAGACCGAACCCGGTTTTTCAAATTTTTCGCTTTCCCGACATAAATGATCTCGCCGTACTCGTTCTTATGCAAGTAACAGCCGGGCTCGTCAGGGAGCAGCGCCAATTTATGTTTAATGTGGTCAGAATGACTCAAATTCAATCACCTCAGTTTAAGTTCCTTCCAGACGGGAAAAATTTGATGAAGTCTCAGAGGGAGGGTTTTAGTTATGAAACGGTACGATGTCATCATCATCGGCAGTGGCTCGGCAGCGAGCCAAGCCGCTAACGTATTATGCGACGCCGGTAAACAAATTGCCATCGTCGAGAATTGGACGTTTGGCGGGACGTGCCCGCAACGCGGATGTGACCCGAAAAAGATGCTCGCGGAAGGAGCAGAGCTCATTGCCCGTGCGGAACGAATGAAATCACTAGGTGTCCACGGCGAGCTCACGCTCGATTGGCGCGCCTTTAAACGGCGTATCGACGAGTATCGTTTCGCCATCCCGACGACGAAGATGCATCATTGGAAAGAGCACCACATCGACTTGTTCGAAGGCGAACCCCATTTCATCGATGAAGACTCGATTGTCATTGATGGGCATGAAATCTCGGCGCATCAGTTTTTAATCGCTTCAGGCCTCATTCCGCGACCGCTCGACATCCCGGGTGGTGACTTGGCTATCACGAGCGACGATGTTTTCGACCTCGACGACTTGCCAAAACACGTCATCATCATCGGGGCGGGCTATATCGCGTTCGAGTTCGCTCATATCCTCCGCCGCTTCGGGAGCGAGGTGACCCTCCTCATCCGATCGCGGGCGCTGAAGGCATTCGATCGCAAAGTCGTCAAACGGCTCGTCGATGAGACGATTCGAATCGGCATCGATGTCCGGGACGGCATCGAGCCCGTCCGGATAGATGGGGACGTGCTGACGTTATCAGATGACTCTACCCTCGAAGGCGTCGTCCTTAACGCCACCGGGCGAATTCCGAGCATCGAACGGCTCCGTTTGGACGCAGCCGGTATCGAGTCCGACCACGGCGGCGTCCTCGTCAATGAGTTCCTGCAGACGACGAATGCGAACGTATATGCAGCAGGGGACGTCGCCAAGAGCCGCAACCCGGCCCTCACCCCGTTTGCGGGGCAGGAAGGACGCATCGCCGCTCTCAATCTGTTACGGGACAACACGCGTCCTTTACCGGAGCGCCCTGCCCCGACGGTCGTCTTCACGACACCGCCGATCGCCAAGGTCGGACTGACGGTCGAGGAGGTGAAAGCGCGCGGCATCGACTACGAGTGTAAGGACAACGACTTGTCCCATTTCTTGACGTATGAACGGATCAACGACACGACGGCGTTTTCCCGCATTCTGCTCAGCAAAGACGGCCACGTGCTCGGGGCCCACTTGATCGGGCAACATGCACCGGAATTGATTAACTTGTTCTCGTTTATTATACAAAACAACATCACCCATCAACACATCAAACACTTGGAGTTCGCCTATCCGACGTCAGCCTCTGACGTGACGTATCTGATGTGACGCAAAAAGGCTCTTCCAATTTGACTTGGAAGAGCCTTTCGTCATTCGATTCCTTTGTCCTTATCTTCTCGAAGTGCATCTTGGAGCGATTTCTTCCAAAGCGGGACACCTTGAGAATGGGCCGCACGGGCCACCAAGTGACTTCCGACCGGTGCCGTCAATAAGACGAAGAACAGTCCGAGCAGAAGCCGTGCGTCAAAGATGCGCTGGTCGACCCAGACGTGCAAGACCGCCGCGAACAGGACGAACATGACGCCGAGCGTCGCACTCTTCGAGGCGGCGTGGGCGCGGGAATAGATGTCCGGGAGCCGGATCAGACCGATGGCCGCGACGACGGTGAAGAACACACCGATGATCGTGAAGACACCGGTCAAGATGTCATAAATCATTGTTGCGGTCATGTTGGATGATCTCTCCCTTCTCGAGGAATTTCGAGAACGCCACCGTCCCGATGAAGGCTAAAATCCCGAGCAAGAGGATGACCTCGAAGAACATCGTCGTATCGAGCAAAATCGATAACAACGATACGACCGAGATCAACCCGATGCCGATCGAGTCGAGGGCGATGACACGATCCGCTGTCGTCGGCCCTTTGACGACCCGGTACAGCATACCGAGCATGGCGAGCACGAGGATGGCGAGGGCGACGTAAATAATAATATTTAACATTAGCTGGTCGCCTCCTTGATGTTCGACTCAAAGTTATCGTAAATGTCTCGTTTGAGCGACTCTTTATCCGGCATATGGAGCGCATGGATATAGAGCGTCTTATTGTCGTCTGATACTTGGACGACAAGCGTACCCGGTGTCAGCGTGATGAGCATCGATAGCCAACTCACTTTCCAACCGGCATCGAGTTCGGTGTGATACCGAAAGATGCCTGGTTGGATTTTTAGTTTCGGGCTCAAGACGAGCCGAAGCACTTCGATGTTGGCCACGACGAGCTCACGACAGAAAATCAAGAACAGTTTAAACAGTTTCAACACACGGATGAAATAAAAATCCGTGTTTTTGAAGAAGCGGCGCATCATGAAGATGACGAGTAATCCGAGCAAATAGCCGATTAGAAATCCGCTCGTCGTGAACGTACCCGTGAAGAACATCCAAATGAACGCCAGGAAAAAGTTGATGAGTAGTTGGTAAGCCATCTCTAAATCACTCCTTAATCACGGCATCGATATAGATTTCGGGTTGCACGAGCGGTTCGATTGCCTGGGTAATGAACGGATGCATCGCCTCAGCGCCGAACCCGTAGGCGACGGCGACGGCGACGAGCAAGAACGTTGGCACGATGAGACGGTTCACATACGGCACGAGCGGGCCGTCATAGACGCGTTTCTCTTCTCCCCAAAATCCGTACAAGAAGATTTTGATGACCGAGAAGAGGACGAACAGACTCGACAGCAAGATGAGGAGCGGCCCGAACAGGCTGCCTTCCTCGACCCCGCCTTGGACGATCAACAGTTTCCCGAAAAATCCGCTGAGCGGCGGAATCCCAGCGAGCGACAACGCTGCGATGAAGAACGTCCAACCGAACAATGGGAAGCGGGTGATCAAACCGCCCATGTCGCGCAGTTGACCGGATTTTGTGATGCCGATCATCATCCCGACGAGCATGAACAAGGCGGCCTTGATCAGCATGTCATGAATCAAATAGTAGAGCGCCCCTTCAAGCGACGTCTGCGTGTTGAGTGCGATCCCGTACAAGATGACGCCGACGGCGATCATGATGTTGTAGATGATGATCAACTTGACGTCGTTGTAAGCGATCGCCCCAATCATTCCGATGACGATCGTCAACACGGCAAGGATGATCAAGAAGTTTTGCATGAACGCACTCCCTCCGTCGAACAGGAGCGTATACGTCCGTAGGATCGAGTAGACGCCGACTTTCGTCAACAGCGCCCCGAACATGGCGAGAATCGGGGTCGGCGCCACGACATACGAGCCCGGGAGCCAATAGTGAAGTGGCACGAGTGCCCCTTTCAAGCCGAAGACGATGACAAAGAACACACCGATGACGGTGATGACGCTCTGATTCTCAACGAGTGGAATCTTTTGCGCGAGGTCCGCCAAGCTGAGCGTGCCGACCGTTCCGTAAAGGAGCGCGACGGCCATGACGAATAGCGCCGAGGCGATGATGTTCACGAGCAAATACTTGATCGACTCGCGCAACTGGACCCCTTTCCCGCCGAGCACGATTAACACGTAAGACGAGATGAGGAAGACTTCAAAGAAGACGAACAAGTTAAAAATATCGCCTGTCGTGAAGGCCCCGTTCACCCCGACGAGGAGGAACAGCATCGCGACGTAGACGTAGTTCGATTCATAGGCGTCTGAGAAGTAATGAGTCGCAAACCAGACGATGAAGAAGACGAGCAACGTCGACGTGGCGACGAGCAGTGCCGACAGCATGTCCGAAACGAGCGTGATTCCGAACGGTGCCGGCCAGTTCCCTAAGTCGACGGTCATGATACCGTCTTGAGACACGGTGAAGATGAGCAACACCGTCACTATAAACGTTACAAGTAAAGCCCCGAGTGCCACTCCGCGTTGCAGACGAACTTGCTTCGGTGCGAAGAGAAGAAAGATGGCCGCAAGCGCCGGGATGACAATCGGAAAGATCGGTAAGTTAATCATTCGATTCCGTTCCTTTCATTTCCTCAATATTATCCGTGTTCAGCTCTTGATAGGCCCGATACGCGAGCACGAGGAAGAACGCGGTCACCCCGAAGCTGATAACGATCGCCGTCAAGACGAGCGCCTGCGGGAGCGGGTCAGTATATTCCGTGACCCCATCGACGAGGACGGGTGCCGCTCCGGTTTTCAGTCCACCCATCGTCAAGACGAGCAAGTGGGCAGCGTGGCTGAGCAACCCGGTGCCGATGATGATGCGCAACAAACTCTTTGAGAGAATCATATAGACCGCGCTCATCGTCAGGACACCGATGATGATGCTAACGAAGATTTCCATTATTCACTCTCTCCAATCGTTTGAATGATCGTCATCGTCACACCGATGACCACAAGGTAAACGCCAAGGTCAAAAGCGATCGCCGTGTGAAGCGTCTGTTCGCCCAAGAGCGGCAAATCGAATTTGTCATAGGCGTGAGTTAGGAACGGACGGTCCCAAAAGACGCTATGGAGTGACGTCAGCATCGCGATGACGAGACCGAGCGCCGTCATCTTCCGATAATCGAACGGGAGCACGTCAGCAAGCGTCTTCGAATCAAAGGCGAGGAGCAAGAGGACGAGCGCCGCCGCCGTCATCAACCCACCGATGAACCCTCCGCCAGGCGAGTAGTGCCCGGCAAAGAACAGGTTGATCGAGAACACGATGATGATGAAGAAGATGATCACCGCGGCCGTCTGCAAGATGACGTCATTGACTTGATCATTTTTTCGGTTCATGTTCGCGTGCTCCTTTCGTACGTTCTGTCGTTCTAAATTTGATCATCGTGTAAATCCCCATGGCCGCGATGGCAAGAACGACGATCTCAAACAGCGTATCAAAACCACGGAAGTCGACAAGGACGACGTTGACCATGTTTTTTCCGGCTGCCAAATCATAAACATTTTCTTTATAGTACTCAGAAATCGACGATAGCGAACGGTTCGATAGTGCCATGAAGCTGAGGAGCATGACCGTCACCCCGACGAAAATCGAGACGATCGCATTTTCGATCTTGAATTTGACACGCACTTCTTTCTTGCTAATTTCCGGCATGTGGTAGAAGACGAGCAAGAACAAGGCGACCGATACCGTCTCGATGACGAGTTGCGTCAAGGCGAGGTCCGGTGCGTTGAAGAAGACGAAGAACAACGCGACCGAGTATCCGACGACACCGAGCAAGATGATCGACGGGAGACGCGAACGCATGAACAGAATCGCGAGCGACGCCAAGATGATGACGGCCCCGAGGACGTATTCATACGGTGCGACGGCTTCCATCTCGCCGAACGAGAAGTCGAACAAGTCGAAGCGATACATCGAGAACAACATCATGCCTGACAAGAACAAGAAGATGTACACCAAGTACGAGCGGATGAAGCCCGTCATGTAGTTGTCTTTAAAGCGGTACGCCGCCTTGTTCGACCAGACGAGCGTTCCGTCGTACATCCCGTTCAAGGTCAAGCGATGCGGGATGTGGTTGTAAATCCCCATCCACTTGTTGATCGTGAAGAACATGAGCGTCCCGAGTAAGACGATACCAATCGTCATTAGCAACTCAGGTGTGATGCCGTGCCAGAAGTAGATGTCGACTTTCACATCCTGACCGCTCGCGACGAGCGTCGGATAAATCGACTCGACGGCCGGCTTGATGAGCGAGTTCGACAATACGTTCGGTACGAACCCGAGCACGACGACAAGGATGGCGAGAATCGCCGGTGGGATGAGCATCCCGATTGGTGCCTCGTGCGGCTGTTTCGGCAACTGGTCGAACTGGGCTTTGCCCATGAACGTCCGGGTGAAGATGATCAAGCTGTAGATGAATGTGAACACGCTCGCGATGAACGCGACGACCGGGATCAAGATGCCGATCGTATCGAGCGCGAAGAAGTCCATCGAGAACACTTTCGTGGTTGCCTTCAAGAACATCTCTTTACTGAGGAAGCCGTTGAACGGCGGTAACCCTGCCATCGACAACGAGCCGATGACGGCGATCGTGAACGTGATCGGCATGACGGTCATCAGACCGCCGAGTTTGCGGATGTCACGTGTCCCCGTCTCGTGGTCGACGATCCCGACCATCATGAACAACGACCCTTTGAACGTCGCATGGTTAATCAAGTGGAAGATTGCCGCGATCGTCGCGACCATATAGATGTTGTCATCCATGCCGTCATAATGCAGCGCCGCGGCTCCAAGGCCGAGGAGCGACATGATGAGACCGAGCTGACTGACCGTCGAGAAGGCGAGAATCCCTTTCAAATCGGTCTGTTTGACCGCGTTGAACGAACCCCAGAACAAGGTGAACGTCCCGACAGCGGCGATCGTCCATAGCCAGATCGGTGACTCTTGGAACACCGGGCTCATCCGTGCGACGAGATAGAGACCGGCCTTGACCATCGTCGCCGAGTGGAGGTACGCACTGACCGGGGTCGGTGCTTCCATCGCGTCCGGCAACCAGATGTGGAACGGGAATTGCGCCGACTTCGTGAAGGCGCCGAGCAAGATGAGAATCATCGCCGCGATAAAGAACGGGCTCTCCGCGATTATCGCCTGATTGGCGACCATGTCGCGGATGCTGAACGAACCGATGATCGACTCGAGAATCACAATCCCCCCGAGCATCGACAGACCACCGAACACGGTGATGAGCATCGATTTACGCGCCCCGTAGCGTGAGCGCTCTTTCTCGTACCAATACCCGATCAACAGGAACGACGAAATCGACGTGAGTTCCCAGAACATGTACATGACGACCATGTTGTCCGAGAGGACGACACCGAGCATCGCACCCATAAAGAGGAGCAAGTACACGTAGAAGTGACCGAGCGACTCTTTGTCTTTATTCAAATAGTAAATCGAATACAGGACGACGAGCGCCCCGATCCCTGTGATGAGGAGGGCAAACAATAGTCCGAGCCCGTCCACGTAGGCCGTGAAGTTGATGCCGAGCGATGGCATCCATTCGACCGTCTCCGTCACGACGTCTCCCGCGCTCGTGATTCCGATGAAGCGGAAGAAGTATACGAACAGGACGACCGGAACGATTAACACGAACCAACCCGTATGGATTCGCTTCAGCGCCCGGAACAAGAACGGGATGAACGGTGCCGCGAGAAGCGGCAATAAGATAGCTAAATGTAACACCGACAAGAAAATTCCTCCTTCGAGCAGAGTCTTACAAGTGATGGGCCAATTATTAAGTTCATTTGACGCCATCATGTCTTCCTCATGAGTATAGCGTACATTTTCAGTCCGTTTCCATGATAAAACCTTCCCGTATTTTCGAGCCTCGTCAAAAAAACTTGGACTGTTAAATATGAAGGGAGACGACTAAAAACGACGAAAAAAAATTCTAATCAAGCCTGATATGTATCCGCTTTCGGATGGTGCTTTTCACGCATTTCCCGCTCACTTCAAACCAAACCTTAACCGTTGTTATTCCATGCGAAACGACTAAACTCCTTCTTCCCTATCGCGCCCAATAAAAAACAGCCAACCCGTTTCCAGGTCGGCTGTACGCATTATTTTGCTGTCGCGATAAACTCTTTGAGTGCTTCTTTTGGTTGGAAGCCCATTGTTTTTGAGACAGGTTGTCCGTCTTTGAACATCATAAGTGTCGGGATACTTTGGATTTGGAAAGCGCCCGCTACTTCTGGGTTCTCATCAACGTCGAGTTTCACGATTTGGACTTGATCGCCCATCTCTTGGTCAAGCTCTTCGAGTACCGGTGCGATCATGCGGCACGGTCCACACCAAGCTGCCCAGAAATCGACGAGGACGACGCCCTCTTTTACTTCTTGTTCGAATGTTTGAGTCGTTGCGTGTTTAATAGCCATTTGATAAATACCTCCCCAGTAAGATGTGAGAGCCGATTAAGGACTCTCATGCATTTCATGTTCAGAGTATACCACGGAGGGTACGTTTCCCCAAACGTTCTGCATATCAGCTGTTGACGAGGTGTTTGCGGAACTCTTCTGTTAACAGTGGGACGACGTCGAACAAGTCGCCGACGATGCCGTAGTCGGCCACGCTGAAGATGTTCGCTTCCGGGTCTTTATTGATGGCGACGATGACTTTGGCGTTGCTCATCCCGGCCAAGTGCTGGATTGCGCCCGAGATGCCGCAGGCGATATACAAGTCCGGCGTGACGACTTTCCCGGTCTGCCCGATTTGAAGGGCGTAGTCACAGTAGTCGGCGTCACACGCTCCACGTGAGGCACCGACGGCCCCGCCAAGAAGCTCGGCGAGTTCTTCGAGCGGTTTGAAGCCATCTTCGCTCTTGACGCCGCGGCCACCGGCGACGATGACTTTCGCTTCCGTCAAATCGACTTTCCCCGTCGCCTTGCGGACGACTTCTTTGACGATCATGGCAAGGTCCTTGAGCTCCACGCTCGGTGTCTCGACCGATGCGCTCGCTCCAGCCGTACGTGGAAGGGCGTCGATGTTGTTCGGACGGATCGTGAAGAACATGACCGAGTCTTTGAATTTCACTTTCTCGAACGCCTTCCCTGAGTAAATCGGGCGGACGAACTCGGCATCTTTGCCAGACCCTTCGATTGAGACGACGTCACTGATGAGTCCCGCGTCCAGACGAGCCGCGAGTTTCGGGGCGATGTCTTTCCCAAGCGCCGTATGGCCGAGCACGATCATGTCCGGTGATTCTTGCTCGATGACTTGGCGGAGCACTTGCCCGTAGCCGTCTGGCGTGTAGTGCTTGAGACGCTCGTCTTCGATGACGAGGACGCGGCCCGCACCGTATTCCCCGAGTTCATTGGCGAGTGCTTTGACATCATCCCCGATGACGACCGCCGTCACGTCGTCCGTCAGTTGCTTCGCCGCGGCGATCGCTTCAAATGATACGTTCCGTAAGGCGCCTTCACGCGCTTCTGCGAGTACTAAAGCTTTCATCTATGTGTCCCCCTTAAATGACTTTTGCTTCCGTGCGAAGTAATTGAACGAGCTCGCTCACTTGTGACGACGTGTCCCCTTCAAGGATGCGTCCTGCTTTCTTTTCTTCCGGCAAGAAGCGTTCGATCGTCTCGATCTTCGCTTCGATCTCGTCCTCATCGAGGTCGATGTCCGACAGTTCGAGTTCTTCGAGCGGCTTCTTCTTCGCCTTCATGATGCCTGGAAGGCTCGGGTAGCGCGGTTCGTTCAATCCTTGCTGCGCCGTCACGAGGAGCGGGAGCGGCACTTCGATTACTTCCGTGTCCCCTTCGACGTCGCGTGTGACCGTCGCCGTCGTCCCATCGATGTCGAGCTTCGTGATCGTCGTCACGTAGTTCATATCGAGCAGTTCCGCGACGCGCGGCGCGACTTGACCGCTGCCGCCATCGATCGCGACGTTCCCGGCGAAGACGAGGTCAGGCGCTTGCTCTTTCAAGTACGTGGCGAGCACTTTCGAGATCGTCACGTGGTCCGCGTCCTCGACGTCATCCTCGATTGAAATCCGGACCGCTTTGTCCGCACCCATCGCGAGCGCCGTGCGAAGTTCTTTGTCCGCGTCTTCCGGTCCGACCGTCACGACCGTGACTTCTCCCCCGAGGTCGTCACGTTTGCGGATGGCCTCCTCGACTGCATATTCGTCATACGGGTTGATGATGAACTCCGCGCCGTCTTCTTGAATTTCCCCATTCTCGAGCTGAATCGCTTCTTCTGTATCAAACGTACGCTTCAGCAATACAAAAATATTCATCGTAGTTCCCCCTTATAAGTTGTTCGCACCATCATTCATGAATCAGCATTCATTTTTTGAGCTAGCGAGAGGGCTTACGGTTAAGCAAGCCCTTTTTTTAACATATGGTGTACTTTTGGCAGCGTCGACATCAAGTCATACTTAAAGCCGCTCGCCATCCAGCTCGTGACCACTTCATCGATCGTGCCGAAAATCATCTGCCGGGCGAGTCGATAATCGAGTTCGTTATCAAATTCGCCGGTGTCGATTCCGTGTCGTACGACCGCGTCAATCAAGTTCAAGTACGGTTTGAGCACTTCGCTGATTTTTTGACGGAGTGCCAAGTTCGACTGCCGGAGCTCGATTTGTGTTACGACGGCGAGGTCGTAATCGGCCGACAGTTGTTTAAGATGCGACTCGATCAATTGATACAGTTTGTCGCCGGCCGTCGTCTCCTGCTCGATCTGTTGCTTCGAGTAGTCGATAAACAGGCCCATCTTCGTCTGGAACAATTCAATCAACAAATGTTCCTTGTTTTTGAAGTACAGATAAATCGTCCCGTCGGCGACACCCGCCTCTTTGGCGATGGCCGTCACCTTTGCACCGTGATAGCCATGATCCGCAATCACTTTCACTGCCGCATCGATAATGCGGTCACTTTTTGATCCATTCTTTGTCATAAACACCCAAGCTCCTTACCGCTGCAGAAAAATGAATGATGGTTCATTCATTTATTATTCTATCATGTGACACGGTTGTGTCAACTGCTTTGTTTCACTTGCTTCGCCTTCTCTTCGTCGACGAGGATACGACGTAAAATCTTACCGACGAACGTCTTCGGCAACTCCTCACGGAACTCGTACAGCTTCGGCACTTTGTACGCCGCGAGCTTCTCGCGACAGTGTTTGTCGAGCTCCTCTTCTGTCACGCTGGCGCCGTCACGCGTCACGATGAACGCCTTGACCGTCTCGCCGCGATATGGGTCCGGGACGCCGATACAGACCGCTTCCTTGACGGCCGGATGCTCATAGAGTACTTCTTCGATTTCACGCGGATAGACGTTGAAGCCTCCGGCGATGATCATGTCCTTCTTCCGGTCGACGATATAGAAGAAACCATCCTCGCCCATATAGCCGAGGTCACCGGTCGCGAGCCATCCATCCTTCAAGACGGCAGCCGTCTCTTCCGGCTTCTGCCAATATCCTTTCATGACTTGCGGGCCATGAAGCATGACTTCACCAATCTCACCGACATCCGCTGGCGTCTCCCCGTCTGCCTTTACAATTTTAGCAGATGTGTCCGACAACGGCACGCCGATCGAGCCGACGATCCGTTTATCCCATAGGAAGTTCGCGTGCGTGACCGGTGATGTCTCCGATAACCCGTACCCTTCGACGATGCGACCGCCCGTGATGCTCTCGAACTGCTCCTGCACTTCGACCGGGAGCGGCGCCGACCCGGAGATACACGCCTCGATTGACGACAGGTCATATTTCTTCGATTTCGGGTCGTTGAGGATGCCGACATACATCGTCGGTGCACCTGGGAAGAAGTGTGGCTTCTTCTTGTGAATCGTCTTCAAGACGTCGGTGACATCAAAGCGCGGGACGAGGACGAGCTCATATCCGTTCGCCATCCCGAAGTTCAGACAGCATGTCATCCCGTAGACGTGGAAGAACGGCACGACGCTCAAGACACGCTTTAGGTCGCCTCGGTTATATCTATAGAAGAAGTTCGAGATTTGGTCGACGTTCGCCGTCAAGTTGAAGTGGGTCAGCATGACGCCTTTTGGCAACCCCGTTGTCCCGCCCGTATATTGCAAGACAGCGACATCCTCTTTCGGATCGATTGCGATCGGGGTGATCGGCCCGAAGTTCTTATAGTCTTTGAATGCGACCGAACCTGTCGTGTCGATGACGATGTTGTTCTCACGTTTCACTTTGATCGGGTACAGCTTGTTCTTCGGGAACGGAAGATAGTCGGCGATGCTCGTCGTGATGATCGTCTTGATGTCCGTCTTCTGTTTCACACGAAGCGATTTCGGATAGAGGAGGTCGAGCGTGATGAGGATGTTCGCACCTGAGTCGGTGATCAAATTCTCGAGCTCATGCTCGGTGTAGAGCGGGTTCGTCTGGACGACCGTTCCGCCAGCGTACAAGACGGCGTAGAATGAAATGACGTATTGCGGACAGTTCGGGAGCATCAGGCTGACGCGGTCCCCTTTTTGCAGGCCTTTCGATTGGAGCATCGTCGCGAGTCGCTTCGCCGCGTCATCTACCTCGGCGAACGTCAACTCTTTGCCGATGAAAGAGACGGCGGTCCGGTCCGGATAATCGGAAGCGGCCCGGGATAGCGCCTCATAGAGCGGCTTCACCTCGTAATCAATCGTTTCTGGCATGTCAACTGGATAATCTTGCAACCACGGTTTGTTCATCGCTTTTCCTCCTTGGAATGAATAGTCATTCAGTTAACTCTATTATAATGCCAAGAAAACGCTTTCATCTACCCTTTACCCGATAATTTTCAGAAAATATCGAAAAAACGTGCGCGGATGAAAGTTTCCGCACACGTTCAGATTCTCTTGAAATAGGCTTCGGTCTGCTCTTGGTTGCTGATTTTCTCGTCTAAGTGATCCTTTAACTCTTTTTCCCACTTGATCGTCGAGAAGTCGATGTCGAGCCACGCCTCCATCTCCGGGCGCGAGAACGAATATGTCCGGTTCGGGAAAGCGAAGCGGACAATCTCCGTATTTTGCACGAGTGTGAAGTACGTCGCCGCATTCCGAATCGCGAGCCGCTCCTGTTCGATCCGTTCAATCTCAGGATCACTGTAACGAATCGTCAGCCCGTAAGGACGTTTTTTCGTCTGCAACTCGATCGACTTGTAGCAGTCGTGCATCGGCAACGTCTGGGCGATGCCGGCGACGGCGCTGTTGTCCCCGACGTAAGACCCTTTGTATTGGAAAGCGTTCGATCGTTCGGTGTCCCCGCATCCAGCGAGCACGATGAGCAAGACGACGAGCAGACTGAGCCGTTTCATGAAAATCCTCCTATCAAGATTTTAGTTTCAAGTTCAAGCGATAGAGCAGGCGTTTCGCAAGTAAATGAGCGAGGAAACCGCCGATGACAAAGCCGACAACGTAAAGGATGCTGTTTGTCGGGTACGAGAGGTTGGCCAGAATGATCCCGCCGAGCATGGCGAAACAGACGACCATGATCACGTGGACAAGCCAAAGCCAGTTCGTGAACATGAAGAAGCGGCCGTTGTTCTCTTGTGGGGCCCGGTTGAACATCCATAAGCCGAGAACGAACGAGAGGATGATAAAGCAGATGGCGCTAAGCATCGCCACCGTCATAAAGTCTTCCCACACCGTATTGTCCGTGAACATGTTGAACGTATCGACATTAAATACGTTCGCAAGCGGTGAAATCACTCGCAAGAACACACTTTCCATAGCCCGTTCGAACAGACCGTAGACGCCCGACGTATTTTGAGCGACCGCGTAAATCGACCCTTGAATCAACAGGATGATGCCGACAGGGAACAATAAGGCGACGACCGACCAGAGCACTTGCGAGACAGCCTCCCCGCCGAATGAACCCATCCATAACGCCAATGAGAAGACGGCAATGCCGGTCAACAACATAAACCCAACAAGCCCCGCGACTTGTAACGTGTGTCCGTCCATCAAAAACGAATAGCGTGATGTATGGATGATCCAAAGCATGAGCGGCCCGCCAAGGAGAGACGAGACGATGATGCCACTCGTCCCAATCAACCATTTCGATATGTAGAGCTGGTTGCGGTTGAACGGGAGGGACATCGCAAAGTCAGACATTTGGCTATTGCGTTCACTGCCAATCAAGACGGATGCCATCAAGAAGCCGAAGATGATGTAGAGGAAGATGACGCCGCCATATGGGATGAGTGTCTGTAAATCGCCGATAAAGTAGCTGTACTCCGGGCTGAACAATTCTTCAACCGACGGATTCGTCACATTGTCGCCATACCATTCGGCATACTCCTCGGGGTTCGCTTGAATCTCTCGAACTTGTTCATCGAACGTCTGCATTTGCGTCCATACTGGAAGCGTGTAGGCGACAATCCCAAGGAAGACGAGCAACATCCATAACAACGACACTTGTTTCCAGTCTTTCTTTAACAGCACTTTAAAAGACACTTGCCTCACCTCCTAATTGGACCCGGAAGATGTCCTCGAGCGACATCGGAATCTCTTCGACGAGCATCGGGTCGTGCGCATCGACGAACGTATCGAGTTCCTTCGTCCGTTCTTTCGCCATGAACAAGGCGACCCGGCCTGTGACGTTGATGATTTCGATATCTTTCCGTTCAAGCAGTTCGACCGGTACTTGGTCGTTGAAGACGACTTGCAGTTTGACGCTCGTCTCACGTGCCTCCTCGAGCGACATGATCGCTTTGACGCGTCCCTTCTCGATCATGATGATGCGGTCGGCGATGCGTTCGAGCTCATGTAATTGGTGGCTCGAGACGATGATCGAACAGTTGCGCGCCTCGACTTGGGCGATCATCAATTTCAAGACGTCCGACTTGGCGACGACGTCGAGCCCGTCCGTCGGCTCGTCGAGCAGATAGTACTTTGCTTGGACGGCGAACGCGAGCGACAGTGTCACCATCGCCTTCTGTCCTTTCGAGAGCTGACGGATCTTCTTGTTGTCGATGTTGTAACGAGTAAGCGTCTCTCTGAAGGTTGACCGGTTGAACGTTGGATAAATCGATTCGTAGAGCGCGGCCGCCTCGTTGACTGTATAATGTTTGAGCGCGTCGGCCGAGTCTGGGACGAAGATGACGTCACGTTTTAATTCTGACTTCTCAAAAATGCTCGCTGGGCCGTAACGGACGTCGCCCGTATCCGGTCGGATGATCCCGACCATCGTGCGTAAGAGCGTCGTCTTCCCGGCCCCGTTCCGTCCGACGAGGGCGATGATTTCTCCGGCGCCGACGGTGAAGTCGATGTCGTCTAAGACGCGCTGTCGATCGATCGTCTTACTCAGTTGTTGGACTGTCAGCATGGTTCTCCCCTACTTTCTTATATTCGGTCTCAAATAGCGTCAGCGCTTCGGTGAGCGCGATGTTCGCGTAATGGCAATCGATGGCGAGCTTCTTGATTGCTTCTAAAATCGGTGCGCGCGGCGAGTCCTGATCGATCCAATCCTCGGAGACGAACGTCCCCCGCCCGCGATGCATCTCGAGCAAGCCGAGTCGCTCGAGTTCCTGATACGCCTTACTGACCGTATTCGGATTGATGACGAGATCGGTCGCGAGTTCGCGCACCGACATGACCTTGTCGCCCGGCCGTAATATCCCGCGGACGACGAGCGCCTTCGTCTGATTTACGATTTGTTCATACAACGGATCTGCGCTTTTCATATCAATTTTATATAACATGGGTCACACCCTCTCTTGTGTACGTGGTATAAGTGTATTATACGTATTAGTACACGTAAATACAATAGTTCTTAAAGGGCACTTTCAGTTTACAGGGAATTGGGAATAAATTGAATACGACTTTGGACTGAGACGCGCGTCGTGTTTTTCAGGTACATTGGACGAGAGGTGAACCAAAAATGAAAAAAAGATTGTTGCTTGGGGCCGTCGGCTTGCTCGTCGCCGGATCGATGTACGGAAGAAGCGAAGCGACCGAACGCTATACGGACTACATCGATGCCACGTACGGAGAACGTGTCGATGTCGACGTGTCACAAGACTGGAAACTGACTGGGTACAAGGCGACGTTCAAGCTCGAAAGGCAACCACTTCGCGGGACGTATTCCGCGCGGACGTATGGTGACGGCACAATCCTTGACGACGTGATGCCGACGTACTGGGTTAAAGAGGCAGAGACGACGCTACACGACCGACTCGTCACGGCGAACGTCTTATCACGTACAGAGACGGTCCGGGCGAACGTGCCTGTAGACGTCGTACGCATGCGAGACGTAAACAGACGACAACCGACGTCCGTCTTCGAGTTGAATCCAGAGACGTTTTTAGGTGTCTCCGTCATGTTGCATGAAGCATGGAACGACACCAATGCTCAGAAGCAGCGCGTCCTCGACGTCATCCGCCTACTCGAGGACGACGTCACGTCGATTCATTTCTCGTTCGACGGGACACCGAATGAGGATGACGACTTCACCGAGCGCTACTTGAACGTGTCACGCACGTCCCAATCCGGCGATCCGTCATTCGATTCGCTCCAGACGATTGACGACTTGAACCGCCACGATCGCCTATATGGGTTTGACGAGACGACGTTCATCACCGAGTACCGATTTGACGGTACAAAATATGAAGACTGATCGCCATTCGCACGAGCGGATGGTTTTTTGTGTGAGCATTCTCCTTTACAGCACGGCATGAATGTTTTACATTTGACGAGTCAATAATTGACTTATCAAATGAGAGGGGTGAGACACCACAGATGGAATTACGAGATATCAGCCGACTGCTGTACCAAATCAAACTGGCGGACCAACGCGTCGCGACCTCGTTCGAGAAAGAGACGGGCTTCAGCCTGACCCGCTACGAGATGCTCATGATTGTGCATGACAAGGGCGTCTGTTCTCAAAGCGAGATTCAGCAGGCGATGAAAATCGACAATGCGGCCATCACCCGCCATTTGAAGATCCTTGAAGAAAAAGGCTACGTCCGCCGGGAACGGAACACCGCGAACCATCGTGAAGTGTTCGTCCATTTGACCGACGAAGCCAAACATGACTTGACGAGCTGTGAACAAGACCACGACCACGGCAAGCATTTGATTACGAGAGTGCTGTCCGAGTCAGAAATCAATCAGCTGTCGAGTCTGCTGCAAAAGCTGAACCAACTATAACAAGAGAGAAAGAGGTAATATCCATGGCAACTACATTCGAAAACAACACATTCACTGACGTGATGCTCGGTCGCAAATCGATCCGCGTCTACGACGAGAACGTCAAAATCTCACAACTTGAAATGCTTCAAATGATCGAGGAAGCGACAACAGCCCCTTCTTCAGTCAACATGCAACCGTGGCGCTTCGTCGTCGTCGAGAGCCCAGAGGCGAAAGAGGCGCTCAAGCCGCTCATCCGCTTCAACGTCCGTCAAAACGACACGTCGGCTGCGATGGTCCTCATCTTCGGTGATATGGAATGCTACGAGCTCGGTGAAGAGATTTACGATCAAGCTGTCGCGGAAGGTAAAATGCCGCAAGAAGTGCGCGACCAACAGCTCGGCGCCATCCTTCCCTACTACAAAAACTTGTCGAAACAAGAAATGAACGACATCGTCAAAATCGACTCGAGTCTCGCCGCGATGCAATTCATGCTCGTCGCTCGTGCCCACGGTTACGACACGAACCCAATCGGCGGTTTCGAGAAAGACCAACTCGCGGAAGCGTTCGGATTAGACAAAAACCGTTACGTGCCGGTCATGATCCTCTCGGTCGGTAAAGCGGCAGAAGAAGGCTACCAATCTGTACGTCTCGACGCTGAAAAAATCACATCATTCAAATAATCGGAGGACACCCACATGATCTTAATCAACGCCATTTTCGATGTGAAAGAAACAGAATTTGAAAACTTCTTGGCAGACATCAACAAGCTCATCGATTCGTCGAAACAAGAAGCCGGTTGCTTGGGCTATGAGCTCTATCAATCGACGACTTCGGAGAACCGCTTCGTCATGATCGAGAATTGGGCCGATCAAGCGGCCGTCGAGCAACACAACCAAAACCCGGACCTCATCGCGTTCGCTCAAAGCGTAGGCAACTACGTGACGGCGAAGCCGGTTATCCATGTGACGGAAGTCGCGACGGCCAACTAACGTGTCCGGGCTCACCCTCGTCCTCGGAACGCTCGTCGCACTCGAGTTCTTCTACATTATGTATTTAGAGACGTTCGCCACGCGTTCGAGAACGACGGCCCGTGTCTTCAACATGACGGAACAAGAGCTCGCACGCGACTCCGTATCGGTGCTGTTCAAGAACCAAGGCGTCTATAACGGGTTGATCGGCGTCGGCTTGCTGTACGGTCTGTTCGTCAGCCAGTCGATCGAAATCGTCACGATGCTTCTCATCTATATCGTGCTCGTCGCGTTGTACGGCAGTATCACGAGCAACAAAAAGATTATCCTCACGCAAGGCGGATTGGCGATTTTGACGCTGTTGTCCGTGTTGTGGTGAGCTTGAAGCGGTCGACCTCGTGTCGCCCGTTTTTTATCCCATCGATTCATTGGTCCGATGTTTCGGCATACAAAAAAACCGCTTCTACGCATTTGTAGAAGCGGCTGTTTGTTATACGCCGAGAATCGCGAACGAGACTCCGACGACACCGATGAGCGCCATCGCGTAAACCGGTACGCGTGGCATTTCACCGTTATTATCGAGCGCCTTCCCGAACATGTAGAACACGATCGGGTGGACGAGGAATGGCATCGAGAAGATGAGCGGGATGAGAAGCGACGCTTCCGTCCCGAACATGCCACCTTGCACAGCTGCAAAGAGACCGAAGTGCGAGATGGCTGACGATTGAGCCATCGTCGTGTAGTCGAACGCGATCGTGCTGAACGTGAGAAGGACGAGTCCACCGAAGACCGCCATCATCTGCCAACCGAACGAGAACTGCATGAGCGCCTTTACTTCTTTGAAGTCTTCTCCGTTGGCACCGCGCAAATTTTTGAGCGAGAGGGCAGTCAACGTGAGACCAACCAAGACGATGATCGCCGTCGGCCAAATCCAGAGCGCCCCGTTGTCGGCACTGACTGCCAAAATCGAGAACACGAAGATGTGACCGAAGAACGGGATGTTGATCATGATCGGGGCACGTTTCGCGGCCACTTGACCGAAGTCACCAGCCGTACATGCGCCTGTGAGACCACTGTGCGAGAGCGAGCCGGCCATACCTGGTGCGAGGTTGCGGATGTGTCCTGTGCGGGCGAACCACATGAGGAGCGCAATCCCACCGAACATCCAGAACAACTGACCGAAGAAACCGTACACGAGAATCGAGTTCATGCCTTCGATGGCGAACGCATCACCGATTCGCGAGCCACCGACCATGAAGTTGGCGGCCAAGACGACCGGAATCCCGGCGAACAGAAGCGCACGGACGGTCGGTCCATACGTCCAGTTGTGGAAGATGGCACCGAGTGCTGACGAGATTAACATGGCGAAGAAAATCTGCGGAAGCGCGATAATCGGTTGAACCGCCACGGCGATGCCGTACGACACGAACAAGATGACGAGCATTAAGACTGTCTCGATGACGCCTTTACGCATGTATACCTTCTTGTCGTCGATTTGCGCCTTGTGGTCGATCAACAGGAACGATGCCGCGAGACCGATCAACGCGAGGATCGGGTAATAGAGCATGATGCCCTCTGCCGCGCCCGGTTGAATCATCATGCGGAAGAACCCTTCGAGACCGACGAGCAAGAAGAATGAACGGAGGATGAAGATGAACTGTGTCCGTCCTGTTCCGAGGAACATCTCTTCTTTCGATGGCACGACGATGTCTTTCATGTCGAGCTCTTGCTTGCTTAAGATCTTGCGAAGTTCTTGTCCACCGACGAAGAACGATACGACGAGCGCGATGATCGTCGTCCGTGACATAAAGTCGACGAGCGGGAATTCAGGGAGACCCGGTGTCGCGATGCCCATCTCGACCATGGCGAAGCCAAGTCCGAGACCGAAGATGACGATGACGAGGATTGGTGAGAACCGTGAACCGGCCACGACCATCCGCGATAAAATGACCATCGGGATGACGAAGGCCATGAGCAACCAGAATTGGTTGAGTAATTGTACTTGCGATAATTGCTGAACGATTTCCATGGATAAACCCCTTATACATTTTTTTCACACTGTTTCGAAGTTTACAGGATTGAACATTCTGTGACAAGGGGGTGTGATGTTTTGTAAACATTGAAAGCGGAACCAACTGAAATGGTTCCGCTTTCGGTTAATTATTCGGTTGGCGAAGACCCCAGATGCCTTTATTTCCTGTGGAATAAAACAAGTCTTCTTTCCCCGCGAAGCTGGCCGAATCACTTGAATGGGCCCGAATCTGTTTATTGACGTGAGCCTTCCAATCTTTATACCGATCGAGCTCGAGTTGATAGTATGACCGCTCGATATATGCGTTGATTTCTTTCAATGAAGCCGTCCCGCCATGATGCTGGAGGGCGAATTGGATTTTGCGAAGTAGTGCGCGTTTCAAATTATCCCTCACCTTTCACTAAATACTTCTAAGTACTCTTCAAACTTTTGTTCCACTGCTTTAATGATTCTATCATGAGCCGCTTGACCTTCAATACGGTACTCTTCCCTCACATAAAACATATCATCAATTAATTCAAAGGGTGGAGAAATATTGCTTACTCTAGTAGAAGTTGTTGATAGATATTTTAATGGCAGTGTTCTTAAATGCCGTTCCATTTTTGCTTGTGAAAAGCTCGTTGTAAAGTCCGCACTTATATTTTTAAGGGTATAAGAACGGAGTTGCTCGTTCACTAAATCATAATAAGGTTTTGCGAGTTCAGTTATCGAAATTGGCGCATACCAATCTTGAGAACCTCGCTCTAACATTATTTTCAGTACGTTCATCTTGTAAGGTCCCTGTCTATCGAACTCATCTATGTACTGAATTAACCGCTCAAGCCGATCTTCCATAATTACGCCACCCTCATTCTGAAGCCTTACGACTGAAGTAGTGATGTAGCCGCACTTCAACGATTTGACTGATCCATTCGTAAACTAAAGGATGAGCAAATGCTTCATTATGCTCGATGTGTAATGACTCCTCTGATACGAAGAACGGTCCTTTAGCTATTTTATCAAATGGCATCCGCAACAGTAACTTTTCAATCTTTTGTTGATGGAACGGGGATTGGAAGTCTTTCGTCTGTCCGTCAATCTGCTGACGATATGGGAATTCATTGATGAACTCATAGAATGGACGAGCCGCCTCGCTAGCTGAGAGTGGTTGAAGCCATCCCGCGACCCCACGACTTAACATGATGGATAACACAATCATCTTATAGCTCTTCGTCATGTCTGTGTATTCTACTTCAAGCAATAGCGACTTCGCCTCTTCAAACAGGTGACTCTCTTCCTCATCCAGCTCCCCCATCCGATTGAGGAACCCGTAAAACCCTCCATCTTTCTTCCATTCAGAGCGATAGGCATCCATCGAGTATTCGCCTCGTTGAATCAACTCTAGATAACTCGGCCGTCTTCCGAGTTCTTCTTTCACCATGAAGTAATTCCGCTCCAACTGTTGTCGCCGTGTCGAAGAACGAGTGACCATTCGCTTCAATAAATCGATGGCATGTAAATCAAATTCGATGGTACATTCGCCTGGTAAATCCACATCTGTAGGAAGTGCTTTGACAATCGGCTGCCGCTTCGTCGTCAACAGCGCCAACTTTTTATCGATGTTCTTATAGTTCCCAATCAAATCGATGATGGTGCAGTGCGTCTTCCCACTCAATAGACGTAATCCACGACCAATCTGTTGCGTGAAGACCGTCAACGATTCGGTCGGGCGGCAGAACAATAGCGTATCAATTTCCGGGATATCAACACCTTCATTGAACAAGTTGACCGCGAAGATGATATCGAGATGTCCTTGCTTCAATTGACGCATCACATCAGCACGATCATATTCTGCCTGACTATGTAAAGCTACGGCTTGAACACCTTGCAGGCGGAAATAGTCGGCCAAGTATTCAGCCTGAGTGACCGACGAACAGAAGCCAAGAGCTCTGGTCTGGTGATGCATCCGCCAGGCATCAAAGATTTTTTGAGCGACGCTTTCCTTCAACTGCTCCGCCAACAGTTCGTCCTGATCATAGCGACGACCGTTGATCAGTCGAATCTGCGAATAGTCAATCTCATCATAAATCCCAACGTAATGGAATGGTGTCAAATACGACTCTTCAATCGCTTCGGTGAAGTGCATCTGATACGCAACGTTGTCATCACATAAAGCATAGACGTCTCCCCCGTCCAACCGATCCGGCGTTGCCGTTAATCCGAGCAAGAACTTCGGCTCGAAGTAGTCAAGGACACGCCGATAGGAAGGTGCCGCCGAATGATGGAACTCGTCGACGACAATCAAATCGAACTGATCTGGTGTGAACTGTTGCATCCGATGTTTCGATGCCAACGTTTGTATCGAAGCGAATAAGACATCTGCCGATTCCTCATCTCTCGAGTCACCTCCGAGCAATAATCCCGTCTTCCATTCGCTCGCGACTTTCTTATACGATACCTCAGCTTGAAGCAAAATTTCTTTTTGATGGGCAATGAAAAGCACTCGTTTAAATTGACGGGCGAAGAAGGCGCTCAAGTACGTCTTTCCTAGTCCGGTAGCGAGCACGAGCATCGCTTTGCGTCTGCCTTCGTCCATCGTCTCGCGTAACGCCTTCAAAGCAGCGTCTTGCACAGTGTTGGGAGTGATTGTATCGTCCTCGATATAAACCGGGCCCGGCGCTGCAATTTGCTCAGCTTCCTTCATCCGATCTTGTCGAGCCAAATACTCTTCACGATAAGGCTGCAACGAGACGGCGTTCATGATTTGGGCATAGTCGCTATAAAAGAGCTCATGAAACGCATCGACCGACTGTTCAAACACGTCCTCCGAGATGCTCGCCGGTATCTCGACGTTCCATTCGACACCTCGATTCAAGGCGCTATGCGACAGGTTGGACGAGCCGACAAAGAACGTCCCTCCATCTTGTGTGCGGAACAAATATGCCTTCGGGTGAAATGACTGACCTTTCGATCGATAGAGCCGTAGTTCCACGCCTTGAATGTTCATTAACATTTCAAGCGCGTCCGGGTTCGTCAAATAGAGATAATCTCCAATCAGAATGCGGACTTGGGCACCGCGATGGACTGCTTGCTTAAGTGAAGCGACGAGTTCTTGAACACCCGATACTTGCGCAAACGCGACGACCATATAGATTTCAGTCGCCGCATTGATTTGGTGTTGTAATGGAATTCGTAAATGGCTTGTATGAAGACGTATCTCACTCATGATCAAGGACCTCTTCCAAGAAGAGACCTTTTTCGAAGCCGCCTCGCTTCTCACGCTTCTCCTCACGGATGCGATTTAACTCTTCGAAGCTCGCACCATGCATTTTTCCAAGCGTATAAACGAGTTCCAGAATGTCAGCAAGTTCTTCGAGTGATTCTTCATCGATGTTCGTCTCTTCGTACTCTTTGATTTCTTCATATAGTTTGTAACCTGCAAATTTAATATGTTCTTCATTAGAAAGTTGTTTATGTATTGCCGTTTTCCCAGACTGCTCAATGATTGTAGGAATTTTATCCCTCACCAATTTATTATAAATCATGGTATTACCCCCATTTATAATTATTTATCCTTTATTTTACATAACCAAAAGAAGAAAATCATTATAAGTCTTACACCTTAGAGAATATTTTTTATGGTCGTTAAGAGATTATTCAGAATCAATGCTAATGATTCTATAGTTTGTTACAATGTTTGTAAAATATCATTTTAATACAGGAAGGGAAATAACAATGAACACCCAAAAAATCTGGTCTTTTTTAGTTACAAACCTAGTTCCTGAGGAAGACACGAAATTCACTTACGAAGAGTTTAAAAAGTGGATGACCGATTCCCCTACAGAAGCCATGGTTTACCTAGATGGTATTTTCCAATCCCTCACTCTGAAACGCATGCATACACTTGCAAATTCCACTAATCGTCCGGCATTATCCGAACGATATTTTGAGCGCCACGTTATCAAGCTCGGTTGGCAAAAACTAAAAGTGGAATTAAATGCATCCATGAAAGAGTTAAAATGGGCTCATCGTTACATAGAATTAAGCAATCTATATACAAAGCGCAATCTTTTAAGGGTTGAGACGGTAGAAGCTTTTGAAAAATTGATTTGTTTGGCTGAGGTATATCTCAATGAAACGACAACCTCATCACATCTCCATGACCTTACAAAAGAAGAAACACCGATAAATTACGTTGAAGAGAATGAGAAGGAACTAATTATAACAACAGAACCATCGACTGAAGAAATACACGAACAAACTCCTGAGGAAGAAACGGTAGAAAATGATGTCAGCGTAATGGAGCCACTTGATAGCGAGACACACTCGAGTAAAGAAAATATACTCATCGGAAGTGGTATTTCTCCTTTAAGTATCAATCGTAACACCACAACTAGCAAGCTACTCGAAAAGCTCAAGATGCTTCAATCTTCTTCGAAAGAATCAGTCGTCAATGCGGATAGTTTTGGAGAGTTTCGAGAGTACATGCACATCGATCGACCAATTCAACATTCTCTAATCGAAACATTGGAGAAAATTAGCCACGAATCTACACCACAACTGATTTTGCTGAGCGGAAGTGTAGGAGACGGAAAAAGTCATTTGCTCGCCTTTATCAAAGAAAAACATCCTCACTTAGTCGAAGACTTTAGAATTCACAACGATTCTACTGAGTCGTTTGATCCATCAAAAAACTCAATTGAAACGTTAGATAGTGTTCTTGCTTCTTTTTACAACCAAGAGTCAAAAACTAAACATTTATTGATTGCCATTAACCTTGGGGTTCTTCACAACTTTTATAATTTTGCCGCTTCCGAAAATCGATACGATTTGCTTAGAAATTTTATTGATAACTCTGATATTTTTGGAAATGGGGAACGTATCGTTTTTTCGAGTAAGTCACTTCACTTATTGAATATAGCCGGCTACCAAACGTATAGCTTGGGGACAGATGGTGCACAGTCCGTGTTCTTCTCAAATATTTTAGAAAAAGTGGTTTCGCCGTCGAGTGACAACCCTTTTTATTCTGCTTATCGTGATGATATCAATCGTGGTACTCAATCAATCATTCATGATAACTATGATTTCCTATCCAATCCAGCGGTCAGGAAATCGGTAGAAAACATCGTCATCCAAATAATGGTGAAAGAAAAACTAATTATATCGACTCGAGCATTCTACAACTTTATTTTTGATATCCTCGTCCCACCAACATTGACTTTTGAATCAGATAATCCAAATGCAGCACTACCGAATCTTATTTTTGGACATCCGGACCGATCAAATATATTGAACGCCTTACACCGAATTGATCCTCTTTCGTTCCGAATCAACTTTTTCGATCAATTGATAACGAAATACGTGTTGGCACAACAACCTCAAGACGTTGCAAAGGATGCTTTAGGTGATATGGCGGATGTCTATCGCTTTATTCATCATCCGCCTGAAAACGTAGAATCAATGAACGCGCTTGGTTCACTTCTAATTCGAAGCTATTCGCTCTTGAATCCACAAGAAATCGATCAACCTTATTTAGATTTCTTAAACTATTTAAATGCTTACTACGTAGGAGATGGTGAGAATCTCGGAGCTTTGTTTGGGCTGATTCGAAAGGTAATGTACTTGTGGCGTGGTTCCCCTCGAGAAAATTACCTGTACATTGACGGAACGAATAATGAATATAGAGTCGCCTATCCGTTTCAAGCTGAAGAAATCGTAGACGACCGTCTATTTGCAAGTTCTGAAAATAAAGAATCTGATTTTTATCGTTTCAGTCCATTCATACGTCTCGGTTTTGAAGTAAGCGGAAAAGAGATTTTGTTTGATTTAGACTATAAACTGTACATCCTGTTAGTGAAAATTAAAGATGGTTATCGTCCAAATCGAAGCGATTTGCGAGACGCAGTTCAATTTGTCGATTTTTATGAAGAACTCATTCGTTACACGGATAAATCAAAATCAATTTTATTAGTGTCCACTCATAACGGATCCATGGTCGAACTGACAAAGCCTAATAAATTCAGTAAGTCTAAGTTCGAAGTAAGAAAGGTGAAACAGTGACATGACGAACGGAAAACATTTAAATGACTTTTCACTCAACTGGTCAAAACTTGAATCATTCTTCATTCAGAATAAAGGTTATCGATACGCCAGACGTAAAGATACGTATGTTTTACCCTTACCTACCCGTGAACCTGAACGATCAAAATTCGAAAATGGTTTTTGGCCAATAACAGGAGGACTTGCAAGGTTGCTTTCTAATGATTCGATTGTTCCTGAAAAAGACAATTTAGACATGAGCGACATCCTATCACTAGGTAAATTTGACTCACCTGAAACTTATGAATGGTTTCAGCATTTCTTGCAGAGTCAACAACGAAAAGTAGAAGAGGCAGACGTTTCAAGACTTTCGCAATTGCCACTTTTAACATTAAGCGAAAAGAAAGAACGAAAGGGACAAATTGATTTCATTAACTATGTATATGGTGCCCTCATTGAAGGGAATGAAGACGTACTTTCACCACTTTTTACTGACGATGACAACGATGATTTACTAACACAAATCTTCCGAAGCACTCAATTTGAAAAAGAAGGCTCATATTCAAGCCCATACCCTTGTCTGTTTCCAAACATAAAAAATCAGTTCAAACAAGATTTGATTCATCTATCTCAGAATCCAAAATTCTTTTTAGACAACTTAAATCACTTATTGGTTCATTACACATTTATTGTGATTTCTCAAACGGTTCTTCAAACAAATCGTTTTACAAAGTTTAATCACGAGAAAATAATGCCACTCTTCTTTTTGATGGAATGGGAAAAAGGAGCTCGCTGGAGAACTAGTTACATGAGCGGATATAAACTATTAAAGGAACAAGTAGAAGACTTTTATAAACACGAGCATGCCTTGAATATTGTCTGCCAGATACCTGCTATTAAAGCAAAAAAAAATTTGTACTACCATCATCTCGATGAACTTTTGACATCAACCGGTGAGGATGCCGTAGCTACGTACATTCAATCTCTTTATGATTGGATGAATAATTTCTACACTATCTACACTGCTATCGAGACTCCTTTTTATACTCCAGAAAAAACATTAGACGAGGCATTCCGAGACTTAGCCAAGTCTATTTCATCTGGATTAAGTAATGAAAATAAATCAAGATACCCTACAGCTTTTGACGCATTTGTTTTAAAATTCTATAAAAAGCACGGTGGCTCATTAGGTTCATTGCTTGCTGTCAATCAAGAACAACTTTTGGCGTTAATCGCTTGTTCAATCAAACAAGAAAAAATCGAACTGAACAAACTCTGGCATGAACTCGAAGCGAGAGGCTTATTCTTCGATCACCATTCAAAAGAAGAGATTGTAGGATTGCTAGATAAATTAAACTACCTTGAAAAGAAAAGCGATAGTGGGGATGCACAGTATGTCAAATCAATTTTATAAGTTCATCACGCAACAATTGCTTGATTTCTTCGAAAGCGAAATTAAGCAGAGAAGAACGGACCGTTATTATGTCTATCTTCCTTCCAAACAGGATGTCAAAGAAATGTACGATGCCATATCAGAATTGAATGAAGCAAATAGATTCATGTACAAACACCCATTTGGTAATGAGGACTACGTTACTACTTCATTAAATTTCTCATCCGGGAAATTAGTAGTGGCTAGCTCTTTCGATACAGATATTGATTTCCTCGTTACTTTGAGAAATGAAATGAGCGAACAGATTGGTCAGTGGGCGAACACTTCTCTCTTAGTTTTGACTGACAACTTGAATGACTCCATTCGTGGAGGTAGTCTTGACTTAACTTCTGAGGGTCGCCCATTGCATATCAGCAAAATCATTCAACACTTAAACAGTCAGTTGGCAAGCAGTCGATTAGCAAAATCTGAACAGATGATTATTTCAGATTATCTAAAACGTCGCAATCACCAAACACAAATCACAAATGGCTCATTCTTAGATTTTATTGATATATTAGGCCTGCTTCACAAAGATACGTTGGATATGGAAGATTACACTTCATTACAATATTTTCAGGATGGAGAACTCTCTTCACTTATTCGTGAGAGAGATGAGCAAAAATACTTGTCTTCTTCTTGGAAAAAGATGAGTAAACAAATCGAGACTCGTTTATCTGAGAACCATGAACTGTTTGAAGATGTAGAAAGATACTTTACGCTAGGCAACACGCGTGAAAAATTAGAAGAACGATTTGATAATCGCGCGTCAAAATTAAAAGAGGGCACTTGGCAACAAGCTGACTATGACATTTTGAGAAAATGGGAAGAAAAAGCCAAATCGAATCGAGATATCCAATTTATACCTGAAAAAATGACAGCGAAAATAAACGGTTCAAAGATTCCTAACTCACATTTTTGGAACAGACCTCAATCAGAAACAAAGTCTGGTCAACGCACTTGGCATCTTCTCATCTTTGCATCTGAAGATACAAAAGACGTCCAAATCCAACTTCCTTTTGATCGTCATACATCGAAACAATTTCTGGACAGTAAAAGTGCCAAAAGCACAACAAGCTCTGGTCACTCACTTGTGACCACGCTAAAGGTTGATTCTAATCAAGTTACCTTTTCAAAAGTCGGGTATAGGCATGAAGGACAGTCATCTACTACCTATTCATATAATATCGCTGTAGTACCACTGAGCCCTGAATTTTTACTGCCTTATCAGACGAGATATTTGATTGATACAACACCGATGAGCCAGCAAGCCATCCGTTTAATTTTAGATGGTCATAATACAATCATGCTCGGCGACGGTAATGGTGACATTAGTGAAGTTGTAATTGACTCCCCTGAAGCCCTAACGGTTTACCAACATGACGTCATTAATCTACCTTTAAATGTTTTAGACGAAGGTGAGTCGCGTCTTCAATTCTCTATCCTATTGGACAATGTCGAAATCCCTCTTGCAATCAAAGACGACATGTTGAAAACTATGCCGTTAGATGGACTAAGTATTTGGATGAGAAAGCGCAAAGACGAAATGTCGTTCAAGATTGATTTAGACTTTAAAACAGTGCATAACGGCCAACGTATATACTCGACGAGATCCGTTGAGAGAAACTTTTTCAAAATGGAGCAAGATTGGTTAGACAACAATGTCCGCTACGGAAAACAAGTTTCTGATGATTCTTTTGAAAGCATTCAGTTAGACATTCCTGCTACTGTTGAAAACAGTTACGATGCTTTTTTAAATACAATTAAAAGAAAAGGTACGATTCCTTCGTTATTATTTTACGATGACGAAGTTCAGGCGGCCGCCTATGCATTTGTGAATGACTATTTGATTGAAATTGAGAACATTCCTTCTCAGTCATTGATGACTGTTCAACAACGAAACTTATATCGTCTAGGCCAACTAGAAACGATTGATGGGATGCTGCTGACGCCATTTTCACCTCTAAATATCGCATATCAGTGGCAAGTAAATGAATCGTTAGGATCTGAAGACATTGATCCAAATATCTTGAAAAAGCTAAAAGCTAGTTATACAGTCCCATATGCTTACAACATGTACGAGATGCTTCTTAAACCGACAGACCAATCTCCATTGCCAGAGTGGCACGAATATACGTTACGAGAGCGAGTAAGTATAGGTGAAACCAACTCATACTTAGCAAAAGTCGTAGAGGAGAAAATGAATCATTTCACTGAACACTATGATTATTTATTCTCGATTCAAAAATCTTCCCCACTCTGTGTGAATGTTATAAACGTAATGAATGATGATGAAATTTTAAAAGGTATCATTACATGGTTCAAAAAACAGATTTCCCTAAATGGCAGTCTAGAGTCGATAAAAACCTTAGAAGTATCGTTATATACTCCCGATACCTCCAGCTTAAGTGCCTTTGATAAATTAAACGATATCAAGTCAGCAGAACAACTTAAAGATGAATTAGGGGTTGATTTATCCATTCATGAGTTTGATACGAATGAAGTACTGCACCTTCTCCAGCAATCTATCTTTTATCGGAAACTAAATCTTGACGCTCCTGTCTATTACGCTCATATTTCGTTTTATAAAATGGGGAATGAATCAAGAATTGTACGTCAACCCATGCGCGAATTGGCCAGTAGTATGAACTTAGACGGACTGTTCACTACTGTATCTTCTGTTCAAAGCGATGACACTGGGTACCGTGTCGGATTTGGTACGGCGGGGGCTGATACTAATCGTAGTCTTATGACGCGATTTGGGCATCACTTTAATGAGCTGACCGCGAATATGGGAGATGGTGGTCATAGCTCATATATGAAAGATGTCTCGTTAACGATGCATATAGATGTTGCTGATAAAGATGAACTCGAAAAAATTTATGGTTCTTCGCACTGGGTGACGTTCATCGACCCGCCAGTAGGATTAGATTTCTTTAAATCTTCTTCTGATAATCTAATTATTGTACATTACAGCGATCAGTATTCATCTACGAACGGATACGACGCCATCACAGTCACCGATAAATCAGATCAATATTTTAACGTTATCCAAGAGTTCATCAGTTCTCAAGGCGTCACCTCTTCTCAAAATCAGATTGAGGAGACAATTCGAGCCTTCAATACGTTCAACGGCGAATGGTTACTTCGCGCCGTTCAAGGGCGAGGCCACGACAAACGGGAAAAGATGAGCATCGTTTCGGCCATTAAAGAGACGCTCTTGCTGTTCAACGAAGACAATACAGTTTGGGTCCCAATCTCTATGGAGGAAGTTGTTCGAGTAACAGGTAACGTGAAGTTAAGCAAGCGTGCTGGCTTGTTCTCCGGTAAGACAATCGGACGCCAAGGGAACTGTAGTGATGATTTACTGATGATTGGTCTTGAGATCAACGAATCAGATTTAAAAGTCCATCTGTTCCCGGTAGAAGTAAAAATCGGATTAAATGACAATTCTGTCGTGACAAAAGGAATTTCACAAATTTCCGAATTGAAAACTCGTTTGAATGACCATCTACTTGACTTGACTACATTTGATGCAAAATTCTTAAGAAATTACTTCGTTAGACTCTTTATTAACAACGCTCAAAAAATGCATGAGAATGAGATTTGGACAAGTAAGGACTATTGCTTAGGCGCTGATTTGATTGATCGATTAATGAACGACGACTTTGAAATCGTTGATGAGAAACGAGCCAAATTTGGAAACGGCGTCCTCGTCTCTTTCAAGAAGCACTCAGAGTCAGTGCGAAGTTCGAGGAATCAAGGAGTAGTCATTCTCGAATTACCTGAACAATATGGCTACGAGGTGCTGACACAACCATTGGATTCACTCAGCACTAAACAAAAAGACAAATCCAATACTACTGTTTCCGAAAATATAGCGATGTCTTCGAAGACGCCGGTTACACATATTGAAAAAAAGAGTAATAAAAACGTTAATACAACAAACAATGGTAGCAACGTTTCTATAAGCGGAAAGGAAAAGATTCTGGTCCCTGAACCTACTGCTTCAGCAACTCTTCCCATTAAATCTGCAGTAAATAGCTTAAGCGATGTTAGATTGCTATTAGGAAGCGAATTTAATAAAGAATATTACTGGGAGTATGGTCATCCCCGTCTATCAAACAGACATCTACTGATCGGCGGACGATCAGGGCAAGGGAAAACCTACTTCGTCCAGTCGCTCCTCTTGCAATTGGTTGAACAGAATCAGTCTGCTTTAGTCATCGACTACTCAAACAGTTATACATTGGGGCAACTCGATGAGACGTTTGTGAATCGTATGGGTTCTAAACTTACAGAACGTATCGTTTACCATGAATCGTTCCCATTGAATCCGTTCAAGAGACGAGAAAAAGAAATCAGCGGGCACAAAGAACCGGAGAAGATTACTTCTGTCGCTACAAGAGTGGCGGCCGTGTTCGCGTCTGTATACAGAGGATTGGGAGACCAACAAAAAAATGCCATCTATATGGCAACAAAAAACGGGATTGAAAAGTATGGCGATGACATGCGAATGGAATTACTCATCGAAGAACTAGAAAACCTTGAGAGTTCTTCGAAATCTACTGTCCAATCTGTCATCAGTCGCCTTACACAAATGGTTGATATGGACCCATTCGATTATGAATCAGATAACGATTGGAGTAAGATTTTTGACAGCAATAACGGAGTGACAGTCATTCAACTTGAAGGATATGACCAAGATGAAATCAAAAAGCTATTAGCTGAATTTATTCTTTGGGATCTATGGTATTACTCTTTATCTGGTTCAGAAGGCCGACCAATGCCGGTCATCTTAGATGAAGCCCAGAACTTATCATTCCGAAAAGGATCTCCTTCTGAGAAAATCCTAAGAGAAGGTCGGAAGTTCGGTTGGTCTGCTTGGTTTGCTACACAATCGTTCAGCAACTTCGATAAAGAAGAACTTGCGATTTTAGATAATGCCGCCACGAAGATTTACTTTGCACCAGCTGATAGTGAATTAAAAGTGATTGCTAACCGTATCGGCGCAGTCTCACTTGAAGACTTAAGAAGCCTAAAGAAAGCACATTGTTTAGCCGTTGGTCAATATAAAATCAATGCTGAAGAACTGGGTAACCAAGAGCACCATCACCTTAAGGTTCCACCAATGAATTAAAAAAATCACGCATCCTTTCTCGGATGCGTGATTTTTCATTAATCTAAGACTTCCTCCAAAAACACTCCCTTCTCAAATCCACCTTTCCGTTCCCGCTTCTCGGCACGAATCGCATTCATCTTTTCAAACGAAGCCCCATGCATCTTCCCTAGTTCATACGCGAGTTCAAGGATATCTGCCAGCTCTTCAAGGCACTCCTCATCAATATTCGCATCTTCATACTCTTTTAATTCTTCATATAGCTTCAGTCGTGCTTGTTCGAAATGTTCGGCCTGATTCAAGTGCTTGACGATGACCTGCTTCCCTTCTGCCTGAATCAGTTCAGGCACACGGTCTCGAACCAACTTGTTATGCTTCACCATAGCTACCCCCTACTCCACAATCTCAAACGCCTTCACATACACGACATGGTCGAGAAAAATGATCCATTCATCCTCGAACTGGACGAATCCGTCCGTCGCATGACGGAACGACTGATAAATCGATTCGAGCGCCGCATAGCGACTCTCCGCTTCCACCACTTGCGTCAACACCTCATCGTTGATCATATGGAACTCAATTTCATACGATTTCATGTCGTCTCCTCCGTTACACTCATGATGTCCTTCTACCGCTCGTCACCGTCTGCCAGACATATTTCCGTCTCCTTGTTTATACACTCGCTTGCAAAATCCCGAAATCTTTCTCAGTCATATTCGGAATTTCTTGTTCCATCTCTTTGATACTCGCTACAAGTTCCTCATCAGAGAGATCCATGCTTTCTTCAAGTGCTGTCAGTAGTCTATTTCCCATTTGATGCATGGATGAATACGTGATCCATCCTGAAATCACACCTCCAGCAATCGGAATCACTTTCGAAATCCCTTGCGCGAAAGATTTTCTCGTCATCTTCAATCCGATGTAGCTTCCCATCTTCTTAAGAATCGGATAATAAATCGTCTGCATCATTGCTCGATTCGGAATTTTCTTTAATGCTTGTTTGGATAATTGCGAAGACAACACTTTAATGGTGGCCGTCGCTCCGCCAACACCAAACATGACACCGAGAAACAAAATCAATTCTCCGCTCACTCGATTGACATCTAGGCCATTCTCACTCCAAAAATCTTCATATCCATAGATATAACCAATTTCTTGAGCCACTCGAAGCGCTACACCAAAGAATTGAGCCGTGTCCGCTGGAACAGTGGCCGCCATGACCACCCCACCAGGTAACCCCGCGGCAAACGAAGCCGATGAACTTTTCATCGTTCGATTCAAGATGGTCTTCTTTGCGACTCGTCGAATTAACTTTTTTGAAACGTTTGATTGAACCGGTCCTTTTTCAAGGATGTCTGCTAATTGTCTTGCGGTCACCTGCTTACTAAAACTTTTTGCTAAAAACTCTGTTCGATCTACTTTCACCCCTGGCAATTTCACGACATTGATCACTAACTGTTCGAAAAATTTTGCCCCGTTCAACATGGTCCACACCTCGTCCCCTTTTATAGCACTCATCATCACTAAAATCCTACTCAGCTATATACTGTTTCCTTTAAGCTCGTCTAGAGAAACATTTCAGTTTAGATTGATTGCCTTCTTAAGGGTTGATTTCTGTCACCAACTAAAAATCAAAAAACCTCACTACGAATTACGTCACCTAGCTGCGTTTAGGGCTGTGCGATGTAATCTGTAAGATTGAGGGTTTTTGAATACGCTGATATAGAGGCTGAAAACGTGTATCACATCTTCTGCATACACGTTTTCATACTCTGACTTTATGAAATAGCCGTTTATTTGGACTCATATCGGAAGTCTGACACTTTTGCGTTTATTCGCGAGTAGAGCGACTCCATCGAAAATCGACTTGGGCGGCTCGTGCCTCCACCGTATAAGGCCTCGATGGTTTGATCGATATACGCGTTTTCAGCTTCTAAATATTCGACAATGAGGTCTT
The DNA here is from genome assembly GCF_018617905.1 of Exiguobacterium sp. s40. Lineage (NCBI taxonomy): Bacteria > Bacillati > Bacillota > Bacilli > Caryophanales > Exiguobacterium > Exiguobacterium sp. s40. The sequence continues at coordinate 105,016 of NZ_JACSLC010000006.1, read as the reverse complement.
TAAACTCATCGGCCGAGGAATCCTCATGTTGCAAGCCCTCCAGTTCGGCTAAATAAGTGTCGTTGTCTGCTTGCATGCCCTGCAATTCTTTAACCGCTCCGGATATGGCGACGACATCGGTCGGAACACTCGATAGCGTGAGCATCTTGATTTGATGGTCGCGTGCTGACGAAATGATTGAACCGGCATCGAAATGAATAACGGGTCTGTCGTCAATCGTTTCAACCGTGTCCGTTCCTCCGCAACCGGTTAAAGCAAGCATTTCTCCTGCGAACAGAGCAACGGATAAGAGTAACTTCTTCATCATCGATCCTCCTCCGCATCTGCTAGATTTTCTTAAGAAAGTTCATCTATGGTTTCGACCACAACCCCTGTATCTTCAACTTTCCCCAAGTCGATGACGGTCGGGTCTTCGTACGCCAAGACGTGAAACTCTTGTTCAAACGTCCGAATCACATAATGGGATAGCTCACCTCGGTACGTGTTGACACGTTCTGTCCCCATGTTCTCTGCAGCAAATCGTGTGAATCGGGACGTCTTCAGTTTCACGATTGGGCAGGCATTGCGTAGCCCATCTTCATGCATACTGTGGTCCTCGATCGTCCCAAGAAATACCGCATATTGCTCAAAACGGATACTGATTCGGTCGCGTTCCGCGTCCCACGTCAGCAACATCGTCGGGTCGCTTGCCCCGAAAAATGTCCATTCGAGTGGATAATTGGTGACACCCTTCATCTGGAACGACTCCGTCTCGAGCACATAGTCTTCCGTCGTCATCAAAAAGTTAAAATCGATTGCCACACTTGTCTCCCCTTTTCAAAAAAAGCGACGTCCGAAAACGTCGCTTTCCCTCAATAAAAGATAAACCACAGTGCCGCTGCCACTAAAAACAGGCCGGCCCCGATGAAGAGAATCTTTGCTAGTCTTTCATATACCATGTCTTCACCTCACCAACGCCGCGCCGACGACGAGCGAGACCCCAATCGAGAGCAGGAACGCCATCAGGCCGACGGCGATGTTCCCTTTCCCGATCTCCTCGTTCACTTTGAGCGACGGCGTCAAAAATTCGAATAACCAATACGTCGTCAAGAGAAGGAAGAAGCCGAAGCTCCCCCCGACCAACACATCCATCGTCTGGTCGTGATGGCTCTCGACGACGCGGAAGATGTTGGCGAGACCGACGATTTTCCCGCCGGTCGCAAGTGCAACGGCGATGTTTCCTTTTTGAATCTCGCGCCAATTGCTGTACGGTGTCGTCACCTCGAAGACAGCGAGACCGACGACAATCATGAGTCCGGCGATTGAATACAGGCCGAGCGACTCAAGCAATACGTTCACGTTCACATTCCCCATCCGTCTGTTCCCCTCACTTCAGTTCGACGACCGTGACACCGAGTCCGCCTTCACCCATCCCACCGGGGCGCTGACTCTTCACGTGACGATGTCCTTTTAGGTACTCTTGCGTCGCCTGTCGCATCGCACCGGTCCCGAGACCATGGATGATACGGACGTTGTCATACCCGGACACGAGCGCCTCGTCGATATATTTGTCGAGGCGGGAAAGCCCTTCTTCGACCCGGACGCCGCGCAAGTCGAGCTCCGACTTCGTCGAGCTCTGACGCTTGAGCGAGCTGCCTTTCGACTGGAGCGACTGCTCTTTCGATGGGCCGATCTTCTGAAGGTCGTCCGCTTTGACGTTCACTTTCATGATCCCGACTTGGACGTTGTACTCGTTGTCGTTCAATTGCTTCACGATATAGCCCTTTTGGTTGAACGTCGTCACTTTCACTTCTTCGCCTTTACTGAACGTACGTTTCTGTTGCGCTTTTTGTTTCACTTTTTGGATCTTTTTCTCTTGGAGCGTCGGTTTCGCCGATTCAAGCTGCTTCTTCGCAGCGATGATCTCGTGCTCTTTGACGATCCCTTCTGCGCGTAGCTTCTTCAAACGGTCGATGACTTCGTTCGCCTGGCGCTTCGCCTGTTCGACGGCCTTCTCGGCACGAGCCTCGGCTTCGCCGTACATCGCGTCGCGTTCGCGCTCGAAATCGGTCAGCTTCGCCTCGAACGCCGCCTGCTCTTCTTCAAGGTCGTGGCGTTTGACGATGAGTTCTTTCTCGAGTTGTTCGGCGCGTTGCTTGGCCGCCTCGAGCTCATTGATCATCGATTCGACCGATTCGGCGTCGGTGCCGACATGGCTCCGCGCCTTGTCGATGACTTGTTCCGATAAGCCGAGACGTCGACTGATCTCGAACGCGTTCGAACGACCTGGTACGCCAATCAACAGGCGATACGTCGGGCTGAGTGATTCGATATCGAACTCCATCGAGGCGTTCATGACGCCTTCGCGATTATAGGCGTAAGCCTTCAGTTCCGAGTAATGCGTCGTCGCCGCCACGCGGGCGCCGCGTCGTTTCACTTCGTCGAGGATGGCGATGGCAAGGGCCGCCCCTTCTTGCGGGTCGGTCCCGGCACCGAGCTCATCGAACAGGACAAGTGACATGAAGTCGATCTTGTCGAGCATGCTGACGATGTTCGTCATGTGCGAGCTGAACGTCGACAAGCTCTGCTCGATCGACTGCTCATCCCCGATGTCAGCATAGATGGCGTCAAAGACGGACAGCTCCGTCCCGAACTCGGCCGGTACGTACAGACCTGACTGCACCATCAGTTGGAGCAATCCGAGCGTCTTGAGCGTCACCGTCTTACCGCCGGTGTTCGGTCCGGTGATGACGAGCGACGTGAACGCCTCACCGAGCTCGACCGTGATCGGCACGACCTCATCTTGCGGGATGAACGGGTGACGCGCCTGTTTCAACTTGATTTCGCGTTCGTCGTTCAATTTCGGCTCCGTCGCTTTGAGCTGATGGCCGTAGGCGACTTTCGCGAACACGAAGTCGAGCGTGGCGAGCACGTCGAGATTGATTACGACCGAATCGGCGACACCGCCGACGAGGTTCGACAGTTCGCTCAAGATGCGGTCGATCTCGGCGCGCTCTTTCAGGCGGACTTCTTGAATCTCGTTGTTAATCGACACGATCGCCTGTGGCTCGATGAAGAGCGTCTGGCCCGATGCCGATTGGTCGTGGACGATCCCGCCGAACGCTTGGCGGTACTCCATCTTGACCGGGACGACGTAACGGTCGTTCCGGATCGTGACGATGGCGTCTGACAGCATCTTCGCGTTGTTGCGGAGGATGTTGTCGATCCGTGAGCGGACGCTGCCTTCAAAGCTGCGGAGCTGGGTCCGGAGACCACGGAGCCGGTCGCTCGCCGAGTCTTGGACCGTGCCTTGGTCGTCGATGGCGTGACGGATCGACTGTTCGACCTCGATCAGCTTCGTCAAACGCTCGGCGTATTCGTCGAGGCGCGGGATTCGGAGGTCTTCATTGTCCTCATGAAGCTTCTCGAAGAAGTTCTTCACTTGGCGGCCGCTGTACATGACGGCGGCGACGGCGAGCAGTTCGCTCGTCGAGAGGACCGAGCCGATGGCGGCCCGTTTCACTTCACTGCGGACGTCGGTCAGCCCGCCAAGCGGGAGACGATCCCGGAGTCGGACGACCTCGGTCGCCTCACGAGTGACGTTCAAGTTCGACAATACCCGGTCGTACGTATAGTCGGGCTGCATGTTGAGCGCCCGTTCTTTCCCGAGCGAGCTCGCGGCGTGGGCAGCGAGCTGCTGGCGTAGTTTTTCATATTCTAAAACGCGTAACGCGTGATCCATCTAGCATGTTCCTTTCTGTCGCTTCGCGTCGATGAACGCCTTGGCGTCCTCGAACGAGAGGCAGTTGATGATGTCTGACGGTTCGAGATAGGCTTTCCGGGCGTGCAGGACGCCGAGTGCCATATCTTCCATCATATCAGGGTGGTGCGTGTCGGTGTTGATCATCAGTTTGACGCCGGCCGCCTTCGCTTTCTTCAGCGTCGAGGCCGTCAAATCGAGCCGGTTCGGGTTCGCGTTCAACTCGAGCGCCGTCCCCGTCTCTTTGGCGAGAGCAATCAAGCGCTCCTCGTCGATCGGATAGCCGTCACGGCGCCCGATGAGGCGGCCGGTCGGATGGGCGATGACGTTGACGTACGGCGAGCGGCAGGCGTTCTCGAGCCGGGCCATGATCTCGTCGACGGATTGGTCCATCTTTGAGTGAATCGAGGCGACGACGTAATCGAGCGTCGCCAAGAACTCGGGCTCATAGTCGAGCGTCCCGTCCGGGCGGATGTCCATCTCGACACCGCGTAGGACGTGCATGTCGTGTTTCTTCGCGGCCTCAAGGATTTCTTCTCCTTGCGCCTCGAGCCGTTCCTCGGTCAAGCCGTTGACGAACGACATGTATTTGCCGTGGTCGGTGATAGCGATCCACTCGTAGCCGCGTGCTTTCATCGCCGCGACGAGCTCGTCGACCGTCAGCTTCCCGTCCGACCAGACCGTGTGCATATGGGCGTCGGCCTTGATGTCGTCGAGTGTGACGAGTTTCGAGATATCGTGCTCGAACTCAAGGTTCCCTGCCCGGAGCTCAGGCGGGATGAACGGCAGACCGTAGCGTTCGAACAGCTCGGCTTCCGTCTCCGGTTGCCAGAGGCCGTCCGCTGTCTCGACCCCATACTCGGAAATCGACTCACCCTTCGCCTTGGCGAGCTGGCGCATGCGGACGTTGTGGTCTTTCGAGCCGGTGAAGTGATGGAGCGTCGCAGCGAAGGCACCCGGTTCGACCATGCGGAAGTCGATCGACACCATCTCCTCGCGCTCAAGGACGAGCGACACTTTCGTCTCGCCGGCCGCGATGACCTCGTTGATGAACGGGAGGGCGAGCAGCTTATCGCGGAGGGCGACAGGTTCCTCGGTCGCGATGATGAAGTCGAGGTCTTTACACGTCTCCTCGGCACGGCGGAAACTGCCTCCGACCGAATGGCGCAAGACGAGCGGCTCGGCTTCGAGCACCGTCTCAATCTCTTCAACGACCGGACGCATCATGGCGTACGCCAAACGTTCCGGACGTGACTCGAGGTTCCTTGCCGCCGTGAGCAACTTCTCGACGCTCTTGGCCCCGAATCCCGGCAGGCTTGCGGCCGTGCCGTCCTCTAACACGGTAATCAGCGTCTCGAGGTCGACGACGCCGATCTCACGGAGCTTGGCGAGCTTCTTGCCGCCGAGCCCTTGGATTTTGAGCAGTTTCATGAGACCGTACGGGATCTCTTCTTGGAGTGACTCGAGCACTTCACTGCGGCCCGTGTCCCGCCACTCTTCGAGGACGGCGGCCGTCCCTTTGCCGATCCCAGAGATCGTCGTCAAATCCTCGATGTCTTCGAGTTCGAGTTCCGTGTTCTCGAGCGCCGTCGCGGCTTTCCGGAAGGCGTTGATCTTGAACGGGTTCTCCCCTTTAATCTCCATATATTGCGCGATCTTTTCTAACAGCATCATCGCTTCAACTTTATTCATTGAAATTCCCCCTTTTCCATACAGAAAAGGCCGAGACACAAGCACTAGCTTGCATTCCGGCCTGTCGTGTTACAACATCTTATTCGAGAACCATTCTGAGAGGTATGGTGTGTCTTGAATGATGTACGTCGCGAGCGACGAGTTATCGACCGCACTTTGGACGCTTGCCATCGGCACGAAGGCGATGACCCATAAAATGAAGAACGTGATCACATACGCCTCGAAGAAACCGAGGACGGCACCGATGATGCCTTTCAATTGGCGCAAAATCGGCAAGTCCGTCAAGAAGTCGAGCATCGATAGGATGAGATGCAAGACAAGTTTCGTGATGACGAACAAGACGACGAACCAAAAGACGTTATAAAATGTCATCTCGAGCCCCGTGAGCGCGTTTAAATCGATGACACCTTTCGGAAGCGTTCCATCGAGTTGCGACGGATACGGAATCCAAAGCTTGAACGCTTCGGCGAGATCACGGTAGTATGCATTGGCGACGAGGAAACTGATGATGAGCGCGACCCAATGGCCGAGCTGCAAGATCGCCCCGCGACGGAACCCGTTAACGATTCCGATGAACAAGAAAAACAGTATAAGTAGAGTAACCATAAAGTGATTTATTCTCCCGTATTTCGTTTAGTTTTGACGTGATCGCTCGCGATTTGGATAGCGGCGAGCACCGCTGCCTGACGAGCGTCTAGATGAGGGGACTGTTCACGAATCTCACGGATTTTGCTATCGACCAGAAAGCCCACTTCCCTCACATGATCGGCCGGCTCTTCGCTGACGATCGTATAGTCTTGACCCGCGATATGAATTGTTGTTCGTTGTACCTGCACGCGTCACCCCTCCTTTACGTCTATTCAAAATTAATCATAACATCGTTTGTATATTAGGAAAAGAAGAAGGTCCCTCGCTTTTCCACTCCAACATTTTGTAATACCCTATTTCAAAGTTGTCAAACGTCAATCTTCATTGAAAAATGAAAGATAGGGTGGCAACACCGCATGAAATGTGCGAAAATAGCAACAATTCAAACATCAAGAGAGGATGATTTATTTGAAATTACGCATTGGCCTTCTAGGTCGCATCATCATCGCTATCGCATTCGGGATTCTACTCGGTAGCATCGTACCAGAAAGCCAGAACTGGATTGTCCGGACGTTCGTCACGTTCAACACGGTCTTTGGACAGTTCCTAGGCTTCGCCATCCCACTCATCATTCTCGCCTTCATCATTCCAGGAATCGGGGAACTTGGAAAAGGCGCTGGGAAATTGGTCGGTTTGACGGCACTGATCGCATACGTATCGACAATCGTTGCCGGGACGCTCGCCTACTTCGCGACGAGCAACCTGTTCCCACAAATTTTGACACGTAACAACGCGTCAGCTGAAAGCCCGGAGGAAGCGCTCTTAAAAGGCTTCATGGAATTCGAGATCCCACCGGTATTCGGCGTTATGACGGCGCTCATTCTCGCATTCGTCATCGGCATCGGGATTGCCGCCATCGAAAGCAAGCGCTCGCTCGATTTGGCCATGGATTTCCGCGATATCATTGAACTACTCATCAGCAAAGTCATCATTCCACTATTACCGATTCACATCGCCGGAATTTTCATGAACATGACGTATGCCGGACAAGTCGCTGAGATTCTCTCGGTGTTCTCGCTCGTCTTCGTCACAATCATCGTCCTACACTTGACGATGCTCTTGATTCAATACTCGATCGCAGGGGGTCTCAACAAAGAGAACCCGCTTCGCCTCTTGAAGACGATGATGCCGGCTTACTTCACAGCCATCGGGACACAGTCGTCAGCGGCGACAATCCCGGTCACGCTTCGTCAAGCGAAAGCGAACAACACAGACGAAGGCGTCGCCAACTTCGTCGTCCCGCTCTGTGCAACAATCCACTTGTCAGGGTCGACGATCACGCTCACATCGGTCGGTGTCGCCCTCATGTACTTGAACGGCATGCCGATGTCTTTCGCGATCGTGCTCCCGTTCATCCTCGCCCTCGGCGTCACGATGATCGCGGCACCAGGCGTACCAGGTGGAGCCGTTATGGCCTCGCTCGGTTTGTTCGGTTCAATCCTCGGGTTCGATGCGACGATGCAAAGTCTCGTCATCGCTCTCTATTTGGCACAAGATAGCTTCGGCACGGCGACGAACGTCACGGGAGACGGGGCCATCGCCAAGATCGTTCATTACTTCAAACGCAACACGAAACTCCTCGACGACGCGAAAGCGCGCGAAGAAATCGCATAATACGCTCCAAAATTTGATAGAATGAGGAAAACGGGCAGGCCACGCGGTTTGCCCGTTTTTCATACATACGAAGAAAGGGTGTTTACATGGAACTGATTCGTTGGAACGACCTGTCCGGATTTGAAGAACGCGTCATGCCCCACCTGCTCGAACATGAGGCCGAGAACAGCTTGATGATCGGTGTGCTCGATGCCATCAAGCAAGACCGATACGAGTCGTATCATCAACTGACCGTCGAAGATGACGGTGATGTGCTCGCGATCCTGCAAGTGACGCCGCCTCATCCGCTCAATTATGTGCTCGTGAATCTTGAGCGAGAGAATGACGTCCTTCGTCTGCTCGTGCCTGAACTGTTGAACGGGGATATTCCCTTCACCGAGGTCGTCTCGCAAGCTGATTCAGCAATGAACTTCTACACGCTCTGGTACATCCTGACGGCGCGAGAGCCGAAAGTCTTCATGGAGCAAGGCCTGTATCGTCTTGATCACGTCAACGACATCCCGCTGTCGGAAGGGTCGATGCGACGTGCCACCGAGGAAGATGAGACGTTCCTCGTGAAGGCGTATAACGCGTTTGAAAAGGAAACCGGTTTGCGGGTCTCCTCGAAGAAGGAAGCGAAACAAAAGATCGCGACGATGCTCGAGAATCAAGAAGTGTACGTCTGGGAAGTCGACGGCAAGGTCGTTTCCTGCGCGAAGAAATCGCGTGAGACCGCAAACGGCGTCACCGTCTCGTTCGTCTACACGCCAAAAGCGTTGCGCAAGCGCGGCTATGCCCGCTCGCTCGTCGCCGAGCTGAGCCGGGAGCTCTTGACGTCGAAACAATATTGTACGCTCTATACAGATTTGAGCAACCCGACATCGAACAAGATTTACAAAGAAGTCGGCTATCAGAAAATCTTCACCTCGGCGTGGATTCGATTGCCTAGCTGATTTGATGCGTCTCCCCTATACTGTAGGGGGAGGCGATTTTTGATGAACAGACTATTCGGTTGGTGGCTCCGCATCCCGCGCCGGGTCCGGATGACCGCCTTGACAGTCGTCACGCTCGCGGTGCTCGGCTACATGGTCTTCCTCGGCGGAAGGAGCATGCTCGACGACCCGAACTGGGATACGCTCTGGCTGAGCGTCATCGGTGCCGCCCTGCTGACCTTGATCGCGTATAAGGCAACAAAAAAGTGATCGACGCGTTCGTCGATCACTTTTACTATACGTTTAGAAGAATGAAGCTGGGTTGACCGTGTTACCCGCGCTCGAAGACGAGTACGAGTAGCCGCCACGGTGAATCTCAAAGTGCAAGTGTGAGCCAGTCGAGTTCCCTGTGCTACCCATCGCGCCGATGTTTTGGCCTTGTGTCACACGTTGACCGGCTGATACCGATACCGAGCTCATGTGTGCGTACACTGTCGTCCAGACCTGCCCGTTCAAGACGTGTGTGATGATGACGTGGTTGCCGTAGGCCCCACCCCATCCAGCACGTGTGACCGTACCTGTTTGTGACGCATTGATCGGCGTTCCGACTGGTCCCGCGATATCAAGTCCGTTGTGGAACGGGTAGCCGTTCGCACCGCTCGCCGCGCCCCAACCTTGTGAAAGACGACCGTTCGCCGGACGTTGGAACATGCCGCCGCTTGCTGGTACTGAAGCTGCTGCCGATGCTGTCGGCGTGCTGACTGCGCTCGCAGCAGAGTTCGAACTCTGTTGTTTCTTCGCTGCCGCTGCTGCCGCTGCCGCACGTTTGGCTTCTTCGGCCGCACGACGTTGTGCTTCCATTTCAGCTTTGATGGCTTTTTCTTGTGACTTGAGTGTTGACTCCATTTCTTGGAGGCTCACCAATTTCGATTCGAACTTCACTTTTTCAGCGTTGAGTTTCTTGATCTTCGCTGCGCGCTCTTTCATTTTCTTGTTGAGCGTCTTTTGACGTTGTTCGAGTTCTTCTTTTTGTTTCACGAGAGCGTCGCGCTCGGCTTTCAATTCAGCTTGCGCTTTCGCCAACTTCTCTTTTGTCGCTTGGTACTCTTCGAAGATTTGCTTGTCGTTCTCTTGGATCGTACCAGCTGTGATCATGCGTGTGAGCAAGTCACCGAAGTCTTTCGAACCGAAGATGAACTCTGCCCAGTCGATCGAGCCGCCGCCGTTTTTTTGCATTGTGGCCATGCGCTCTTTCATGAGCTCTTCTTGCGCCTTCATCTTCGCTTCATATTGCTTGATTTGCTTTTGAAGGGCTGCGATTTTTTGTTGTGTCGCACGAATCTCAGCTTTCTTTTGTGCGACGTCGTTGATGACGTCTTGGAGTTCAGCATCTAACTTGTTGATTTCTTGCTGCTCTTTGCTGATTGCCTGTTCACGTTTTTGGATCGAGGCGTTCGCTTTGCTCTGTTCACTGCTATTCTTTTGTTGTTGCTGCTGCACCTTTTTCTGTTTGTCTGTAAGTGACGCTGCATAGCCAGGTGTCGTGCCGCTAATGAGAAGAGCTCCTAAAGTGACGGTTGCTGCAAGTTTCTTCAAGTTAACCAATGTGCTTCCCTCCGCTGAGTTCTGTGAATTTCTATATAAAATAGATCGAATAATTTATAAGTTAAAACGCGAATTCCTGTATCGCTCTGAGACTCATTATAGCAATCCAAACCTAAAGTTATTTTACACTTATATTTCATTCGCATTACATTGACCTGTTTTGGGTTTTATACGTTTAAAAATGGGGGTATAAAGGGATTTCTCATTTACTCATGTCACAAAAACGTTATAAATAAAAAAGAAAAGCACTTCTTGAAAGCGCTTTTCAAATAACTACCTATATGATTTTTTTACCACCTTGGGGAGACATACCCCGATCGCGACCGGTTCGTTCGGCCGTGTTTCCACAAATAATAACCGCCAACGAGAAGGACGCCACAGGCTGCCCCGAAACTGTCGAGCAGGATATCCTGAATGAGCGGCGTCCGCTCAGGCGTCAGGCTTTGATGGAACTCATCAAAGATGGCGACCGTATTTGCGAGCGTCCATGCAAACAAGATCGTCAGACCGGCATGGAGTCTTGTCCGTGACACGGCTTTGACGAGAAGTGCCCCGAGAGCGAAGAAGACGGTGAAGTGCGCCGCTTTCCGAATCAAGAACTCAATCAAGCCGACGCTCCCTTTCGCCTCGAGCGATACTGGTCCTCCGGCGTACTCGAAGTCGACGGTCGAGAGTACCGGTTCGGCCCACGTCCAATCGAACCGTTCGAGCGGTGAGACGATGCTCTGGTCCGAATACGGGGTCGCGCTCGAGAAGAATAAGCCAATCAGGATCAAACTGATCCATATAAATTCATTTTTCAGTATGTACATAACACCGTTCCTTTCTACAACGAGTCTCATTATACGCCGTCCATCATGTTTCATTGTAACAACGACTTCATCATTTCATGACAATTTGATTGCGAACAACCGGTTCAAAGTCGTGTCTTGAAATTCCGATTGGTATAATAAAATCAAAAAGGGGGAATCAACATGATCTATCAATATGAAGCGGCCGACATGAGCGGCAAGCTCCAACCGCTATCCAAATACGAGGGGGACGTCCTGTTGATCGTCAACACGGCGAGCAAGTGCGGTTTCACACCACAGCTCGACGGGCTCGAGAAATTATATGAACGTTACCAAGGGCAAGGTTTCCATATCCTCGGCTTCCCGTGCAACCAGTTTGGCAATCAAGACCCGGGCTCGAACGAGGAAATCAGCGAGTTCTGTCAATTGAACTACGGCGTGACGTTCCCGATGTTCGCCAAAGTCGACGTGAACGGGAAAGACGCCCACCCGCTCTTCCAATACTTATCGAAAGAAGCACCTGGCCTGCTCGGCTCGAAGACGATCAAGTGGAACTTCACGAAGTTCCTCGTCGACCGGAACGGCAACGTCATCGAACGGTTCTCGCCGCAGACGACACCGGACGAGATCGAGACGGCGGTCAAACGCCTGTTATAAGGAAAAGGATGGTCCACCGAAATCCGGCGGGCCATTCTTTTTTTAGCGTGGGGTGATGAAGTTGATCGTGTAGAACGGACTTGATTCTTCATTATAGACGAGGCCGACCGACACGTGCGTGAAACCATCTTTCAAAATGTTCTCCCGGTGGCCGAGCGAATTCATGAGTCCCCAGTGGGCGTGGAAGACGCTCATCTGCCCCATCGCCAAGTTCTCTCCGGCGAGGGAGTAGGCGATGCCGGCTTCATTCATCCGCTCGAACGGGTCGCGGCCCTCGGGATCGGTATGGCTGAAGAAGTTGTTGCGGGCCATGTTCTCACTATGGGCGCGCACGACCGGGAGCAGCGGTTCGTAGTCAGCGAGCGCCGACAATCCAAACTTCTGACGGTCCCAGTTCATGAGCATCCGCATCAATTGTTCGTTCGCGACGAGATTGTCTTCCGACACGTCGCCGTAATAGCCGTCGCTCGACTCCTCGACGTCCCGGTCGACGGTGAGCACGGCCTTTAGCTTGTCCTCATCGTGCTGATCGAAGAACAGCGTCAAGTAGTCATCATCAATCGCATAGACGTTGAACGACGGGTCGTCCGGAATCAAATAGCGTTTCAATCCCTTATTGTATGACTTGACCTCATCGAAACCGATTTGCTCGACTTGTTGTCGCGTCGTCTTGCCCACGATGAGCCCTTCAAAGATGCTGCCCGTCTCGAACTGGTAATGGCCTTTCTTCGAACCGTCAGCATCGATCAACTCGAGGCTACGGTCGCCGCTCTTCTCGAGCAAGTACCAGTCGTGCCCGGCATATTGGCTCGTGAAGCGCGGGGCGTCGGTCGAGCGTTCTTGTTGCTCCTCCGCCACTTCCGTCGACTTCACTTGAATGCTCGTCGGCGCCGACACGTTCGGCACTTCAAATTTCCAGGCCGCATACATGCCGATCGCGAGCAATAAAATCACTAATTTACGAAACATCGCGTCTCCTTTCGAAAACCTACTCCTCTCGCTCACCGAACGCACGCAACCGCGCCTTGATGTCGATGAGCATCTCCATATAAGCGATATACGTCGCCTCATCTATATTCAGCATACCACTCACTTTGAGCGGTACCTCCTCGGCCTGCTCACGCAATGCGCTCCCGGACGGCGTGAGTGACAACAGGACACGGCGCTCGTCGTCGGTCGCCCGCACTTTCTCCACGTAATCGAGTTGCATGAGCCGCTTGACGAGCGGTGACAATGTGCCCGAATCGAGCGTGAGCCGCTCCCCGAGCTGTTTCAAATCGATATTGTCCTCTTCCCATAAAACGAGCATGACCAAGTACTGGCTATATGTCAGGTTTAACGGCGCCAAGATTGGGCGATATAATCTTGTAAGCTCTTTTGAAGCGGTATAGAGCTGAAAACAGATCTGATGCTCTAATGTTAACGAACTTTTCATAGTATTTCCTCCGGCTACAGTCTTAGGACAAGCATATCATTTGATTATCTGTTTGACTGCTCTATAATTAGATTGTGCACAACTTAATTGCCTAAAAACGAAATGGAGGAATTGAATCATGAAACAATTATTCACAGCTTCTGCAACTGCAATCGGTGGCCGCGAAGGTCGCGTTACATCGACGGACGGCGTCATCGACTTGAACGTCTCAATGCCTGGCTCAAAACACGCGGACGAAGCGACGAACCCGGAGCAACTCTTCGCAGCGGGTTATGCGGCATGTTTCGGTAGCGCCTTGAACCTCGTTATCGGCAAAGAACGTATTAAAACAGATGGCACGAACGTCACAGGACACGTGACGCTCAACCAAGACGATGAAGGCTTCTTCATCTCGGTCGAACTCGAAGTCGAGATCAAAGGTGTGGATCAAGCGACGGCGGAACGTCTCGTCGAAGCGGCACACCAAGTTTGCCCGTACTCGAAAGCGACACGCGGCAACGTCGACGTCAAGTTGACTGCCAAAGCAGCATAATCAGATGGCCCGCTTCCGAGCGGGCTTTTTTTTGCGTCTCCCTACTCTACAGAGTAGAATGAAGAAACGAACGATTCATCGAGAGGAGGCGGACGATGTTCAAAGGTAAACGCAAATATGTGACGATCGGCGTCGGGGTCGCGTTCCTCCTCGCTGCTTTTTATAACGGACTGACCATTCGAAATTATAAGGTCGAATCCGACAAACTTGAGACCGGTCAATCGTTCCGGGTGATTTTGTTGTCCGACTTGCACGGTTATTCATACGGGGACGACCAACGTGTCTTGATCGACAAAGTACGAGAACAAGAACCCGATTTGATCGCCCTTCCCGGCGATATTCTCGACCGGTTCCGCTCACCTGACGCCTCGTTTGAATTGATCAAAGGCTTACAAGGCATCGCGCCGATGTATTTCGTCACCGGCAATCATGAGATCGACGGCTCGGACGATTTCGTCCGCCACGACGTCAAGGACGTATTTCGCTCCTATGGTGTGACCGTGCTCGAGAACGAGACCGCGTCAATCAATGTCAACGGCGTCGACGTCCTCGTCGGCGGACTCGAGGACCCATTGCGGACGTATACGGAAAACATCCACGGCAGCTGGGAAGAGACGGCATTGACCTCACTCGGTGATGTCGACGCGGAGACGGCGTTCAGTCTGCTCTTGTCACATCGGGCCGAGCAGGTCGAGACGTACGCCGCCTTACCGTTTGACCTCGTCCTGTCAGGCCATGCCCACGGCGGACAGGTTCGAATTCCCTATTTATTGAACGGGCTGTATGCGCCGGACCAAGGCTTCTTCCCGAAGTACGCCGGGGGCTTGTACGAGCACGAATCATTCACACACGTCATCGGGCGTGGCTTCAACTATAGCGTCAGCGTACCGCGTGTGTTCAATCCACCGGAGATTGTCGTCATCGACGTCATCGGGAAAGGGGCTCCCCAGTGAGCCCCTTTTCCTATGTTCCCCATAAATCGGATTCGCAGGCGCTTAAGAAGGGTACAGTACTCTTGTTGTAACTTACCTGTTTTCAAAAAAAGGAGGAAGTGGACATATGCGTGCTGTCACCTATCAAGGAGCAAAAAACATTGAAGTCAAGGATGTGAAAGACCCGGAGATTGAGAACCGGGAAGAGATTATCGTCAAAATCACGTCAACGGCCATCTGCGGATCCGATTTGCATATTTACCAAGGAAATATGCCGACCCGTCATGGCTATGTGATCGGTCACGAGCCGATGGGAATTGTCGAAGAAGTCGGTCCGGATGTGACGAAAGTGAAGAAAGGCGACCGTGTCGTCTTACCGTTTAACGTCTCTTGCGGACACTGTTACTACTGTGAGCATGAAATGGAGAGCCAGTGCGACAACTCGAACCATGCTCCTCATACCGATGCAGGCGGCTACTTCGGTTTCACGGAGCAGTTCGGGAACCATCCCGGCGGTCAAGCCGAGTACTTAAAAGTGCCATATGGAAACTTCATGCCGCTTGTCATCCCGGAGTCATGTGAACTAGACGACGAGGCACTCTTGTTCTTGTCGGACGTTATTCCGACAGCATGGTGGAGTCTAGAGAATGCCGGTATGAAAGCGGGAGACACGGTCGTCATCCTCGGCTCAGGTCCTGTCGGTTTGATGACACAAAAATTAGCCTGGGTGCGTGGTGCGAAACGCGTCATCGCCGTCGACCCGGAAATCTACCGGTTGAACCGGGCTAAACTCTCTAACAATGTCGAGACCGTGTTGATGAAAGACCCGATCGATACTGGCAAGTATATTTATGAAATTACAAACGGCGGGGCTGACGTGGTCATCGATTGTGTCGGATTCGACGGAAAAAAATCACCGATTGAGAAAGTCGAACAAAAGTTGATGGTCCAAGGAGGAACCCTCAGCGCCATCAAAGTCGCGAAAGAAGCGGTGCGTAAGTTCGGTACCGTACAATTGACAGGGATTTACGCGATGAACTACAACCAGTTCCCGCTCGGTGATTTCTTTACCCGAAACGTCAGCATTCGGACGGGACAAGCGCCGGTCATTCACTACATGCCTGAGCTGTTCCAAATGATTGTCGACAAGAAGTTCGACCCGACCGATATCATCACGCACCGTCTGCCGCTCGAGCAGGCAGCTGATGCGTACAAGATGTTCAATGATCATTTGGACGACTGCGTCAAAGTCGTCTTGAAACCATAACGAACAAGCGGTCCCCGACAGATGTCAGGGACCGCTTGTTTATTTACCAGATCGTCCGTTCTTCGCAACATTGTGCTTCCCTTTCGATTTGAACGGTCGAACGCTCGAACGTGGCGAACTGTCGGATTCGTTTCGTCACCTCACGCAAGACGCGCTGGTCGTCCGTGTCTGCCCCGATCAAGACGTGGCACGTGACGGCGAGTTCGTTCGATGAGATTGACCAGACATGTAAGTCATGGACTTCTTTGACGCCATCGACGCCACCGAGTTCACGTTGCATCGCCACGACGTCGATTTGGTCGGGTGTCCCTTCCATCAAAATATGGATCGCCTCCCGCGTCACGCGGTAGCCGCTCAACAAAATCAGGACAGCGACGAACAGACTCGCGATCGGGTCGGCAAGTGTCCATCCGAACGCCATGATCAATACGGCCGCCGTGATGGCACCGACCGAGCCGAGCAAATCGCCGAACACGTGCAACAGTGCACTGCGGACGTTCAAGTTGTCACGTTCCCCCCGCATGAGCAGCCAGGCCGCGAGTACGTTGACGAGCAGCCCGATGATGGCGACCGTGAGCATGCCCCCGCTCAAAATCTCAGGCGGGGCGAACAAGCGCTGATACGCCTCGATGATGATGTAGATGGATATGACGAGCAGCGTCAATCCGTTGACGAATGCCGCCAAAATCTCGAACCGCCGATAGCCGAACGTGCGCTCCGGCGTCGCCTGCCGTGCCCCGAATCGTACGGCGAGAAAACTGAGACCGAGCGCGGCCGCGTCACTGAGCATGTGGCCCGCATCCGACAAGAGCGCCAAACTGTTCGTCCATAATCCGCCGATGACCTCGACGACCATGAACGTCGCGATCAGGACGAACGACCAGAATAACGCCCGTTGATTCGTCGTATGGTGATGATGGTGGTCATTTCCGTGGTGATCGTGATGTGCACCCATCCCATCCCCTCCTCTCCCTTTCATTCTATACCTTTCTCCTTTAACATTCAAACTTTCGTTTGAATGAATACATAAAAACAATCGTCGAAAGGGATGTCCTCTCGACGATCGTCATTATTTTTGTTCGAGCCGGACCCGCATGACCCCGTCATATGGGAACAACTTCAATTGTCGCGTCTCGCCCTCATACCAACTTCCGGCGCTTTGACTGCTCGTCGCCGTCATATCAGGCGTCGCGACCGCTTGGCGGTCCCAGTCGATCGCCTTCACCTGCTGGTCACGCACCATCAAGAAGAAACCGTCATAGAAATGATATTCGTTCACTTGGTCACGCTGGACGGCTTTCGGGGCCCCGAGCGTGGCGCGGACGCTCGAGATATCTTGTCCGAGCCATTCAAGCGTCGCCGGGTCGGCCGTAGGGACGACCGTTTTCCAGGCCGCGGTCACATCTTCGTCCGAGACACTCGTCGCTTCCTTCGTCACTTGCGCTTCCGTCACCCAACCGATCGTCCGCTCGTTCAATTGGAGCTTGACGAAACCACTGACGGCCTCGAGTTGTTCGAAACGGTCGCCGAGGTCGGCCTCATAGATGACAGTCACCCGGTCATCGGCGAACACTTTCGTATACGGCGCCGCGATATAGACGAACACCCCGTCGGTCTCGTCAGCCTCTGCTTCCGCCTCGGTCTCCTCTGTCGCTTCCGTCTCACTGTTGACCGATTCGGTCGCGATGTCGTCCGTCTCCGGCAACGCCGACTTCCTCGAGTCCATGAGCGCCGCGAAAGCGATGACGCCGATGAGCGAGGCGATCAACAACACCACTGTCGCTGATTGCCAAAACCGTTTCCGTTTCCGTGACGCTGCCCGTGATACCCGTACTTCTTCTTTCATGTTCTTCCACCCCTATTTGTTTCGTCCCTTCTCCGATTCGGCAAGGGGGATCCCGTTTCCTGCCTCGTCGAAGAAAATTTGCGGCTCGCTCGTCAGCGTCTCGAGCGTCCGCAGCGTCGCGTCGACGTCGACCGGCGGCTTTGTATCACCCGACTCAAGGACGCGCACCGTCTTTCCGAGCTCGATCGTCCGGTCCGTCAATCGATGGAACGTCCGGTCATGCGAGATGAGAATCAACCCGCCCCGGTATACGTCGAGTGCGGCCTCGATTTGTTCTCGCGTCGCCACATCCAAATAGTTCGTCGGCTCATCGAGGGCGAGCAGGTCCGCGTCCGAGAAGTACAAGATAAGGAAGGCGATGCGGCACTTCTCACCCATGCTCGCCTCTCGGATCGGCTTATACACCTCATCGCGGCGGAACAAGAAATGGGCGAGCAGCGTCCGCGCCTCCGTCTCGGTGATGTCACTTTCGGCCAGGAGCGCCTCGAGCAACGTTCCTTCGGCCGGTAATCGGGCGAGCGTCTGTGAGAAGTAACCGATTTTCAGTTTCGGATGACGCTTGATATCCCCTGCCTCCGGTGCGAGTTCGCCAATCAATAGTTTCAACAGCGTCGTCTTCCCGCTCCCGTTCGGTCCGACGATGGAGATGCGATCACCCCGGTTCACCGTGAGCGAGAGTCGTTCAAAGAGGGGTTCGTCGTAACCGAACGAGATGTCGTCGACCGTGATCCACGTCTTCGCCTCGAGCGGGTCGGCTTGGAAACGGACGGAGACATGGGCCGCGTCTTTCGGACGATCGGGCCGAGAACCTTCGAGTTGCTCGAGCTTACGTTCCCTTGCCTTCATTTTGACGGCGAGGTTCGCCGCTCCTTTTTGCGCGCCGGGACTCCGTACGCTCGCCGTCGCTTTCGCTTTCAAATGCCACCCCTTATATTGGGCGATCATATCAAGCAGCTCCGACTTCCGCGCTACGTAGCGGGCATGGGCTCGCTCGTCGCGTACACGTTCCTCGGCCTTCTGGTGTTTATAGGCCGTGTAGTTGCCAGGATAGCGGACGACTTTCCCTTCGTCTAATTCAAGGATGACCGTCGCAACATCGTCGATGAACTGGCGGTCGTGGGAGATGGCGAGCACCGTACCCGGAAACTCGTTCACCCAGCGCGTCAGCCACTCGATTGAGTCGACATCGAGATGGTTCGTCGGCTCGTCTAAGAGGACGATATCGACATGTCGCATCGTGAGCCGAGCAAGTTGGGCCCGTGTCTGTTCACCGCCGCTCAACTCTCGGAGCCGGATCGAGTCCTGTGCGTCGAGACCGAGCCGTTTGAGCGCTCGTCTCGCCTCAAGCTCGAGTCCGAAGGCGTCAGTTGCGAGCGCCTCGTCGTATGCTTCAAGCACGCGCGCCGTGTCACCTGATGTGACATCCATGTAGAGCGGATAGCGCTGCGGGTCGCCTTGCATGACGTAGTCCAGCGCAGTCTCTTCTCCGTCAAACACCGTCTGTTCGACGACACCGACCGAACCTAAGACGTCGATCGTGCCTGCCTGTGGGGTCAGCTCGCCGATAAGCAGCTTGAACAGCGTCGTCTTGCCGGACCCGTTCTGTCCGAATAAGATGGCCCGTTCTGCTGCCGCCACGTCGAACGAGACGTTGTCGAATAATGGTTGCCGGTCGTGGTCGAACCGGACTTGTTGGATTGATAACATATTGTTTCACCTCGCTAATTGTTCGGATACGCGATGAAACAAAAAACACCATCCGCTCAAAAGCGATGGTGTGAAGAGCTCCGGTCAAGCGGAAAGAAGGGTTACCCCCGTAGCCTGAAATTGGACACACTTCACCCGTGACTGTTCGTGCGAACAGTGATGATTCGTTTCATCAGTTGAGGGCGTGTGACTTTTTCATGGCACGTTGTACCTTCCTTTCCTAAGTTATTGCAACCGTACCAAATTGAAAGCGGATTCGCAAGAGGTGCCCCACAATCTCCGATTTTTTCTACACCTTCCGGCGGATGCAAGCGCGTCATGCGAGCGGTATGATTAAACCAACTTAGATGATGAGGTGACTGCCATGAAATTACGAAACCTACTCGTCCCGAGCGCTGTCCTAGCGAGCGTCGGTACGTTCTTATATACACGATTCAAACAAAGACTGCCTCGCCCCGCCTTCAAAGTCCCGACAGTCAAGCCGGACCTCGCCTCGTTCGATGAGACGATGGTCGGCGCCACCTGGGTCGGCCATTCGACCGTGCTCATCCATTGGTACGGATTAAAGATTTTGACCGATCCGGTGTTCTCGAACCGGATTGGGGTCCACGTCGGCCCGGTCACGTTCGGGATGAAACGCCATACCGCCCCCGCCCTCTCGATCGAGGAAATCGGGCACGTCGACGTCATCTTGCTCAGTCACGCCCATATGGACCACTTCGACCATAAGAGCCTGAAGCGACTCATCAATCGCGATACGGTCGTCATCTCGGCTCCAGGGACGAGCAAACTGTTGCGTAAATATCCGAGCTTACAGACGCTCGAGATGCATCCACACGACAAATTGACGCTCGCGAACGGGCTCCACGTCCAAGCGATCCCTGTCGCCCACTGGGGCAATCGTTTCCCATGGGACAAACATATGGGTTATAACGGCTACGTCTTGAAATATAAAGGCGTCCGCATGCTGTTCGCCGGGGATACGGCGTACACCGAGTCGTTCAACGGGCTCGCGAACAAAGAGCCGATCGACCTCGCCTTTTTTCCGATCGGTGCCTATCAACCCGAGTCGTTCGAGGAAGCGCACTGCACCCCGGAGCAGGCATGGACAATGTTCAAACAGAGCGGCGCGAAGCGTTTCTTCCCGATGCATTGGGACACGTTCGTCTTATCCTACGAACCCGTCGAGGAGCCGTATGAGCGACTCGTCGCCGCGGCAAAGCTTGAACGTGATCAAATCGTGATCAAGGCGCACGGCGAAAGTATTCGGCTGTAGCTTTCGCTTTCACTTCCGGACGATTTTCGGTAACGTAAGAGGTGAGAGGGAGGGAATCAATTTATGGAATGGACCACACTCAACAATGATGTGAAACTGCCGATGCTCGGACTCGGCGTGTACAAAGTGGAAGACGGAGCGGTCACGGTCGACACGGTCAAAGCGGCGCTTGATGCCGGCTATCGGTTAATCGACACGGCGGCCATCTATCAAAACGAGGAGAGCGTCGGCCAAGCGATTCGCGAGTCAAGCGTCCCGCGGGAAGACATCTTCGTGACGACGAAACTGTGGAACGAGTTCCACGGCTATGACGAGGCACTCCAAGCGTTCCAAGATAGCCTCGACCGGCTCGGGCTCGAGTATGTTGACTTGTTCTTGATTCACTGGCCGATGCCGCGCTTCGGTAAGTTCGTCGAGACGTATAAAGCGCTCGAACAGTTGTATGAGGAAGGCAAGGTTCGGGCCATCGGGGTCTCGAACTTTGAGATCAGCCACCTCGAACAGATCATCCAGTCATGCTCGATCGTCCCGGCGGTGAACCAAGTCGAGATCCACCCATACCTGTCCCAAAAAGAGTTGATTGCGTTCTGTCAGCGCTACGATATCCAGATTCAGGCGTGGAGCCCGCTCATGAAAGGGCGTGAGGCGCTTGAGGACCCGGTCATCAC
Source organism: Exiguobacterium sp. s40 (assembly GCF_018617905.1). NCBI lineage: Bacteria > Bacillati > Bacillota > Bacilli > Caryophanales > Exiguobacterium > Exiguobacterium sp. s40. The sequence continues at coordinate 83,696 of NZ_JACSLC010000006.1, read as the reverse complement.
TAAGATTGCTGAAAAATACGGGAAGTCGCCGGCTCAAGTCATCTTGCGTTGGCATTTGCAGAACGGCGTCGCCGTCATCCCGAAATCAGTCACGCCGAGCCGGATTTGCGAGAATATAGAGGTATTCGACTTCACGTTGACGAAAGAAGAGATGCACGCGATCGATGGACTCAACCGCGACGAGCGGACCGGGTCTGACCCGAACGAGATGCACAAAATCCACTACTGAGGAGAGATTGTACATGTTCAAAAAACTAGCTTCTGATTTGACAGGCTTCAGCGATATCGGCGAAGTCATCGACCCGAAAGATTTCGATAAAGCGGATTCGGATGATTACGTCCTGCATGAGGACAACGAGAAGATTTATTTCTTGATCAAATCGAAATCGGACGAGTACTGCTTCACAAACTTGGCGATGATCCACCTCGACGGGACGAGTGCGATGAGTTCGAAACGCGTCTTGTACCGTTATCCTTACGCTCATTTCCCATTGAATAACGTCATGTTCGAGACGGCCGGTACGGTCGACATGGACGTCGAGATCAAGTTCACCATCGGCGACAAGCCGTACTCGATCGACGTGAACAAGAAACAAATCGAGCATGTGAAAGACTTGTACAAATCGCTCCTCGCCATCGCTGAGAAGCAACGTGAAGGCCGGAAGATGATGGAGTATGCCAACGCGTCACTCACGCATTCGGTGTCGATTTTGAGCGGGCTCCGCCAAGGCGACATGAACGTGGCGTCGACGTTCAAGGAATTGAACGAACAAAGCTTCGACTGGCTCAAAGGTCACTATCACGAGTGGAACCGCAAAGACTTCGGTGACGTGTTCGAGAAGTACATCAATAATTAACCAGGCGGTGACTTATGGATTACATGTGGCTGTTGATTGCGTTCGGCTTGTTCATGCTCGTAATTTTGACTGTATTCATCAGTAGTGTGCTCAACGCCTTGTTCCGGCACCTCCACCCGGTAATTCATATCGCTGTCATCTTGTTGTTATCGTTTGCGTATGAGCGTCTCATGTTAGATTATAATCTCTTCTGGACGCTACTCGTTCTCGTGACCATCAGTTATGCAGCACCACTTCTTGTCATCAAACTGTACAACAAAGGTGAGCGCTTCGAACGCGATCGTCTGAAATGAAATGTCCCCTAGACTCCAATCGGATTCTAGGGGACATTTTTATTTGCCTTCATCAATCAACTGTTCAGCGAGCCGTTGGAACAAGTGGCTCATATGGACGGCCGAGGCGATGGCGAGCGACTGTTGGATGCCGTTCGTCTCGTTCGTGCGTACGTTGGCGAGGAGCGTCTCGGCTTGCGCCTCGAACGCCTGCATGTTCTGCTCTTTCTGAACTTGGTACGCGTCATAGAAGTCCTCGAGTGAGAAGCCCTCGTCCGACTCGTTCAGCGGCCGGAGCGTCTCTTTGATGTCATTGATCGAGAGCAATCCTTTCATCTCGTAAATCAGGCTGAGCAACATCAAGTGCTCGTTCGTGTATTTCTTGTTTTTGACGGGGTGGAACAGTTTGCCCTTGGCGTAGTTGTTGATCATCGTCTTCGTCAAAATCGTCTCATCGTCGCTTCGTTTCATCTTGCCGTAATGTTGCTCGAACAACTGGATGACCTGGTCCATATATAAGTCAATCGTCGGGAGCACCTGCTTCGGCAGCGTCCCTTCCGTCTCTATTATCTCGTGCGGTTTCATTCAATCACCTCCCCTTCAGTATACGGACAAACCGGATTTGTCGAAACAAAAACCTTGTTGTTTTTCAGTATACAGCTTATCATGTAGTTATGGATACTACATGACGTAATAAGGAGTGTTTAGCATGAATTCGATTTTTCGGGAACCGATTAACGCACTGACCCACTTGGCCGGGGCCGTGCTCGCGTTCGTCGCGTTGATTGCGATGACGGTGAAAGCGTCACTGCTCGGCGAGCCGCTCGCCATCATGGCCGCGATTTTGTTCGGCATCAGCCTTGTTTTCCTCTACTTGTCGTCCGGCCTCTACCACAGCATCATCGCCTCACCGAACGTCATCGCCTTCTTCCGGAGAATCGATCATGCGATGATTTACGCCTTGATTGCCGGGACGTATGCCCCGCTCACCTTGCTCGCGCTCGAAGGTCCGACGCGCTGGGTATTGTTCGGCACCGTCCATGCGCTCGCCTTGTTCGGCATCGTCTTCAAGCTCGTCTGGTTCCATGCCCCGCGCTTCTTGTCGACGGCACTCTATATCGGCATGGGCTGGTTATCGGTGTTCTTCATCGGGCCGCTTCATGACGTCATCGGCAACGCCGGCATCTTCTGGCTCATCCTCGGCGGCGTCATGTACACGATCGGCGGGCTCATCTACGGCTTCAAACCGAAGTTCGTCAACTGGCGCGGTTGGGGCTTCCACGAGGTGTTCCACTTGTTCATCTTGTTCGGCAGTTTCGCCCACTTCGTCTGCGTGTTCTGGTACGTCTTTTAAGTCCTCCTCGTGAGGGCTTTTTTAATTAAATTTCTTTCTGTATTAATGTTGTATTTCAATATGCTATTTCACGAAATATCCTCTTTCAATTTTAGTTCTTAAAATTGAAAGAGGATATTTTCAAACAAATAAATAGTCTTGAACTATAGATTTAGGCAAATCTAACTTTACCATTGAGGTACTTAAAAAAATAAGAAGATTTAAAAGAACTAAATCATCAACTTCTTTATTAATTGAAACTAAACCTGTTGCAAACTGATCTGGATTTTCAATCGAACCAAATTTTAATGCACCTTGTCCATCACCAAGATTAAAAATTGTTCCTCGATCTAAAATGAATATGCCGTCAATTTGATATTGAATATCTAAGTCATTCCTCATGTTAAATTCTGAGACTTTTTCATGAATTGTAGCAAGAGTTAATTGTGATTTAAAAGCCACCAAAAAAAATGGTCTTTTATCAATAAATCTTTTTATATCTGATTCGTTCCCTTGAACTGTAGCTCCAGTCTGCATATTTATATGCATTTTTTTAAAGTTTAAGCATTTATTCAATGTGGTTTCTATGTCATTCGAACTAAGCAAACTCTTTACCTCTCCAACTGCACCCACACCTTCAATAAAAAATAGACTTGGCTTTGATAGTTCGTTCAAATATGGATGATACTCGTTTAATATCACAACATCTGTTTCGTTCGATATATTATTTTTAGTATCGATTATCTCACCTTGTCCAATCCTATTAAATGGCGGGAGAAATTCTCTTAAGAACTCTCTCATTATTTCCTCTGCATTTTCTCCTCGATTTCCTCGATGTTGATGCGCTACATGAATTTGTTTTAACTTTATTTCCATTTCTTCTTGTAACAATCTAAGTCTATGTTTTAACATCATATCCCTCACCTTAAAATTTTTTAAAAGCTGAAAGCTTATTAAACTCTCCCTTAAATTAATTATACTTTTAAACTCTAATAAGTCTTTAAAATGAATATGTATAAAATTGATTGTAAACTCCTTAGTCAACATAATATTAACTCTACACTTTATTTAAAATGTAAACATTTTATCGATTTTTTCAATATTTAGACCATTTCTGTATTCCGCTAAATAATCTAGTATTAATCACCAAAAAAGTTCAATAAAAAATTAATCACAATATATTTTGAAATTCTCTAATTTAAAACTTGAGCACATTCATTTACTTCAAATTCAAGACATCCTACACTGACTGTAGGAGGGATTAAATATGAAAATTGAAGTTTGGTCAGACTATGTCTGCCCGTTCTGTTATATCGGCAAGCGCCGTCTAGAAGAAGCGCTCGAACAGTTCCCGCACGCGGACAACGTCGAAGTGGAGTTCAAGAGTTTCGAGCTCGACCCGAACGCCCCGACGACCGACTCGCGTTCGATTTACGAAGCGCTCGCGAAGAAATACAGCATGCCGCTCGAGCAGGCGAAAGGCACGACGGCACAAGTCGCTGCCCAGGCCCGCACCGTCGGACTTGAGTACGATTTCGACAACATGGTCGTCACGGGCACACTCGACTCGCACCGATTGACGCACTATGCGAAGACGGTCGGCAAAGAGAAAGCACTGTCAGAAGCGCTCCTCAAGGCGTACTTCGTCGATGCGAAACATATCGGCGACCACGACGTCCTCGTCGAGATCGCGACAAGTGTGGGACTCGATGCTAACGCCGTGAAAGACGTGCTCGCTTCAGACGTATACACGGAAGACGTTCGCGCTGAAGAGAAGCGTGCAAGCGACCTCGGCATCACCGGCGTCCCGTTCTTCGTCTTTGACGGAAAATATGGCGTCTCTGGCGCGCAACCGACCGAGGCGTTCACACAAGTGCTTGAGAAGACGTGGGCCGAATCGGCACCGACGCTTCAAGTGCTCTCAGGCGGTGCGACGTGCACGGACGACAACTGCGATATCTGATGTTACACGAATAAAAGCAAAGCATTCGCCCATATTTGGACGAATGCTTTTTAGATTCAATTTACTTGTCTAAGTCCTTGACCATGGTATCAAATGAAATTGCCTCGGAATGCTTCTGGTGCACGCTTATCGCTTCACTATAAAGTTTTAAGTCGTGCTCATCCTCGATTCGTTTCAAGACAGCATCTCGAACGAGAGTCGAGAGGGACAGGTTGTTAGATCTCGCATACGCTCTAATGAGGCGCTCATCCTCCTCATTGAGTCGTACAGATATCATTCCCATACGATTAGCCTCCTTTATACACATTGTATTACGAAATGAAATGCTCATACAGTCAGTTCGAAATCTTTGCTCCTTTTTATAGCTTTCTAAATCGTTCTGAAGGATAATTATTATTACCTAATAAGAATCGAGGACTTAACCATATGTGGAAAAATCGCAACGTCTGGATCATCTTGACCGGGGAGTTCGTCGCCGGTCTCGGGCTTTGGCTCGGCATCATCGGCAACTTGGAGTTCATGCAGGAGAAAGTGCCGTCTGACTTCGTCAAGGCGCTCATCCTCGCTGGCGGACTGCTCGCCGGGGTCGCCATCGGGCCGCTCGCCGGCCGTCTCACCGACCAAGGCTCGAAAAAGAAAATCATGCTCATCTCAAGTATTGTCCGGGCGCTGAGCGTCCTGTTCATGTTCGTCGCCATCGAGACGGGAAGCGTGCTGTGGATGGTCGTCTTCCTCGTCTTCCTGCAAGGGTCGGCCGCGTTCTACTTCCCGGCGCTCCAAGCGGCCATCCCGCTCATCGTCAAGGAACGGGAGTTGCTCGCCTTGAACGGGGTGCATATGAACGTGTCGACGCTGTCGCGGGTCATCGGGACGGCCATCGCCGGCATCTTGCTCACGCTCATCTCACTTCGGGACGTCTACGCGCTCTCGCTTGTCGCTTATCTGCTTCTCGCCGTCGCGACGTGGTTCTTGAAGATCGACGAGACGACCGTCCCGTCTGCGAAGAAAGTGGACGCCAAGTCGTCCGGCGGGTTCAAGGACGTCTTTCCGATCATCAAATCGATTCCGGTCATCTTTATGACACTCGTCATGACGCTCATCCCGCTCCTCTTCATCGGCGGGTTCAACTTGCTCGTCATCAACATTAGCGAGCTGCAGGACTCGACGGCGATCAAAGGCTGGATTTATACGGCCGAAGGGATTGCCTTCATGGTCGGTGCGTTCCTCATCAAACGGATCGGTGAGAAGTTCTCCGTGTTCTCCATCTTGTTCACGTTCTCGTTTTTGATCGGGGTCGCCCAGCTCATGCTTTACTTCGCCGACATCCCGGCCGTCTCGATCGCGGCGTTCGTCTTGTTCGGCTTCTCGGTCGGCTGTTTCTTCCCGACGGCGGTGACGATTTTCCAGACACGGATGCCGAAAGACTATCACGGACGTTTCTTCTCGTTCCGGAACATGCTTGACCGGATCGTCTTCCAAGTCGTGTTACTCGTCACTGGCTTCTTCCTCGACTTGATCGGCTTACAGCTCATGGTCGTCTTGTTCGGGATCAGCTCGATCCTCATGACGGGTGCGTTCCTCGTCTACACGCGCAAACACAAACTTCATATCGAAACGGACGAGGCCGAACGCCTCTCTTCGTGACAAAAGCGGTGACTGAATTCGGTCACCGCTTGTTCATGTCTTCGATGTCACGCCACCAGTTGGTCGTGTCGTTCCGTCCGTCGAGCGTGATCCGCTCACCGATTCGTGGCGTGAGCACGTCCTCTCGTGGTAAGAGCCCCACCATCTGTTCGGCTGGGTCGAACCAGGCATGGAACGATAACGTGAACGCGCCCCAATGGATCGGGAGCATCTTGTCGGCCCGCACGTCACGGAACGCCTGTGCCGTCTCAGTCGGTTGCATATGCACGTCCGGCCAACGCTCGTCGTATTGGCCGCACTCGAGCGCTGCGAAGTCGAACGGTCCGTACGCATCACCAATTTCTTTAAAATGCGGTCCGTATCCACCGTCCCCACTGAAGAACAGGCGATCCGTCTCACCGAGGACGACCCATGACGCCCAGAGCGTCGCGTTGCGGTCAGTGAGCGAGCGGCCCGAGAAGTGCCGAGCCGGCGTGCAGACGAACGTCCATGGCCCGAAGTTGTACGTCTCGCCCCAATCACGTTCGACGATGCGTTCCGTCCCGACACCCCACCGTTTCAAGTGGCTGCCGACACCGAGTGGGACGATGAAGACCGCGACCTTGTCTTTGATTGTTTGAATCGTCGCATAGTCCAAATGATCGTAATGGTCATGCGTGAGCAGGACGACATCGATATCTGGTAAGTCGTTGAGCTCGAACGGCAAGTCCTCGCTGAACCGCACGTTCTTTGCGAACGGGAGCGGCGACGGGCTCCGGCCGAACATCGGGTCGACGAGCATCGTCTTGCCATCCATTTGGACGAGCATCGCCGAATGGCCGAGCCAATAGATGCGGGTGAAGCTCGAGCCGAGTTTCTCGCTGAAGTCGATTGGGACGACCGGCAACCGCTCACTCGGTTTCCGGAGCGAGTCCGGGTTCAAATATTCCTTCGACATCGAGATCATGTCGTCCGTTGAAAACCGCATCGGTGTATCGAGCTGATTGCGGAACTTGCCGTTCACGAGGTTCGGCGACCGTAGCGTTTTCGGCTTTTTCCCGAGCGGTTTATATTGGGTAAGCACGGTCCCCGTCACGGCTGCCATGCCCATCAATGTAAATAATAATGTCTTCTTCATGTTCATCCACTCCTCTACGTTTTCATTATACGGTACTAGCGCCGATTTCCCTGTTTTTGAATACAGAAAAAGACGGCACATGGCCGTCTCATGATTCTTGTAAAATCTTGATATCGTTCACGATATCCTCGAGCGGTACGTCTTGGAAACCGGGATACACTTTGATGATCTTCCCATCTTGGTCGACGAGGTAGAAGGATGTCCCGTGATCGACTTGCGTGCCCTCTGCCGGTTTACGAACGAGCGCCTTGAAGTTCTGTTGAGCGAACGCCTCAATCTCCTCCTGCGAGTAGCCCGTCAAGAACTGCCAGTCAGCCTGTGCCAAGTCGTAGTTTGCCATGAATTCTTTGATTTTATCTGGCGTGTCGACGGTTGGATCGACGCTGAACGACACGAACTGGACGTCCTCGACACCTTCCTCAACGAGCGCCTCATTGAGCTTTGTCATGTTGTACGTCATCGGTGGACAGACCGTCTCACAGCTCGTGAAGACGAAGTCGGCCATCCAAACTTTGCCCTTCAAATCGTCCAGACTAACCATCTCTTCATTTTGATTCATATAGTCGAACGACTCGATCTCCCAATTGAGCGGGTCTTCAATCTCCTGGCCGCACGCGGCGAGCACCGCCATCAAGCTGATCAATCCGATGAGCATCCATTTCTTCACACGTTCCATCTCCTTCATTGTCAATTGCGTCTCACGCGCCAGACGAGGAGCGTGATTAAAGTAAATGCCGTCAAGGCAAGGAACGGGATCGTCACGAACCCGAACCAATTGATGTACTGCACGTTACAAGGTACGCCTGCGACACACGGTTTGATGTCGGCGAACCCGGGCACTTTTTGGACCAAGTAGTGGTACAAAGAAACGAGACCGCCGATCATCGACAGCGGCAATACATACTTCTTCACCGCCCTGTCGTCCGTGAACACGGCAACGCCGAGCAGGATGACGAGCGGATACATGAAGATGCGTTGAATCCAGCAAAGCTCACATGGCACGAACTCGCGAATCTCACTGAAGTAAAGACTGCCGAGCGTCGCTGTGAGAGCGACGAGCCAAGCGAGATAGAGACCATAACGGGTCAAGAACGACTGCTTCATGGTGTGCCTTGCTCAATCAATCGTTCAATCGTCTCATAGTCAAACGGATCTTCGAGCATGGCGCCGTTGATCATGATTGAAGGGGTGAACTGGACACCGTGCTCTTTGACGAGCCCGTCATCGAGGCTCACTTGATCGAGCACCGTCGAGTTCTCACTCAAGTCGTCCTCGAGCTTCGCCACGTCGACCGATGTCGTCTCGCTCGCAATCTCTGTCAACCGCTCGACCGTGACCCATGCCTCGTCGTGCTGCTGACTCGCCGGTTGCGCGTCGTAGAGCGCCTTATGGAAATCCCAGAACGCGTCCGGGTCTTGTTTATACACCGACTCTGACGCGAGCGATGCCAAAATCGACTCTTGTCCGTGGAACAGGACGTTGATGTAGCTGAAACTGATTTTCCCTGTGTCGATATAGTCTTGCTTCAACTTCGGATAGACCGTCTCACCCCACTGTTTACAAGACGGGCATTTATAATCCCCGAACTCGACGACCGAGACGGGTGCGTCCGCATCTCCGAGCGTCGGCTGTCCTTCGGTCGACACATGCTCTGCCTTTACCGGTGCCGCCGTCTCCGCTTGTTCGGCCGGCCGGTTCAAGAGAACGACCACGACGGCCACGAGGGCGACCGCGAGCAGCGTCGCGATGACCAATAGTTTATTCTGTTTCATTTGTCTCACCTCTATTTGTATCGATTCGTCTTTCATTATAACGAAAGCGCTATCTGTTTCCACGAAATCGACCTTGTTTTTTTATAACTTCGCTTCATGTCACGGAAAAGATGACGATGAACAGAGTGGAGATTGTCACTGTAGGAGGAATTTGTTCATGAAATCATTTTCGATGCGCCTCGGCCTGATCTTGGCGCTCAGCATCGCCACACTCGTCTTTTTGCTCACCATCACGCTAACGTACATGACCAGCCAACGCTCCGCCGCCTCGCTCGAAGCAGAGATCGGGGAACGGTTGTCGATGACGTCGCACCAGCTCGTCGATAAGCTCGACTTTTACATGTGGTCGCGCTATCAAGAAATCCAATTGCTCCAAGGACTCGACGCCTTGAACGAACCCGCCTCGAGCCGGGCCCTGCTCGACCAAGTCCAAACGAACATCCCCGCTTTCTCATGGATGGGCGTGACCGATGCGGCGGGGAACGTCGTCGCTTCGACGAATGGAATATTAGAAGGCGCTTCAATCAGCGAACGCCCTGTCTTTCTAGAAGCCCAGGATGAGCCGTTCATCGGGGATGTCCACGAGGCCGTGTTGCTCGCGGAGCTGTTGCCGAACCCGACCGGTGAAGTCCTTCAGTTCGTCGACATCAGTGTCCCGCTGTTCCGTGACGGGGCCTTCCAAGGCGTGCTCGCGACTCACCTCAGTTGGGAATGGGGGAAGGAAGTGCTCCGCCACTTCAACCGGACGCTCCACCATCAGTCCGAGTATACCGACCTCTTCGTCGTCAGCGGACGCGACAACACCGTGTTGCTCGGCCCGGACCATCTCGTCGGGAAACCGCTCCCGACGAAACTAGACGACGGATGGCACGTCGACACGTGGGCGGACGGGAAATCCTATTTGACGGGCGTCGCCACCGGGGAAGGGTATGAAGATTACGCCGGCCTCGACTGGAGTGTCGTCGTCCGCCAACCGGCCGAAGTCGCTTTCGCCCCGGTTGCCTCACTCGAGCGGAACATCTTATCGATCGGCCTCGTCGCCTCGTTCGTGACGGCCATCCTCGGTTGGCTCCTCGCCTCAGTCGTGACCCGGCCGCTAAAACGGATCACCGAGACGGCAGCCCTCATGAAACAAGGCAAAGCGAAGACGTTTCCACACCAATCGGGCATCCATGAGATCGAGTCGCTCGCTTTCGCCTTAGAATCGCTCGTCACGTCACTCACCGAATCCGAGACGGAGCGGGTCCATTACGAGTCGCTCGCCCATCGCGACGTCTTGACCGGGCTCGCCAATCGGACGGCGCTTCGTCACTATTTGAACGAAGCCCAGGCGACAAAGAACGAATACGTCTGTTTCTATATCGATCTCGACGGTTTCAAAGCAATCAACGATACATACGGGCACGCCGTCGGGGATGACGTCTTGATTAAGATTGCCGAGCGATTGAAACGAGTGACGCTCGATGGGTCCTATCCGGTCCGTTTGAGCGGTGACGAGTTCTTCCTCTTGTTCGAACGGAACGGACAGAACGGACACTCCATCACACGCATCGGCGAAGACATTATCGCGTCCCTGTCCAAACCGATCGCTATTGAAAGCGGGACGGCAACCGTCGGGGCCAGTATCGGCGCCTCGCTCTGGCAGACAGAAACGGTGCCGCACGCCGCCATCAAACGGGCGGACCAGGCGCTCTACCGCTCCAAAGCGAACGGAAAAAATCAAATCACGCTCGATGAATCGCTCACATAAAAAAATCCATGTCGCCGACGCGACATGGATTTTTTGCTTATGCTTCGAACAACAATTGTTCTGGGTCTTCAATCATGTCTTTGATGTGCTTGAGGAACGTCACAGCCTCACGACCGTCGACGATACGGTGGTCATACGAGAGGGCCACGTACATCATCGGACGGTTCTCCATCGTCTCTGCGTCGATAGCAATCGGACGGAGTTGAATCGAGTGCATCCCGAGGATGGCGACTTGTGGTCCGTTCAAGATCGGTGTCGACAAGAGTGAGCCGAAGACGCCACCGTTCGTGATCGTGAACGTGCCACCTGTGAGGTCGCTCAACCCGAGCTTGTTGTTGCGGGCTTTATCGGCGAGGTGCAAGATGTCTTTCTCGATCTCACCGAAGTTTTTGCGATCCGCTTCGCGGACGACCGGGACGACGAGGCCGTCCGGAGCCGACACGGCGATGCCGATGTCATAGTATTTCTTCAAGACGATCTCGTTGCCTTGAATCTCAGCATTCAAGTATGGCATCCGTTTGAGCGCCGCGACGGCCGCTTTCGTGAAGAACGACATGAAGCCGAGTTTGACGTCGTTATCTTTGACGAACTTCTCTTGGCGACGTTTGCGGAGCGCCATGACGGCCGACATATCGATTTCATTGAACGTCGTCAACATCGCTGCCGTCTGTTGCACTTCGACGAGGCGGTTGGCAATCGTTTGACGACGACGCGTCATTTTGATGCGCTCTTCATCTTTGCCGCTCGCTGCCGGTTGCGGTGCCGCTGCCGGTGCTTTTGGCGCTTGTGGTGCTTGTGCCGGTGCCGGTTTCGACTCGTGGTTCGTCACATCATGGACGTTGATGCGGCCGATCGGGTCGTTCGTTTGGATGGCCGACAAGTCGATGCCTTTCTCACGGGCCAATTTACGGGCCGCCGGTGTCGCGATTGGTCCTTTGCCTGGGCTCGCCACGTGCTCTTCACGGCGTTCGACTTTCTTCGCTTCGCCGACTTCCTCTGTTTTTGTCTCGGCCGGTGCCGGAGCTGTCTCTGTCGCCGCTTCCGTTTTTGTCTTCGTCGCGACAGCCGTACCGCCGCCCGATCCTGAGCTGAGGCGGGCGATCACTTGTCCGACTTGGACCGTGTCCCCTTCGGCCGCCAATTGCTCGTCGAGCGTGCCCGACTCATCGGCCGGCACTTCGATGTTGACTTTGTCCGTCTCGAGTTCGACGATGGCGTCCCCTTTTTCAACGTGGTCGCCTGGCTGTTTGAGCCAAGACGCGACCGTTCCTTCCGTAATGGACTCTGCTAATTCCGGTACTTTGATTTCGATCACAATGAGTTCCCCCTTAACTTATTTACGATCTTTTTGATATGTGCTCGTGCCGGCAGCAGCCGAGACGGCGTCACGTGAGATGGCTTCACGGATGATGCGTGCTTGTTCTTGTTTATGGGCCGTCGGATTTCCTTCGGCCGGGCTCGAACGACGGCGGCGGCCGACGTAGCGGACGTTCAATCGGTTCGATGTGACCGCTTCGAGACGAGGCTCGATGTACGTCCATGCCCCCATGTTTTTCGGCTCTTCTTGGACCCAGACAATCTCTTTCGCGTTCGGATAGCGGCTGATCAATTCACGGATCTCACGGACCGGGAACGGATAAATTTCTTCGACACGGATGATGTGCAGGAAGTCGAGTGACTCCTCTGACTTCATCGTCGCTTCTTGCAAATCGATTGCCATCTTCCCTGAACAGAAGACGAGACGTTCGACTTGATCCGGATTCTCACCGAGACCAACTTGTTCGATGATCGGGCGGAAGTTATTGTCGGACAGTTCATCGACCGATGAGGCTGCGAGCGGATGACGGAGCAGGCTCTTCGGTGTCATGATGATCATCGGACGGACTTGTTCTGTACCGAGCATCTTCGCCTGACGACGCAAGATGTGGAAGTACTGCGCGGCCGTCGACAAATTCGCGACCGTCCAGTTTTTCTCTCCAGCGAGCGTCAAGTAACGCTCCATGCGGGCGCTCGAATGCTCAGGACCTTGGCCTTCATAGCCGTGCGGCAACAGCATGACGAGACCTGATTTTTGGCCCCACTTGGCGCGACCGGCCGAGATGAACTGGTCGAACATGACTTGCGCCGAGTTGGCGAAGTCACCGTACTGTGCTTCCCATAGGACGAGCGTATCTTGGGCGAACACGTTATATCCGTATTCAAAACCAAGTACCGAGCCTTCTGAGAGCGGGCTGTTGTGGACCGAGAACGAGGCGTTCGCCGTCGACAAGTGATGGAGCGGCGAGAACTTCTGGCCTGTCTCGACATCGTTCAACATGATGTTACGCTGCGCGAATGTTCCGCGCTCCGAATCTTGCCCGCTCAAGCGGATCGGCGTGCCGTCCGAGATGATTGAGGCATAGGCGAGCGTCTCGGCATGGCCCCAGTCGACTTTCCCATTGTCCGCGAACGCGTCACGGCGACGGTCAAGCACTTTTTGAAGTTTATGGAACACGCCGAAGCCTTCCGGCCAGACGAGCAATTCATCGTTCAATTGTTGGAGCACGTCACGTTCCACGCCCGTCTCGACGAACGGGAATCCTTTATGGACCGCTTCCGGCAAGACGATGTCGGCATCTTCTTCTTCGGCCGGGACGAGGTCACGGGCCGACTTGAGACGATCCTCAATCGACTGTTCGATCGTCGCCTTGTCTTCTTTCGACATGACACCTTCCGCTTCGAGCACATCTGCGTAGACGTGACGGACCGATTGGTGTTCTTTGATGGCTTTATAGAGCACCGGGTTCGTGTTCATCGGCTCATCCATCTCGTTATGACCGTAGCGGCGGTAACCGATCAAGTCGACGAGGATGTCTTTATGGAACTTGGCACGATACTCGCTGCACAGTTTGGCGACGGCGACACACGCTTCCGGGTCGTCGGCATTAACGTGGAAGACTGGAATCTCATAGCCTTTGGCGATATCGCTCGCATAACGTGTCGAGCGCGAGTCGCTCGGGTCGGTCGTGAAGCCGATCGTGTTGTTGGCGATGACGTGGACCGTCCCGGCTGTCCGATAGCCTTTCAAGTTCGTCATGTTGAGCGTCTCGGCGACAATGCCTTGTCCCGGGAATGCGGCGTCCCCATGAATCAAGATTGATGCCGCTTTGTCGTCATGTTGGACTGCCATCCCTTTTTCTGAGCGGTCGTCCTGCGCGGCGCGCGTGTAGCCTTCGACGACCGAACCGACGAACTCGAGGTGACTCGGGTTGTTGGCGAGGTTCAAGCGGACCTCTTTCTTCTCTTCTAACACTTTGCGGTCGAGACCGAGGTGATATTTCACGTCGCCGGACCAACCGAAGTTGATGCCGATCGACCCTTCCGATGGGATCAACTCTTTGTTCGGGGCGTGCTGGAACTCGGCAAAAATCATCTCATACGGTTTGCCGAGCACGTGCGCGAGTACGTTCAAGCGTCCGCGGTGGGCCATCCCGATATTGATATGTTCTGACCCGCTCGAGATGAGGCCGCCGACCATGGCGTCAAGGAGCGGCACCATCGCGTCGAGCCCTTCGATCGAGAAGCGTTTCTGTCCGACGTATGTTTTATGAAGGAACGACTCGAACAACTCTGTCTCGGCTAGACGCTGGAACAGCTCGATTTTCTCGTTCTTCGAGTACTTCGCTTTCAATGCGCCTTGCTCGATGCGGCGGCGAATCCAACGCTTCTCTTCCATATCGTCCAAGTGGCGGAGCTCGATGGCAACCGTGCCCGTATAGACGTCAAGCAAATGACGAGCGAGTTCGAGCGCGTTCGCGCCCGGTTTTGGCACGTCTTCCGACAACAAGTGAGCTGGTACTTGCTCGAGGTCGGCCTCACTCAATCCGTAACGGTCAAATGCAAACAAGCCGTGTTCGCGCGGGTGGTCTTTGAGCGGATAGATATCGGCCGCTTTATGGCCGAGTGCCCGGATATCATTGACCAACCGTGTCGCTGCCACGACTTTCTCTAAATCAAACGATGCAGCCGGCGCGACAGGTGCGCTCGCTTCCGGTGCCCCGTGTTCGTCAAAGTATTGACGCGTCTCCGCGTCGACCGATTCTGGGTCTTCCACATACTGCTCGTACAATTCAACGATATAGCCTAAGTTTGGACCATAAAATGCTTGCACTTCTTCGCGACCGTTCGACGACTCTCCCATTGAATAAATCCCCCTATCCGTTCCTGTGCGTCCGATGTGTGAACGCTTTCATTTTAACATTAAGCACGAAGCAGTTCATCCATCTGATTCGTCCTGCAAAAAGAGCCAAATCTTGCCTCTTTCTCTCCTCTTCATACTACACCTTTCCCTGTGGAAAGACCCTTTCAAATTCACAATTCGTCCATACTATTTCAATAAGTTTTCCTTATCAATTAATTGTGAAATCACCGCTTTGTTTCAACAGTTTCAAAAAAAGGTGAAACCTTGTTTCAATCCAGTCCGTATATAGGGGTGTCCAGTTGAAAAATACTCTAAACGAAAGCAAGGTGACCCTATGTTATCCGTACAAAATGTACACAAGAAAATGGGCCAGACGAACGTCCTGACGAATGTCAGTTTTGACGTCACGCCCGGAGAAATCTTTGGCTTCCTCGGACCGAACGGCGCCGGGAAGACGACGACGATTCGTATTATCACCGGCCTCATGCCAGCAACACACGGCAAAGTGACCGTCGACGGATTCAACGTCTCGACAGAACGCCAACAAGCGCTCAGTCGCATCGGGGCCATCGTCGAAAACCCGGCTTTCTATCCGTATTTGACGGGCCGCGAGAACCTGATTCACGCGATGAATTTGATTCCTGGTCTAAAGAAAGTCGACTTGAACGCCCTCGGTGCCCTCGTCGGACTTGAGACAAAGCTCGATATGAAAGTGAAACAATACTCACTCGGAATGAAACAGCGACTCGGCATCGCCCGTGCCCTGCTCCATAACCCGAAAGTATTGATCCTCGACGAGCCGACAAACG
Organism: Exiguobacterium sp. s40; assembly: GCF_018617905.1. Classification (NCBI taxonomy): domain Bacteria; kingdom Bacillati; phylum Bacillota; class Bacilli; order Caryophanales; genus Exiguobacterium; species Exiguobacterium sp. s40. The sequence continues at coordinate 67,999 of NZ_JACSLC010000006.1, read as the reverse complement.
GTCTCGACCCAGCAGGCATCGCTGATTTGCGCAACTACTTACGGCATTTAGCCGACCACCGCGGCATCGCCATCCTCATCTCAAGTCACTTATTGAGCGAGATGGAACTGATCACCGACCGGTTCGCCATCATCGATCAAGGACAAATCAAGTCGGTCCAAGGCGGAGACGGTGAGGCTAAGACGGAAAGTGTCATCCTCTGTAAAGTCGGCCGCGAGCAGATGAACGAAGCGCTCGATGTCGTGGCACTCGCTTTTGATGATGTGAAAATCATTCAACAGTCAGCTGAGACGTTCATCGTCCCGCGTCCGGAAACCGATATCCCGCATTTGTTGAAACATCTCGTCGAACGTGACATCGCCGTCTATCAGATCGGGATGAAACACGAGACACTTGAAGAACAGTTCTTGAAATTGACGAAAAAAGAAGGAGGCACGAACAATGCGTTCATTACTAGCCAATGAGTTCATGAAATGGCGACGTACGATCAAACCGCTCGTCGCACTCGGTATGTACACTGGGATCATCGTCTTAACGTACTTCATCGTCCGGAGCGGCAACAACCCAGGTGACGCGGAAACGTTCGTCAACTATGCGACGATGGCGGCGATGACGTTCCTCGGCATCTTCACGATCGTGTTCACCGCTGAGATGATTGGGAACGAGTTGAAATTTGATACGTTGAAGCATTTGCTCATGAGCCCTTACTCGCGCGATCGAATTTTACTGTCGAAACTTGTGGCCGCCCTTCTCATCATGCTCGCCCAGTTCGTGTTCATTCTTGCCGTCACGTACGGTTTTGCGTTGACGCTCGACGGGGAGTTGACGCTCGAGCAGTTCCGCAATGTCCTGCTTAGCGTCTCGAGCGGCGTGTTCGTCATCTTCTTGACGCTCATGTTCTCGGTCGTCTTCAAATCGGTCGGGGTCGTGATCGGCTTCACCGTGCTCGCAAACTTCGTCTCGACGATGATCGGTGGTCTTCTCATCGCGTGGAAACCGGCCATCGCCAAATGGATTGTCTTCCTACACACGGACTTGTCGATCTACTACCAAAGCCCAGGTTTCATGGAGACGATGGACGTGACGATTTGGTTCTCGGCGTTCTACGTCTTGATTCACATCGTCGCCTTCTATATCATCACGGCGTTCATGTTCCGCAGCAAAACGTTTGCTGAATGACGATTAACGTCTGAACGAGTGTGGTACTTCCTATACAGAGACTTCTTTGAATGGAGGGACCACGATGCCAAAGACGGCGTTACTCATCATCGATCTGTTTAACGACTTCGACTTCGTCGGTGGGGACGACCTGTTTCGACATACGGAGCCGATCGTCGACCCGATTTTGAAACTGAAACGTCACTTTAAAGAGAACGACTGGCCGGTCATCTACTGCAACGATAACTTCGGGCAGTGGAAAGATAGCACCGAGGATATCATCCGGCACGTCGAGTCTTCGAAAGGCAGGGACATCGCCAAACGGATCGCGCCGGAAGAAAAAGAATACTTCATCATCAAGCCGAGACACTCGACGTTTTACGGGACACAGCTCGACATCTTGTTGCGTCAACTTGACGTCACATCGCTCGTCCTGACCGGTGTCGCCTCAGATATCTGTATCCTGTTCTCGGCGAATGACGGCTATATGCGTGAGTATGAGCTCCACGTCCCGCGCGACTGTGTCGCCGCCGAGACGGACAAGCGCAACGACAGCGCCTTGATCGTCATCCACGAGGCGCTTGGCATTCCAATCGATGATGCCGACACATATATAAAAAATGCCCAGGTGTGATAAAAGCCTCTGATTGTCGGACACAGAATCCCAACATTTCAGAGGCTTTTTCGTTACGTTTTCAGCTATGCTTGATATATGAAGAAACAAAGAAGGATGTGACAATATGTATCTCACAATCGGATTATCGCTACTCGTTTGCTTGATTGCCCTCGTCTTCACCATCATGGTCGGACTCGGGAAAGACAAATCAGACTACAGTCAAAAGAAAAGTTGGTCGATGGTGTCGTGGACGTATATCGTCCTGTTCCCAATCTCCTTCGTGGCGCTCGGCCTGTTATACTATTTCATTACCCGATGACCTCGTTCATCGGGATTTTTTATTTAACCGCGACGGTGATCCCGATCGGATAATGGCGTGCCCCCCGTTTCGGTTCGACGAGCACACCTCGTTGATAATAAAATTCGGTCGACGTGAATGACGTAAATAATTCCTCAAACTCGGCCTCGGTGAACTGGTGGACATGGAACAGTTCATTCGTCGGTTGCCCGACCCCTTGCCCGAATGGCGTCGATAACACCAAGATGCCCCCTGGCTTCAAGAGTTGCCACACGTTCGCCATGAACGCCTCATAGTCGGTCACGTGTTCGATCGTTTCGAAGCTGACGATGCAGTCGAACGTCCCGAGTTTCTCCGGCAACGTCCGGTCTAACACGTCGCCTACTACATAGGCCACGTTCGGATGGTGATAGCGGCCTTTCGCATAGCGCGTCGCCTCTTCTGACAAGTCGAGCGCGACGACCTCGGTCACGGTCCCTTTCAAGTTCTTGGCGATCAATTGACTGCCGTATCCGCTCCCGCTCGCAAAATCGAGGACGCGTCCGTTCATGTATAAGAGGGCGAAATGGTAACGGGCGATATGTTCAAGCAACAAGCCGTTCAGCGGGTCCATGCGATCTGGGATGACCCGTTCTCCCGTATAATCTAATGTCATCTCGTTCTCCTTTTCTGATGTGCACTTCTTTCATCTTAGTCTTCCTAAGGCGCGACGACCACAAAAAAAGAGAAAAGACTGTTTCCAATCTTTTCTCTCTTCATTATTGAGCTTGTTTGAAGCGGAGTAAATCTGAATAGATGAGCTGGTCGTTCATCTCGAGGATTTTGTTCGCTTCTGATTCAAGTGGTGTACACGCCTCACCGTCTTCTGCGACTTCGCCAGTCTTGGCGTCATAGCACATCGACTGCGTGAACAGATGGTCTTGCGTCACGACCGTCCCATCACGGAAGATGGCGCGGTCATAATGCTCTTTCGAGAACAAGTCGTTCCCGAATCCGACCTGTTCTGACGTATCGATTCCAAGCAAGTGCTGAATCGTCGGGTTCATGTCGACATGACTTCCAATCGTCTCGTGCACTTCACCTTTGTCTTGTCCCGGCAAATGAATCGCGAACGGGACCGCTTGGAGCTTGGCGACGTCGTATGGCGTCAACTCGTCTTTCCCGAGCAAATCCGCCATGGCGGCGTTATGGTTCGTCGAGATGCCGTAATGGTCGCCGTAGACGACGAAGATCGTGTCATCCCACATGCCGTTCGCCTTCAACTCATCGATGAACAACCCGAGCGCGTAATCCTGATAGGCGAGCGCCTGCGGGAAGTTGTTGAGTGTCGTCGAGTTCGTCTCAAATTTCGGGACGAGCTCGTGCTTCTCACTCGGCATCGTGTACGGGAAATGGTTCGTCAGCGTGATGAACTTCGCATAGAACGGTTTTGGCAGCTCTTCGAGCATCGGTACCGATTGGCGGAAGAACTCATCATCGAGCAGACCCCACTCCGTCATATCCTCAGGGTTCCCGAGGTCGTAGCTGGCTTCGTCAAAGAACTTGTCGACGCCGATGTTTTGATACATCTGGTCGCGGTTCCAGAACGACTTGTTGTTGGCGTGGAATACGGCCGAGTAGTAGTTATCTTCTTTGATGACTTCTGGTAACGCGTTGTATTCGTTATCGGCGTTCGTGAAGTAGACTCCTCCACGCGAGAGGCCGTAAAGCGAGTTATCGAGTGCGAACTCGGCATCTGACGTCTTCCCTTGGCCGGTCGTATGGTAATAGTTCGGCCAGTAGTGGGATTCTTCGATCAGTTTGTTCAAGTTCGGCGTGATGTACTCGCCGTTCGACGCTTTCATGTTGTGCGTGAAGTTTTGAGCCGACTCGAACGAGACGACGACAACGTTTTTGCCTTTATACTTCCCGAACATCTCCGGGTCTGGAGCCGCATAGTTCTGACGTGTGAAGTTCTCGACTTCATCCAATTCAGATCCGTCTGCGAGCGCCTTTTGGGCCGATGTCTTCGTTTGAAGCATGGCATCGTAGACGTGGAAATTGAACGTTCCTAAGTTTTTGACCAACAGTTCCCGGTCGAACGAGCGCGTGAGTAACTCTGGACGCTCCATTTCCGCAAGGACGAGGTTGAACCCGAACATGGCGGCGGCTGCCGTAAATGTGATCAAGACGCGGCGCTGTGACGCTTGGCTCGTCTCTTTCATTTTCCATAGTAGGAACGGGAGCACGACGAGATCCCCTAACAAGAGCAAGTCTTTCCATTCGAGAAGCGAGAGGAATGACGACGAGAGCGTCTCCATGTTCGACGATTGGAATAGGACTGGTACGGTCAAGAAATCCGTGAACTCACGGTAATAGGTCGTATCCGCGAACAAGATGAGCGAGGAGACGAGATATAGACTATACAGCGCCCACTTCCTCTTATTTCCCCCGAAGAAGAAGCTGAAGGCGAACAAGAACAACGTGAAGCTGAGCGGGTTGATGATGAGAATGAATGCCTGGACCAGATTCTCGGCCGGCATGTTGAAGAAGAACTGATACGCGATCAGCGACTTCGTCCATAACAAGATGGTGAACATCCAGAACAGACGATGTGTTTTGAACGAGTCGAGCGCCGCTTGGCGGAATCGGTCCATTCTTCCTTTCGATTGATTCGTGCGATTCATGTAAACACTCCTTATATGGAATTCAAGTGAAAGGTTCATTTTCTTTTTTAGACGTATAGCCTCTATTTTAACGTTCTTGTGAACCCGATTCAACTAATTGACGTTTACAACTATACATAAACTTAACAATTCCATTGCAGTCTTTACACAAAAAAAGGCTACCAAGTCGCCTCAGTAGCCATTTAACATTGATTCGCTTAACCGATAATGTCCATCCAAATTTTTACTGTACTCGCTAAAATCAGTAACGCCAAAATCATTTGAAGTGACTTCGTCTTCATGTTCTTACCGACGTTTGCACCGAGCGGTGCCGCAATCAAACTCGCGATGATCATGATGACGGCAGGTTCCCACACGATTTGATCGGTGATGATTTTCCCCGCTGTCGAGCCGATTGACGAGATGAACGTGATGGCGAGCGAACTCGCGATCGCCATCTTCGTCGGAATCCGGAGCACGACGAGCATGATCGGCATCAAGATGAACGCTCCTGCTGCCCCGACGATTCCTGCTGCCACCCCGACGATGAACGCCGAGCTCGCTGCAATTACTTTATTGAATGTGACTTGGTCGAGCGGAACATCCTCGACGTTCTTTTTCGGTAAGAACATCATGATTGTCGCAATCGTCGCGAGCACGGCATAAACGACGTTAATCAAGTTCTCAGACAAGAGCGTCGAGCCGTAGCCGCCGATGAAACTCCCAATCAAGACAGCGACACCCATATACAAGATGAGCTGTTTGTTCAAATAACCACCTTTCCGGTATGCATAAATTCCACCGATCGTCGCGAAGAAGACTTGAATCGCGCTGATTCCCGATACTTCGTGGGCGCTGAACGCCGCGAAGCCGAGGAGCGGTGGAATATACAACAACATCGGATATTTAATAATCGATCCGCCAATTCCGACCATCCCTGAAATGAACGACCCGATAAAGCCGATCAAAAAGATGGTGATGATAAATCCAAATTCCATATCAATTCCTCCAATTCCCTACCCTATATAATAAGTAAGTTTTTATTTTTGTTCCCAGGCAATCATGCCGCCCGAGACATCATAAATTTCAGTGTAGCCACGTTCTTTCAACAGTTGTGCCGCTTGGGCACTTCGATTTCCGCTCCGGCAGATGACATAGATCGGTTCATCTTTCGGATAAGGCAATTCGGTTTCATTTAATGAAGAAAGTGGTGCGTTCACCGCTCCTTCGATATGCCCCCCCTCGTATTCGTCTACTTCTCGGACGTCTAACAAGGTTATTTCTTCGTTTTCCAATCTGTTTTGTAGTGTTTCCACGTCGATTTTTGTGATTCCAGTCTCTTTGGACGTGAAAAGGACGATTCCGATCGTCACTAGCACCAAAATCGATAAAATCAGCATTAATTTCTTCAATTTTCGACCTCCGATTCTTTTTCTTGCATTCAGTATACCTCAGGGGGTATATTAAAAACAACGAAAGAAACTCACTTCAAAAACTCTACAATCACAAAGGAGATCAATGACTCATGAAAACCATTTCGACAACTGAACTAGAAACATTGCTTCAATCTGATGAAACACTCAACTTGATTGATGTTCGGGAGACAGACGAATTTGCAGGTGGCCACATCAAGCAAGCGAAAAACGTGCCACTCTCTGAATTCGGTGCGAAAGTCGATGAGCTCGATCGTTCGAAACCGATTCACGTCATCTGTGCAGCAGGCGGACGAAGCATGAACGCTTCGGCTTACCTTGATTCACTCGGCTTCGATGTCATCAACGTCGATGGCGGCATGATGAGCTGGACGGGCGAAACAGTCTAACAATCTTCTATATATATATTTCAAAAACGACAATCGTTTACAGTCAACTATTCTTAGGGGGTATTTCACATGTTATTACGTTATTTCTATGATCAAAAATTAGCACAAGCATCTTATATGGTTGGTTGCCAAATGACCGGCGAGGCCGTCGTCATCGATCCGGCCCGTAACATCACACCTTATCTTCAGGAAGCTGAAAAAGAAGGCATGAAGATTGTCGCGACGGCTGAGACTCACATCCACGCCGACTTCGTCTCAGGTTCACTCGAGCTTGCGAAACGTACCGGTTCAACGGCTTATCTATCAGACGAAGGCGACGCGTCATGGAAATATGCATTCGCGAAAGACATCGACTCAAAACTCGTCAAAGATGGCGACACGTTCAAAGTCGGTAACGTCACACTCGAAGTCATGCATACACCAGGGCACACGCCAGAACATATCTCGTTCTTGCTCTACGACCGAAACCAAACACAACCAATGGGTATCTTCACAGGCGACTTCGTCTTCGTCGGCGATATCGGTCGTCCTGACTTGCTCGAAGAAGCAGCCGGTGTAAAAGGAACGACAGCAATCGGTGCCGAGCAAATGTTCGACTCGCTCAAGAAGTTCAAAGATCTTCCTGACTTCGTTCAAGTTTGGCCGGGTCACGGTGCCGGAAGTGCCTGCGGGAAAGCGCTCGGCGCCATCCCGACATCGACGGTCGGTTACGAGAAAGCGACGAACTGGGCGCTTCAAATGACAGACAAAGACGCGTTCATCAAAGAGTTGACGACGGACCAACCAGAACCGCCGAACTACTTCGCGATGATGAAAAAAGTGAACAAAGAAGGCATCCAAGTCACGAACGAAATCGCTCGTCCAGAAGTCGTCGGTTCGGACCGCCTCGATACGCTCGTCGAGGAAACACAAGTCGTCGATACGCGTAAAGGGGAAGAGTTCGCCAAAGGTCACGTCCCAGGCACAATCAACATCCCTTACAACACGAAGTTCGTCTCATGGGCCGGCTGGCTCGTCAACTTCGACAAAGACATCACGCTCATCGCGAGCGCGGAAGATGTCGATCAAGTACAGACGGACCTCCAATCAATCGGTCTCGACCGTCTCCGCTTCGTCGTCCCAGTCGAAGAACTCGGTCAAGAACTGTTGACGGAAACGTACACAGATGTGACAGCGGAACAAGCGATCGAGTCGGCAGAAAAAGGTGACGTTTTCGTCCTCGATGTCCGAAATGCGACAGAATGGAACGCGAGCCACTACGAGAAAGCCGAGCGCATCCTACTCGGTAAACTGGCACGCGACCATGAAGGTCTCCCGACAGATCAAACAATCGCCGTTCACTGTGCATCTGGCGTCCGTTCACGAATGGCCGCGAGTGTGCTTCAATCACTCGGCTACAAGGATATCCAAAACATCCTCGGTGGCTATGGCGCAATGAAGACTGTCCTCAATGCAGAACAAATCGGCTAATGCTATACTACAAACAAAGAAAGCGCCCACTCGTTTGGGCGCTTTTTCTCTAGGAGGGATTCTGTGATTGCCATCGGTCCATTGAACGTTCGACTCGATTTGCTGGCTATGATGGCCAGCCTACTTATTCTCTACATCGGCTTTAAAAAAATCGGCTTGTCAGAAAAAGAACGCGACGCCGTCCTCGGCACCTGGTTCGCCGGCTTTCTCGCATGGAAAGGAAGTGCGATCGTCCTCGGTCTCGCGTCGACGGGAAGTTTGGCCTTATCCCTTTATGCGATCGGCGGCACGTGGTCACTTCTCATTGCCGCTGCCGTGATTGCTATTTTTGTATTCCGGCTCACGCCTAGCCTTCGTGGCTATTGGTTGTTCTCGGCCTTGGTCTTTTGGTTTGCGGTGACGCTCGTCGTCCCCAAATATGGGATGCTCCCACTGCTCTCATCTCCGCAACCGCTCCATATCTATATGGCCGGCCTAATCGCCTTGCTGCTCGTCACGACATGGCGCTGGATGCAGAGTCCTACGCTCGGATTGTTACTCTGGACCGTGGTCGGTGCGTTCGCGATTTGGTCGGTCGGGTCGCTTGTGACCGATACATTCGAGTTGTGGTCGCTCATTCCGCTCTTTCTTCTCATCGCCGTCGCCACATATGTAGCACGGCCATCTCAAAAGGCGGTCCAATACGGACTCGGGCTCATCGTCGTGCTCGCCGTCATCAATGCGAGCTTACCGGACGAGACGCCACGGCTCGAGGCCGACTCGTCCCAGACCGGATTGAACATCGGCCAAGTCCCACCGAATTTTGAGTTGAAGCGAACCGATGGGACGCCGTTCAACTTGGAAGATTTACGCGGTGAGCGGGTCGTCGTCAACTTCTGGGCATCGTGGTGCCCTCCGTGCCGGGCCGAGATGCCGGATATGGCCAAGTTTGCCCGAGAACAAGACGATGTGACCATCGTCGCCGTCAATACGACGACGAGTGAACGGGACATCGAGGATGCGCGGACGTTCGTCGCCCCATATGAAGATGCGTTCAAGGTCGTCTATGACGAGGAAGGAATCGTCGGTAACGCCTACCGAATTCAAGCGATGCCGACAACATACGTCCTTGATGAAAATGGGGTCATCATTGCCAAGCAATTCGGCGCGATCGACCACGCCTGGCTCGATGCCGAGACAAACTAAAACCGCCTCCCGGCGGTTTTTTCATTGCTTCAAATAGCCTTGCGTCTTCAAGAAGTCTTTCACGTCGAGCCGGGTTGGTTTCGACAACATCCGTCCCATTTGTCCGGTCCACGTGTCGCTTCGTTGGTTCGACCCACGGGCCGCGTAGTAGTCATGAATCGTCGCATCATACGCATCGAGTTCTTGTTTCAGTTGCTCGGTGTCGGCGACGTATGTGTTCTCATGATAAATATGTTCGAGCGGGAGGCGCGGTTTCTGGTCTTCGACGTGCTCCGGGACACCGACAGCAAGTCCGAAGAGCGGCAATACCCGCTCCGGTAAACTGAGCAGTTCCTTCACAGCGAACATGTCATTGCGGATTCCGCCGATATAGCAAATGCCGAGGCCCATCGATTCAGCGGCCACGACCGCGTTTTGGGACGCGAGCGCGGCATCGATGACCGCGACGAGCAACTTCTCGTCGGTCTCGAGCGTCGCATTCACGTCTGCCTCCCGCAGTTCTCCAATCAACTCGTGTCGATACAAATCGGCGCAGAAGACGAAGAAGTGACCGTTGTCGATGACGTATTGCTGGTTACCGGCGATTTCGGCTAGCCTTGCTTTCTTCTCCGGGTCGGTCACCCCGATGATAGAATAGGCTTGGATGAAGCTCGACGTCGAAGCGCGCTGGGCACTCTCGACGATGAGTCGGATTTGTTCGTCGGTCAACGTCTCATTCGTGAATGAGCGGACGGAGCGATGATTCAATAGTGTGTCGATGACTTGGTTCATGTGTAACATCCCCCTTTTTTCTTATCTTGGCATATGGACGGGCTTGGGACAATTTTTGAGATTCGAACCACTTATCCTCCTAAGGTAAAAAAAAACAAAAACAGAGATGCAGCTACGCATCTCTGTTGCGGACAAGTTATTCCGTCACTTGATTCAAGAATGGTGTGATATCGACGTTGAGTGCTTCCGAGAGACGCGCGCCGAGGTCGCGGTCGGCCCGGTAGAAGTTGCAAATCAAGAGCAGCACCGTATTCTCATGGCGAACTTCTTTAATGTGTGCCACCAAGTTGTTCACGAGCGCCGTTTTCTCTTCTTCCGAGTAGCGACGGTACACTTCACCCGCTTGACCGAAGTCGTTCGTCTTCTCGATTTTTTGACGACCGGCTACGCCTGTGAGCGGTTGTTCCGTCTCGATATAAGCCGCGTCCGGTTTCGGTGCGTCCTCATAGCGGTTTGGTTCATAGTTGACCGGGCTCGTCTGTTGTTTGAACGGCATCGCCCCATCACGCTGATTGTTCGACACTTGTGCGAACGGGCAGTTGATTGGGAGCTGCAAATAGTTTGCCCCGATGCGGTAACGTTGCGTGTCCGAATACGAGAACAAGCGGCCTTGGAGCATCTTGTCTTCAGACGGTTGAATTCCAGGAACGAGCACACCCGGGTTGAAACCGACCGACTCTGTCTCGGCGAAGAAGTTGTCGACGTTCTTGTTGAGTATCATCGTACCGACAAGTTGATACGGGATGACGTCTTCGAACCAATCTTTCGTCGCGTCGAGCGGATCGAAGTCAAAGTTGTCCATATCGGCCGGGTCGAGGATTTGGACGTAAAGATCCCACTCCGGGAAGTCGCCTTCCTCGATGGCGTTGAACAAGTCGCGTGTCGCATGGTTGAAGTCTTCGGCCTGCACTTTCGCCGCTTCTTCCATCGACAAGTTTTTAATACCTTGTTTCGGGACCCAACGGAGTTTTATGTACACCGTGTTTCCGTATTCGTTGACCCATTTGAATGAGTGGACCGATGAGCCGCGCATATGACGGTATGACGCTGGAATTCCTTCATCGCTGAACAAGTGGATGAGCATGCTCGTCGATTCCGGCGTGAGCGACATGAAGTCGAAGAAACGGTCCGGGTCTTGCAGGTTCGTCCGCGGGTCTGGTTTGAGTGAGTGGATTACATCCGGGAATTTGATGGCGTCACGGATAAAGAAGACTGGCAAGTTGTTTCCGACGAAGTCGTAGTTCCCTTCTTCCGTGTAAAACTTGACCGAGAATCCACGTGGGTCACGAAGCGTCTCTGGTGAGCCGAGACCATGAATGACGGTCGAGAAGCGAGCAAAGACTGGTGTCTCTTGTCCCTCTTCCTGCAAAAATTTGGCTTTTGTATATCGTTTCATGCTATTTTTAACTTTGAAGACACCGTGGGCTCCGGCGCCACGGGCATGAACGACCCGTTCCGGTACGCGCTCACGGTCAAAGTGGGCGAGTTTCTCAATTAGCTGATAATCTTCGAGAAGTGTCGGGCCGCGACGACCCGCTGTGATGGAGTTGGCGTTATCCCCGATTGGGACGCCTTGGTTAGTAGTTAGATGACGGTGTTGATCCATTAATATTGCCTCCTCTTAATAATCATTATTACAAGATTAATAATATTAAAAGATAATAATTATTACAAATAAAACGCTCGATGGACTCGAGCGTTTTTGAAATCGCTTTCAATTTTTATGTTTGTGCCGTTGTTCTTTCCGATGGATTTCGGTCACAAGGAGAGCCGCAATGATACCTCCGAGTGATCCCGCGACGATGTCGACCATCGTGTCATCATTCCCGTTCCCTTGCATCGTCGTGTTCAACACCAAGTCCGATGTGAATTCATACATTTCCCAAAGCGCTGCCCCGGCCATTGCGAAAACAACGATATAGACGAAGACGAACCGCTTCGGCATCTCGAGCCGGATGTCCTCATCAAGTCGACTTAAGAAATCGAAGCCGAGAAACGCCAAGAACACGCCGCTCAACACGTGCAGAAACGTGTCCCACCAACCGTTCGAATATAAACCGACGATCGAGCCCAAATATTGCGATGCGAACAAGAAAAGGATATAGGCGACTTTCATCTTGGCGTCGAACTCGGTTTTGAACGTTTTCTCGAGAATGAACGGAATCAATCCCGACACGATCCCCGCCCCAGCGACGCTCGCGTCAAACCATTCCCCTTCGATAATCGACGTGACGAGAATGATTGCCATGAACAACACGAACCCGAATTCCAATAGACGTCCTCGTGTCAGTTTCATCTCCTTACGCCTTCTTTCGTAAGAATGTCTCACCTACTCCATTCCCGTTTCAGCGACCGTTTCAACAACCTTGTCCGAAAATTCGTGCTTTTGTCGGATTCTTCCGTCACCCGTTTGTCTCATACTGAAAGAAACGATTCGAGGAGGAACACTCATGACGATCAACCCTTATCTCAATTTCAATGGCGACTGTCGCGACGCCGTCCTGTTTTATGCCGACGTCTTCGCCGAGCCCGCCCCGGATATCATGACGTTCGGTGCCCAGCCTGGACCGGACGGTGAACCTGTACCGGACGAGCTGGCCGACCTCGTCCTCCATGCCCGTCTGAGCGTCCATGGTACATCGCTCATGTTTTCGGACGCTATGCCGGACGGTCCGGTCACGTTCGGGCAGAACATCACACTCGCCGTCGTGACAGATGACCTCCACGCCATCCGTCGAGAATTCGAGGCTTTATCTGCCGGTGGCCGTGTCCTTATGCCGCTCCAAGAGACGTTCTGGAGCAAGGCGTATGGCATGGTCGAAGACCGTTTCGGTGTCCAATGGCAATTCAGTCACGAGGCTTGACCATGACAAAGACCCCATGCTACTTGCGATGGGGTCTTTCGACTCTTTTTATGATTAGCATTATGACGGGGCCATGAATCAACATTAAATTACTTGTGAACGGAGAAACAAGGCTGTAAGCAAAATGAGATAAAAATTATCTGTTTCTCTATATCGCGTTTAAAAATGAGATTCTGGGTATAAAGTGAAAAAAACTTTCAGGGAGATGGGATAAACTCATGAAAGAAGACAAACACGAACACTCAAATATTCCAATTTGGGCTTATGAGACTATTGAAATAGAAGATTCTAACGTGCATTGGGCACGGTTAGGTCTACAAGAAACAAGAGAGTTGTTCGACTTACTTTCAAAGTTTGACATCAAGGAAGCAGAACACATAGGTAGTACGGCCGTTCCTGGTCTACCCGCAAAACCTATTATAGATGTGATGATTAGTATCGAATCGTTTGAAAAAATCCACGATATTGTTGATACATTAACGTTGCATGATTGGCACTATGTACCACCTGAACTAGATGGACAAGCCTGGCGGAGATTTTTTGTGAAAGTAAAAAATGATAAGCGAGTTGCTCATTTACACATCATGAAAGTGGCAGAAGATCGTTGGGGAAAACAGATTGAGTTTCGAGATAAACTACGAGACAATCCTTCGCTTGTAAAAGAGTACGGGCTTCTTAAAAGGCATTTAGCAAAAGAATTTCGTAATGACCGAGAAAAGTATACTCAAGCTAAAGCTGCCTTTATAAGTCAAGTATTAAACACCTGACTTGGAGGCACGGAAACACGAATTGGGCAAACATGACTGCAACAATGCTTCACTTCGGGCAGAACCATCAATAAAAAAAGAATCAGACCGCATGTTGCGATTTGATTCGGTAACAGCTCGAGACCCCATCGCAAATCCGCGATGGGGTCTCGTTTATTTCTGGGCGACAAAAAAGATTCGTTCCGCGTTCGGGCCCGGAGCTTGGTCCGTAAAGTCAGCGGTGACCGATTTCACATGGAAGCCGGCCCCGATGAGCCATTGCATATATTGCCCCGGTTCGTACGTCCGTTGCTCGTGTGTCTCTTCAACACGCTCATACGTGCCATCTTCGAGGGCGACGAAGAACGTCAAATCGTGTACGACCGAGAGCGGTGCTTCGCCTGGGTCGGCGAACCAGATGTACGAGCAGTCTTCCCCGTTCGAGGCATACGTCTTCTGGTTGAAGAGCGTCTGCATCTTGTTCGGCGAATGTACATCGAAGATGAACATGCCACCCGGTTTCAATTGTTCGTACACCGCCTCGAACGTGTCGATGACGTCGGCCTCATCCTCGAGGTAGCAGAGCGAGTCACAAAGGATCGTCACGGCGTCGACCGGGTGTGGCAATTCAAGCTCCCGCATGTCCTGTTGCCAGAGCGGGAGCGTGATGCCTGCCTCGAGCGCCTTCTCTTGGGCGACTTCGAGCATCGACTCGGATAAATCGAGTCCGATCGTCTCGTAATGTTCCGCCAAGCGAATCGTCGCCGAGCCCGTCCCGCATCCGACGTCAGCAAGCGATGCACCGTCTTGGACGTGGCGACGCACGAAGGCGACCCAATCCTCGTACGGGGCATCTTTCATTAACTCATCGTAGACGTAGGCGAACCCTTCGTACGCCATTAGCCGACTTCCACTTCAACGTGTGGCGCATCTGCCCACAATTTTTCAAGGTTGTAGTAGTCGCGGTCATCGCGATGGAAGATGTGGACGACGACGTTTTCGAGGTCAGCGAGCACCCAACGTGCCGAGTCCATGCCTTCGAATTTGTGGAGCGGAAGCTCGTGCTCGCCGGCCACGTCTTTGATTTCGCGTGCAATCGCTTGGACTTGCTTCTCTGAGTTACCGTGGCAGATGACGAAATAATCTGCGACCGGTGAGATGCCTTCCATGTCGAGGACGACGATATCTTCGGCACGCTTATCGTCAGCGGCCTTCACGATCAATTCTAATTCTTCTTTTACAGTCATACTGTACCTCCTAGGGTGTTTTCACAAAATGGTTATACGTCTCAATCGTCAGTGGAAAGATTCGCACCGACTTCTTCAATAAATAATCGATTGTCTGACGCAACGTCGCGACGACTGCCGCTTCGAGCGAACGGTCCGCGAGGTCACGCAACGTGTCGACGCCCGGATACGACCGGTTCGGTTCAATCGCGTCCGCGACGAATAAAATCTGGTCGAGGCGTGACATGCCAGGCTCTCCGGTCGTATGGTTCTTAATGGCCGATACAACGGCCGGGTCAAGGTCATACGCCCGGTCTAACAGAATCGCGCCGACCGGTGCATGCAGCAGTTCGTCATCGAACGCAAGCAAGCTCGGGTCAAGGTTTTCCTCGACCACGACTTGGCGCATCATATCGCTATCCAAATATTTCGCATAGTCATGCAACATCGCCGCGAGACGTGCTTGCTCCACATCGGCACCGTATAAACGGGCCAACCGATCTGCCGTCTCAACGACACCGAGCGTGTGGATATAGCGTTTCTCCGGTAATGTCGCCTCAATCAATGATTGTGCTTCCTCATACGTCATACAAGTTGCGCTCCTTGATATAAGTTTCGACATCGCGTGGGACGAGATATTTGATTGACTTGTCCCGTTTCGCCCGTTCCCGGATATCGGTCGATGAGATCTCGAGTTGCGGCATATCGATTGTGCGCACATCTGCCTGTCTCGGGATGCGATACCGGCTACCCGGACGCGCAACGGCCCCGAACGTGACGAGGGTCACGAGCGTGTCGTAATCGTACCACTTCTCGAGCGACTCGAGCGAGTCCGCCCCGATCAAGAAGAAAAACGTGTCATCTGGGTACATGTCCCGCAACCGTCTCATCGTCTCGACCGTGTAAGACGGTTCGTCGCGTTCAAACTCGATCAAGCTCAGCTTGAAATCGGCTTGGTCCGCGATCGCCCGTCGTGTCATCTCGATCCGATCCTCGGCCGGACTGAACCCCGCCTTGTGAGGCGGGATCGCCGCCGGTAGAAACCAGACCTCGTCGAGGGCGAGCTGTTCACGTGCCTGCTCGGCAATCAACAAATGACCGAGATGCGGCGGGTCGAACGTGCCTCCCATCAGGCCGATGCGGCTCATGGAAGTTTAATTTGGCGATTTTCTTTCTCGGTCGCCTGTTTGTACAAGACGATGACTTTTCCGATCACTTGAACGACTTCGGCTTTCGTGCCCTCAGCCAATTCACCGGCTACATCTTTCGGCGTATCGGCACAGTTTTGGAGCACTTGAACTTTCAAGAGCTCACGTTTTTCGAGCGCGTCGCTGATGTCTTTGCACATCGCTTCGCTGACTCCATTTTTTCCGACCTGGTAAATCGGTGAAAGGTGGTGTGCTTCAGCACGTAAAAAGCGTTTTTGTTTACCTGATAACATACTATTTATTCCTCCAATAAGCTTTCAATTAACTTCATTCCGACAAGTTGATCCGGTCTCACACCTGTCCAATATTCAAACGCCAAAGCGCCTTGTCCGACGAACATGGCAGTTCCGTTGACGATTTTCGCGTCATTTTTGGCGGCTTCCTTTAAAAACGGTGTGACGAGTGGACGATATATGATATCACAAACGACGGTGTTTTGTCGTAAACCTTTTAATGATCGAGGCGAATGGATACCATCCATCCCCACCGAAGTCGTCTGGATGATCACGTCATAGCATGAGGGATCAATGTCGGTGAGCGCCTGCGCTTCAATGCCGAACGCCTCCGCGAGACGCTCCGCTCGTTCCATCGTTCGGTTTGTGACCGTGACGGCTCGGGTCGGCAAGGCGCTGATTATCCCGCGCGCTGCCCCACCTGCCCCGATAACGAGCACACGTCCCGTCCAATCGGTATGACGGTCGAGTGCGGTGACTAGACCCACACCGTCCGTATTCGTCCCAATCAGCTTTCCGTCCCGTTTATAGACCGTGTTGACGGCACCGGCGGCTTCAGCCGCCTGGTCAAGTTCGTCGAGATACGGGATGACCGCCTCTTTGTACGGAATCGTGACGTTAAAGCCGTCCCAGACGCCGTCCCGCATCGCTTGAAACAAGTCCCCGAGCTCGCCCGGGGCGACGTCGAGTGCTTCATAGTGCCCGAAAAGCCCAGACGCGCTCAGCCACTGCTCGTGCAGGACGGGAGAGAGCGAATGAGCAATCGGGTGACCGAGGACGGCCAGTCTCATACGAGCGCCTCACGCAATGTGACGGCCACTCCTTTTGGTGCCCATGCGGCGATGCGTCCACCTTTTCCGTGAATCGCAACCCAACCGAGTCCGCTGAAGACGATGTCGGTCTTGACGCCGTCACGGAGACTGAACTCGTGACGCACGAGCGGAGGCAACATTTGTAATGTCTTCTCGTTCGGCGGGTTGAGCATCTTACCGATATGGTTTTCGTATAGTTCATCTGCTTTATCGAGCTTCGTCCGGTGTGTCTTCAACTCGTTTGACATGTAGACAACGAATGAGCGCTTGTTGCCTTCCATGTAGTCGAGACGGGCGAGTCCACCGAAGAAGAGCGTCTGTTGCGGGTTCAACTGGAACACGTGCGGCTTGATCTCTTTTTTCGGGGTGATCGTTTTCAAATCTTTCGCATCGACGTAATGCGCCATTTGGTGACGATTGATAATCCCTGGCGTGTCATAAAGGTTCGCATCATCATCGAGCGGGATATCGATCAAGTCGAGCGTCGTTCCCGGGAAATGACTGACCGTGATGATGGCTTCGTCCTCTGCCCCGAAACGTTTGATGACTTGGTTGATGAGCGTCGACTTCCCGACGTTCGTACAACCGACGACATAGACGTCCTTGCCTTTCCGATAATATTCGATCTTTTCGGCAAGCTCGTCGATCCCGTGACCTTTTTTCGCACTGATCAAATGGACGTCAATCGGTTCCAAACCGAGCTCTTTCGCTTCGGCCTTCATCCAGTTAGACATCCGGTTCGGGTTAACCGATTTCGGCAACAAGTCGACCTTGTTCCCGACCAAGAGGACGGGGTTTGTGCCGACCGAGCGTTGGAGCCCCGGCAACCAGCTACCGTTGAAGTCGAAGATGTCGACGATTTTGATGACGAGCGCTTCTTTCGCGCTGATGCCGTTTAAGATACGCAAGAAGTCGTCATCTGTCAGTTCGACGTCTTGAATTTGATTGTAGTGCTTCAATTTGAAGCAGCGTTGGCAAATGACGATCTCGCGATCGAGTGCCGATTTTGGTGCATAACCGACACCGGTCGGGTCTTCCGTTTGAATGGCGACGCCGCAACCGGCGCAATAACGTTTTGTTTCTTCCATAATGTTGTCTGCTGTCATTTGAGTTGCCTCTTCTTCATTCACCGTAGCGCCTCGCCGCTACTCCTGAAGCGTTAATTCCGACGCCTTACGCGCCGTACATGGACAGCCTCCTTCTTCCTGTGCGTTCGAGGTCCTTATTCATCTTTTTTATGTGAATCTTCGGAACGAGAGTGCATCGCTTCACCGATTTTCTCAGCGACCGCCACTTTTGCGCGCTTCGCATCGACAGCGATTTCCTCAACTTTTTTCGTGATCAACACGTACTTCCCGCGACGTTTCATATGGGCGAACACGACTTTTTCAAGCATGCGATTGAACTTGGTGACGAGTCCGTCCGTCTTGACGACCGGTTGCACGTGGATGACGTGAATCCCGGCCATATTGGCGCCGAGCACGTCCGTGAACAATTGATCGCCTAAGAAGATGGCTTCTTTCGTCGAGTATCCATATTTTGCGAGCGCCTGTTTGAATCCAGACGGCAACGGCTTTTTCGCACGCGCCACATAGTGAAGGCCGAGCGGTTCCGTGAACGTACGTACGCGGTTCTCGTTGTTATTCGAGACGACGATGACATCGAGTCCGTGTGATTTCACTTTTTCAAGCCATAGCAAAAGAAGCTCCGGTGCGTGCGGGACGTCCCAGGCCACGAGTGTATTATCAAGGTCCGTCAAAATGACGCGAACCCCACGGTCTTTCAATTCTTCAAGGTCGATGTCAAAAACTGACGCGACGAACTGTTTCGGATAAAGTCGATTAAACACGTTTAAATTCCTCCAATTAGCTAAAGCGATTCAACTACTATACATGTAGTGATATCCCTTCTATGGTAAACGAAAACCGACCAAACGACTAGTGTATCGTTCGGTCGGCCTGAAAAAGTTTTTAAAATCAATCGTTTTGCATCGTCCCGATGACTTCTCCGAGTCGAACCGGGCCGATTTTGGCTGGGTCGATCGTGACGCGGCCTTTCTCAAAACAAAGGATGACGGTCGAACCGAATGAGAAATAACCGACCTCGTCGCCTTTGCCCGCGTGTTCGCCTTCAAGCGTCCATTCGATCGTATTGACGTTCAACGCCCCGACCATGATGTGCTCGTATACTCCAACGGCCGTCTCGAAGCGTGTGACGCGACGATAGTTGCGTGAGAGCGGACGAACCGTCTCCGTCAACCCGATGTCATTCACCGGTGCCGAACGGTCACCGAGTTCATAATGACTGAGCACCCGTCCGGCGAGCGGGACGTGGACGCGATGATAGTCACGCGGGCTCAAATAAAGGACACAGACCGTACCGCCGGCGTAACGTCTTGCTTCTTGTTGCGATCCGAGCAGTTCGGCGAGGGTGTACGACTGACCCTTGACCTCGAAGCGGCTGTCGTCCGTAATATCGGCCACGATGGATAGTTTCCCGTCACATGGCGAGACGACCGAGTCCGGACTTGCATCGATCGGCCGGACCCCTTCTTTCAAATGACGTGTAAAAAAGGCGTGCAGACTCGGATAAGCCTCGATCGGCTCCGCCGCTTCATCAAGATTGACTTGATACGTTTTCGCAAACGAAGGGATGAAGGACCGGCTCGCTGACGATTCAGCGAAGGCACGGAGTCGTTTGGCAATGACCGGGGTCGCGTTCAACTCAAACAAAGTCTGATACAAGCGGCTTTTTATCACTGTGCGCCCTCCTCGTTTTTAAAGAACGTCTCGTATTGTTGTTCAGAGACGGCACCTTCCACACGATCGACTTCCTTTCCATCTTGGAAACGAATCATTGTCGGTGTTCCGTTGATGCCGTAAGTCGTCCAGACGTTGTGGTCGGCCAAGTTGATCGACACGGCGTCATATTCTTCGATGAGTGGCTCGACGTACGGTTTGACTTGCTCACAGTATTCGCAACCAGTCTGCCAGAAGTAGACGACGACTTCCTCTTCTTCTGAAATCTTCGTCTCAAGCTCGTCCGGTGTGACAGCGTTGACGCCTGTCTCCTCGTTCGCATTGTTCAAGAAGAACAAGAGAGCGATCCCGACGATGATGATGACACCGATGATGGCGAACGTGATGAAGTTCGCCCGTTTGGCACTGTTTTTCATATTCGATTCCTCCTAAATAATATAAAAAGAACTGACTCGGATATGAGCCAGCTTGGTTGTAGACGTCTTACTTCTCTTGTGCGACGTCACTAATCCCCATATCTTGGTTAAGCGTGTCCAAGAGTACAATAAAGATCGTGATGACGACGCCAAAGAATGTCGCGAGCATCGCGTTGAACGACACGCCATCGACAGCAGAAATGATAAAGATTGCTGTATTCGAAAGCAAGATCGCCCAGAACAATGTGACTAAGTAACGCATCGATAGTCCCCTCCATCTCACAGATGATTCATGAAAAATTCATACGACCTTAGTATAGCATTGTTACCGTAAAATGTGCGACCTCGATTGTATATTCTTTCCGTCGAAACGGGAAATATGGTACGGTTTGAGAAATAAGCATCTCGTAGAAAAGAGGAACCCTTTATGTCACGTTATTTAATCGCAGTCGATTTAGATGGAACGTTGTTGCGCGACGACAAGACGATCAGTGAGCGCAACGTACGCGCGCTTCAAGCGGCCCGTGAGGCCGGTCATGAAGTCATGATCGCGACCGGACGCCCACAACGCCATTCGATCATGTATTACGAAGAGCTCGGCTTGACGACACCGCTCATCAACTTTAACGGAGCGCTCGTCCATCACCCGAAAGATCCGTCATACAAAGTGACGCACCGGCCGATCCCGCTCAAGACGGCGCACGAGATCATCGAAGAAGTCTCGGACACGAAAGCGCACAACATCGTCGTCGAAGTGACCGACCACGTCTACTTCCATAAAGACCCGCAAGAGTTTTATAGCCCGTATGCCGAGCGCGCGCTCAGCGTCACGTCAGGCAACTTGCTCAAGCATTTGCAGGATGAGCCGACATCGCTCCTCATCCACGCGACGAAAGAGCACGTCGACAACGTCCGTGCTCGTTTGAATAAAGTCCACGCCGAGGCCGTCTTGAACCGCCAATGGCGCATGCCGGAGCACATGATCGAAGTCATGAGCCAGAACACGTCGAAAGCGCTCGGGTTGCGCGAAGTTTCGAAACATCTCGGCATCAACCGCAAAAACATCATCGCGTTCGGCGACGAGGAAAACGACCTCGAGATGCTCGACTACGTCGGCACCGGCGTCGCGATGGGCAACGCCATCAGCCAGTTGAAAGCCGTCGCGGATGAAGTGACCGCGTCGAACATGGAAGACGGCATCGCCATCTACCTCGAAGAACAGCTTGGCATCAAAGCATAATCCACACACCGACTGTTCCTGCAGTCGGTGTGTTTTGCGATTTGCCTACAGAAAGCGCATCAAATAGTCGTCAAAAATCTTGGTCATGACTTTTGGGGTATTGGCTAGGTACACATTGATTTGTTCCGCGTTCGATTCGACTGGATTCGCATCGCGTTCATCCGTCGGGAAGTCAGAGATGCCTTTGATGATGATACACTCGACGTCATTTTTCTTGCAGATATAGGCGATGGCGCCTGCTTCCGTATCCGCGATGGTGACGTTATGCTCTTTGAGTTCTAAATAATCGTTCCACATCACGACCGCTCGATCGGCCGTCGCGATGGTACCGGTCAAAAAATCGTTCCCGTAGTTCGCTAGTTCAATGTCGACGATGAACGATTGCTTGATCAGCGGTTCCACTTCTTTCACCGTGCAATCATATTGAACGGCGCGATGAGGGACGAGGATATCCAACGGGTTGAACGTATCGTCGATTCCGGCACACGTTCCAGCCACAATTACTTTTGCTAAGTTGAACCGAGACATCATATATTGATTGGCTCCCACCCCGTTCGCTTTCCGCACACCGGTGCTGTAGAATACGAGTTCGACGTCATCAACCGTCCTCATGAAGTACTCGCCATACGGGTAGCTGAACCGCTCATCCGCTTTGACGTCATAATGCTCCAATGTCGCTTCGTATTCCCACTTCGTCGCAATACTGACTCCAATCATCACACGTCCACCCCATCTCTTTTTATTCCTATCTATAGAATAACCCCCGCTGAGCGTTCAGCGGGGGTTCATTTCAGCGTCGGAACGCACCTTCGACATTTTCAGTCGGAACCATGTTGATGAAGACGCTTGGATCGGCGTCTTTACAGATTCGCGTGATTTCACGCACTTCGTGGCGCTGGGCGACCATCATGAGCGTCGCTTTCTCGACTTTCGAATACGTACCGATTGCCGGCATGAGCGTGATGCCGCGGAAAACATGCTGATGCAGTTCTTTCGTCACTTCGTCCGGATGACTCGTGACGATGAAGAGCGTCTGCCGCTGCGTGTTCGTATAAATTTCGTCGATGACTTTCGACGTGACGTATAAGAAGACGATCGTATAAAGCGCGGTCGGCCACCCGAACAAAGCACCAGCCCAAAGCGCGATCATCATGTTCATGAGGAACAGATAGACGCCGACCGAGTTGTTCGTGAACTTCGCTAAGATCAGGGCGACGATATCGAATCCGCCGGTCGAGGCACCGAAACGAATCGTGATTCCCGAACCGATGGCGAGCAAAACCCCACCGAACACAGCATTCAAAAGCGGGTCGTCCGAAATGATTGACGACTGCGGAAGCACGCGAATGAACACGGTGACTGCCGCGACGCTGATCAATGTATGAATCATCATGTTCTTGCCGAGCATGAAGTAGCTGACGATCAAGAGCGGCACGTTCAAGACGAAGAACCAAATCCCTTCTCCGAGCTCAAACGGTGTCCCCGCAAACAGTTTCGTAAAGATTTGGGCGAGCCCTGTAAATCCGGTCGAGTATACCCCCGCCGGGATTAAGAATAATGTCATAGATAATGCAACGAACACTCCCCCGATAATCGAAACGATCCCGATGCGTGCGTGTTCTTTAACGGCTTCCGTCAAGTTCTGTCTCCCCTTTCAAAAATGGCTAAGAATCAAGATAACATAGTTTTCTAGTGCTGCCTACCATAAAAATAATGGGATGTGTTCGCGCTTCTAATAAAAAAACAAGCCGGCCGGGGCCGACTTGTTGAGCTGATGCGTTTGGTCACGCTTTCACTGTCTCGATGGTCACCGTATCGTTTGCCGGGACCGTGACGACGTTTCCGTAGACACGAATCGATACGTCCGTACCGCCCGTCTGTTTAATCGTCACTTGTTCACGCGTCGACGTGACCGTCAAGTGATGACCGCGCCAGAGCATGTTGAACGAGTACCCGTTCCAGCCCTTAGGAATCATCGGGCTGAACGTGAGCTCCGACTCGAGGGCGCGCATGCCTGCGAAACCGTGAACGATCGACATCCATGAACCGACCATTGATGTGATGTGAAGCCCGTCTTCTGTATCGTTGTTATAGTTATCGAGATCGAGTCGTGCCGAACGTTGGTACAACTCGACCGCCTTGTCTTCGTAACCGACTTCGGCCGCAATGATTGAGTAGACGCAAGGCGACAAGCTCGACTCGTGAACCGTACGCGGCTCATAAAAATCGAAGTTAGCACGCTTCTGTTCGACCGTGAAGCGGTCGCTGAACGTATAGAGCCCTTGGAGCACATCCGCTTGTTTGATGAAGTTCGAGCGGAGGATGCGGTCCCACGACCAGTTTTGGTTGAGCGGCAAGTGTTTCGGATCAAGGTCTTTCACCAAAATCTGTTCTTTATCCATGAAGCCGTCCTGTTGCATGAACACGTCTGGGACGAGGTCATCTTTCGGATAGTACATCTTCGTTTGGATATCGTTCCACTTCACGAGTTCTTCGTCTGAAAGACCGAGCGTCGCGACAAGTTCTTCAAGGCGCGCCGGCTCTGCTTCTTTCAAATAGTTGTACACTTCTTGCGTGTACTCGAGCGTCCAAGCGGCAATCAAGTTCGTGTACCAGTTGTTGTTGACGTTGTTGTCGTATTCGTTCGGACCTGTGACGCCTAGGATCATATACACGTCTTTGTGCGGGACAAAGTTGACGCGGCTCGCCCAGTAACGCGAGATCTCGACCAATACTTCAAGTCCGTATTGACCTAGGTATGACTTGTCGCCCGTGAAGTTCGTATAGTTGAAGATGGCATGGGCGATCGCACCGTTCCGGTGAATCTCTTCATGCGTGATTTCCCACTCGTTGTGGCACTCTTCCCCGTTCATCGTCACCATCGGATAGAGGGCGCCTTCCATGCCGACGTTCTTGACCGCGTTCTCTTTTGCTTGTGGCAATTGGTTGTGACGATATTTGAGCAAGTTCCATGAGACTTCCGGTTTCGTCGTTGCCAAGTAGAAGTGGAGGCAATATGCTTCCGTATCCCAGTATGTGGCACCGCCGTATTTCTCACCGGTGAACCCTTTCGGTCCGATGTTGAGGCGCGAGTCTTCGCCCGTGTACGTCTGATACATGTTGAAGATGTTGAAGCGGATGCCTTGTTGCGCTTCAGCGTCCCCATCGATGCGGACGTCGGCATCTTCCCAACGAGCGAGCCATGCTTCTGTCTGCTCGGCGAGAAGCGTTTCAAAGCCTTTTTCGAACGCCATCTCGACACGTTGCATCCCGATCGGCTGCAATTCCTCGATTTCATAATCACGGTTCGTGACGACCGAGACGTACTTGTACGCCGTCGCCGTCTCGCCAGCTGGTGCCGTGACCGTGAACTTATTAGCGACGTAAAGGTCCGTCGCGTCGAGCACTTCGCAACGTGCCCCTTCGACGTCAGCGATCATCGATGCCGTGACGTGCCAGTCGAGCTTCTTCGTTTTCGTTGTCACGAACCCGAAACGCTCTTCGACGCCGTGTTCGACCGGCAACCAGAACTTCTCGTCATAGTTCGAATCTTCGTTAACGACGTCGCCGTCCAAGAAAGGTGTGAACTCGACTTTCGCTTCGTAGTTGACCGGAGTGACGTTATAACGGATCGCCAAAACCTCTTTGTCGACGATGGAGAAGAAACGCACGACTTCGACGTTCGTTTCTTCCGTCCCATTCACGAGCGTGAACGTTCGTGTCAAGACACCGCGCTGCATATCGAGTTCACGCGTAAAGTCCTTCACTTTCCATTTTGCCAAGTCTACCGGCGTACCATTGATGGCGACACGAAGACCGATAACGTTTGTCGCGTTCAATACTTTTGCGAAGTATTCCGGATAGCCGTTCTTCCACCAACCGACCCGTGTCTTATCAGGGTAATAAACCCCAGCCACATAAAAGCCTTGGTGTGTATCATTCGAATACTCTTCTTCAAAATTGCCGCGCATCCCCATATGTCCGTTACCGAGTGAGGTAATTGATTCCGCGAGGCGGTTTTCTTCCGGATGTAGGCCTTTTTCCGTTACTTTCCATTCATCGACTGCAAACAATCGTTTCATCTGTCTGCCACTCCTTTTTCTCTACAAGGCTACTCGTCATCAGACAAACGATTTATGCAACCGCTTGTCTATGAAAGCGCTATATTTCAATCTCACTTCTCATTTTACACAACTCGCGCAAGAATGCAATCGTTTGCATAAAACTTTTTCTTCCTTTTTTCTTCATGATTTATCAAAAAACCTATCAGACCGCTAAACGGCCTGATAGGTCATGATGTTCGTCATTCGTAATCGCGTCCAAACGTAGCGTTCGCCGCATGTCCTTCAAACATCGGACTGTGTCCATCGTTGAATCCGGTGTCCGGTTCATCGAGAATTAAAGCATACCCACCATTTAAAATATCAACATATGCCTGATTGACGTCGTCGTCAGCAAGACCGAGATCGAGCAACGCCCGCTTCACTTCCCGCTCGCCTTCAGCCACACCTGCAAACTTTTGCATCCAATTGGCGCTTGCCTCTTCCACTCTCGCATTGGTGTCTCGTTTGACGAGAGAGACGTCTTGTTTGTCTCTCGCGACGACATATAAATCGCGTTCCTCATAGCCTCGTTCGGTCAATTGATTGATTTGCCGCCTCGTCCTGATACGTGTCTACAAATCGACGTTTGCTCATCGTTCCTCATCCTTTCGGATTGTCTGATCATCGATGATCACATCGGTTTGCCCGACTTCCGTCACTTCGATTTCTTCTTTACGGAGCGTTTCGGTCAGAGTTTCCATTTCTTCCGTCACTCGTTTCCGAACGATAATTTCTTCGACGACGACTGGACGCTTCACGACAAACGCCCGTTCTTCGATCACTTGAATTCGGAGATGGTCTCCTTCGTCAATCGTACGAATGCCCGACTGGTTAAAGTCGTAGTCCTCGAGCACATCCTCCGAACCGACTTTCCGCTCTACATGAACTTGTTCTCTTAGGACGGGGACTTCAATCTCTTGATCTGTTTCTGTGACGTGGCGATTGATGACGACTTCTCCCGTTTGCACCGCTTGTTTCTCCACGATCATTCGTTCTTCATGTAGAGAGAGCGTCTGTTCCTCAGTTTCTGGCGCTGTCTCCGTCTTCGGCTGCGCAGAATCAATGCGCTGCTCGTTTCGATCAGCATCAACGTAGAGAAAAAGCCTCCCTTGTTCGACTTCCTTCGCAAAACGATCCTGTTGTTCTGCCGTCAACCGCATACTTTTTAGCCAACGCTCAATTGGACGTTCACTGGAGGTGACTAACGAGGCGACGGTGCCCGGTTCATCGGTGACGAGCACATATAGCTTTGAATGACGTCGAACCGCGTCAGCAACGTCCGCTCGTTTGACGAGGACGTACATATCCTCTTCATCATACCCCTCTCGTTTCAAATCGACTGTTCGATTCAGCAACGCTTCAGGTTGGTCAAACACTTCTGAGATAATCGCATGTTTCATAGCTTTCGTCCTCCTATGGTGACAATTGGCGAAAAAAAGGATGGTCCCTCAGAGAGAGCCATCCTTGTCGAGGTACTTAGTCAATCAGATTAGAAGCGGTCGCGCTCATCACGACGTGTATGGTCGCGGTCATGATCACGATGGCGAAGGTCGTCTTCCCCTTCGACGTGCGCTTCTTCTTTACGTAACGTCTCACGTACCGTTTCCGTATCTTTGACTTTTTCTTTGCCGACGACGATTTCTTCAGCCACGACATCTTTTTTCGTCACATTGACACGTTCTTCTGTGACTGGAACGCGAATCTCATCGCGGTCTGTCGTCGCATCGTAAGAATGTCCTGTCACTTCACGTTCTCCGTCGACGCGTCGGCGTTCTACATATACTTCGTCGCGCTCAACTTCAACGTCCACGCGTTCTTCACGTTCGACGACATCTTTCTCAACACGTACTTCTCCAGTCTGAACACGTTCTTTGTTCACAAGAAGACGTTCTTCATGTAACTCGAGTTTTTGTTCATCCGTCAAATCTGTACGGTTGCGGATGTCTTCATCCATATCGTCGAAACGGTTAGCACCAATCCCTGCCCCAGTTGCGCCAAGGTTATGCGCAGTCATATTACCTGCCTCATTTCCTTCTGAACCATAACCTGCTGATGTGCGTCCGCCTTCGAACGTATCGTTACGACCATTATCGAACACGCCGTCATTCGTATCTAACAAGAGAATCATGCCACCGTTCTCGATGTCTTGGTGATAGCGTGCTGTCTCTTCTTCTGAGAAACCGAGTTTATCGAACGTATGACGAACTTCATCTCCTCCGTCTGCTACTCCGAAGAAGCGATCAAGCCATGACGCTTTCGTCTCTTTTACTTCTGCATCCGTTGAACCTCGAACCATTGAAAGGTTCGATTTATCTTTCACTACTACGTATAAATCGTCTTCGCGATGCCCTTGAGCACGAAGCTCATCAATTTTTGAAACAAGTTCTGATTCCTGATAGTAAGTGCCTACATAACGTTTGTTATCCATGATTGTATCTCCCTTTCAAATTCTTTATTTTTTGGTTGTTGGCTGGGCGGATTCGCATTGATCTGCCATTCGGCCGGTAATGTAAATGTTCCCCCATGCTTTCTTTTCAAGCACTATTTTCACATTTGTAATCTTTCTGTAATATTATGACTTTCGACCGATTGATTATTCTACTATCATATATTCTCATTTTTCATACAAAAAAATCTTCCGCAAGATGCGGAAGATTTTCGCTTAATCGACAACTTCTGTTTTCTTTTTCTGACCACACGACTGTCGAACGACTAAATAGTGCGGGACGATCACGCGTTTCCCATAAGGAGGTGCGCTATCACCGATTTGTTCAATCAAACAGTTTGTCGCCTCGAAACCGAGACCGAAGATATTAATCTCAACGGAAGTGAGCGGCGGGTTCGAATGTTCGGCGATATAGACGTTGTTAAAACTAACGACGGCCACATCTTCAGGAATCTTGAGACCCATTTCGCTCAGCGTACTGATTACCCCGAGCGCCATCATGTCATCACTTACGACAACGGCTGTTGGCGGCTCTTCTAGTCGAAGTAACTCTCGTACAGCTTTAGCCCCACCCTTTGTCATGAACTCGGCACGGGCGATATAGTCTTCCCGGACCGGGATGCCCGCTTCCATCAAAGCGGTCGCGTACCCGTTGCGACGATCTTGCGTAACGGCGAGTTTATCCGATCCCCCGATGAAGGCGATACAACGATGACCAAGATTATACAAGTGCTTCGTCACTTCCCGCCCAGCCAAGTAATTGTCCGTATCGACATATGTGATTGACGAGGCGTCCCCAAACGGCTTCCCTACGACGACGAACGGGAATTTCGTCTGACGCAAGTATTGAACGACTTTGTCATCTTCACGTGAGTACAAGACGATGACTCCGTCAACGCGACGTCCTTGCACCATCTCGATGACCCCGGACAATACTTCTTCTTCGGTCACACCCGTTGTCATATAGAGCGAGTAGCCATTTTGATGCGCTTTCGTACTGATCCCGCGTAACACTTCCGGGAAAAATGGATTTTGCAGCGTCTTCGTCGCCGCGCTCGGCATGACGAGACCAATCGACTGCGTCGAGCGGTTGGCAAGGCTTCGGGCGTGAATGTTCGGATGGTACCCGAGTTCTTCCATAGAACTGCGTACACGCTCTTTTGTTTTTTGACTGATACGCGGACTGTTGGCGATGACGCGAGACACGGTCGACGGTGCGACATTGGCGTGTTTGGCGACATCTTTAATCGTGATTTGCATGATGCTCCCCTTTGCTTCCGTTAGTTCAAAGTTCCCTACCACAGGGTATCCTCAGCTCGCGCTCTTGCGACGCTTCCACATGACCAATCCAGTCAAGAAAATCGGGATGGCGACCACGAGTAGACCAATCGTCCACATGTTCACTTCCGATTCTTCGACGATGTAGGCGTTCGCACTTTCTCCTGCGAGTTTGATGGTGAACGTGCCACGGCTGTCCGTGACAAGTTGTGAGAACAAGAGACCACGAAGCCGTGTATCTTCTCCGACCTCGCTTACCTCGAATTCAATCTCTCTGTCCTCGGCGTTCATATTGATGGCGTACAGCGCGACATCTTCGCCGTCACGACGTTCAAACACGGCCATGCCGTCTTTCGAAGCGATCATCCGTTGTTCACCGGTCGCAAACACCGGGTATTCGGCGCGCATCCGGTTCATCGTCGCAACGTATTCATGGAGCTCTTCATTTCCAGGGAAATCGGTCATGACCCGGTTCGCGGGATCAGCCCCGCCTGACTGGGCATTCTCCGTTCCTTGGAAGACGATTGGCATCCCCGGTGACGCGTAAAGGGCGAACAATCCGAGGCGGAGCCTGCGTTCGGCCGACTCGGCACCACCTAGTTCCGCGACGTGCATGAAACGTTCGACGTCATGGTTATCGAGGAATGTCGCCATTTGGTTCGGATCATTAAAGAACGTCTCGGCGTAACTTGCGGCCACGTCGATTTCGTCGACGTTCGCCGTCTTTTGCGTCATCGTCTTCGAGACGCGGTCATAAAACGTGAAATTGGTGATGCTGTTGAAGCCTAAGCCATCATACTCGGCGACATACTGCGGGTCCGGATCGAACACTTCGGCCAAGAGATAAAAATCTGGATCGACTTCACGGACCGCTTTGGCGAAATCTTCCCAGAACGGCTTATCGACGTGGCGCACCGTATCGAGACGATAGCCGTCGATCCCGGTCTCTTCGATCCAATACGTGGCCGCCTCGAGCAAGTAGTCTTTCACTTCCGGGTCTTCGGTCTTAAAGTCGGGCAAATCGAACAGCCAGTGCGTCTCGACTTGTTCTTGATCGTTCCACAGCACAATCGGTAGCTCGTCATGGAACCAGTCTGGTTTTTCTTCGACCCACGGATGGTTCGGCCCGACGTGGTTGACGACAAAGTCGAGGATGACTTTCATATCCCGCTTATGCGCCTCATCGACGAGCTCCTGCAAATCTTCTTTCGTCCCGAATTGGGGATCGATGTCATAAAAATCTTTAATCCAATAGCCATGGTAACCGCCCGGCATGTTTTCAAACACCGGCGTCAACCAGATGGACGTGAATCCGAGCGACTCGATGTAATCAAGTTTTTCAATCACGCCTCGGATGTCGCCCCCATGAAAGGCTTTCGGGTCATTCTGATCGACCTGATCATTGTTGTCCGGATTCCCGTCAACGAACCGATCGACCATGATAAAGTACATGCGTTCCTGTTCCCACGATGCTGCTTCTTTCGCTCCGACGACTGTTGGAAACAAAAGAAGCGACAGAAGAACGAGCACGACGCCTCGCCTCATATCGCTTCCCCCTTAAGTGAGTATTATCCTTTCGTACCACCGGCAGTGAGACCCGAGACGAAGTAGCGTTGGAACATGAAGAACAAGAGAACGATTGGGAGGGCCGAAAGGACGGCGCCTGCCGCGAACAACGTGAAGTTGTTGTCGAACTGTCGAGAAATCATGTTGTAAAGACCAACCGCGAGCGTCTGTTTCTCTGGTGTCCGAAGGACGAGCGATGCCAAGATGAAGTCGTTGAACGGGCCCAAGAAGTTGAAGAGGGCGATCGTTGCGACGATTGGCTTCGCGAGCGGCAAAATGATTTGCCAGAAGATACGAAGGTGACCGGCACCATCCATCCGAGCGGCTTCATCGAGCTCTTTCGGAATCGTATCGAAATAACCTTTTGCCAAGTACGTATTCATCGGAATCGCGCCACCGGCATACAGCAGAATGAGTGCTGTGTGCGTGTCGAGAAGACCGAGCATGTTGAGCAATACGTAGATGGCGATGATGGCGACGAATTGCGGCACCATTTGCAAGACGAGGAACAAGATGAGCGAGTTCTTCCGTCCGACGAAACGATAGCGCGAGAACACATAACCAGTGATCGTCACCAAGATGACAGCGAGCGCCATCGTAATGAAAGCGATTTTCAACGTGTTCACATACCATAAACTATAATCCGAAATCGTTAAATCGAACAAGTTTTTATAGTGAATGAACGTCGGATTTTCTGGAATGATTTTTGACGTGATGGTACGACCCGGGTTGAATGACGTCCCTACCACCCAAAGCATTGGATAGAGAATGATGATCGACGCAAGCGTCAAGATGACATAAGAGAACGCCAAATTGATTCGTTTTTGTTTTTTCATATCAAATCATATCCTCGTCTTTGAAAGATTTTGTCCGACGGAACTGGATGACGGCAAGTGTCATGATGAAGAATGACAAAATGAGCGTGATCGCAGCCGCAAGTCCGTATTGCGGGTTGGCTCCGAGAGACAATTTGTAAATCCATGAAATCAAGATATCGGTACCACCGGCAGTTTGTCCCGGTACAGCCGGTCCACCGCCGTTAAAGAGATAGATGATGTTGAAGTTGTTGAAGTTGAATGTGAACTGCGTGATGAGAATCGGTGCTGTTGCGAACAGAAGCATCGGTAACGTAATCAAGCGGAACTTGTCAAAGATGGTCGCACCGTCAATCGTCGCCGCTTCATATAAGTCGCCAGGGATCGATTGCAATACCCCAGTCATGAGCGTCATGATGAACGGGAAGCCGAGCCACCATTGAATCAAGATGAGCGCGCTGCGCGTCGCCGTCGGATCGGTCATCCAGTTGATCGGATCAAGTCCGAACGCTGGAAGGATCGTCGTGTTGAACACACCGAACGATTCGTTGAACATCGAACGGAAAATCAAGATTGTGATGAACGCTGGAACGGCCCATGACAAAATCAAAATCGAGCGGAACAAGCGGCGGAAGCGAAGGCCTTCTTGGTTCAAGAGGACCGCAAGGAAAATCCCGATCGCGATGACACCGACCGTCGAAGCGACCGTCCAGACGAGTGTCCAGCCGAGAACGCCGACGAATGTGTCGCGCCAAATTTCGATTTCAAAAATTCGTGTGAAGTTCTCAAACCCGATCCACTCGACAAGTTTTGCCGGTGGTGCGTTGTTGTAACGATAGTTCGTGAACGCGATCAAGAATGTGAAAATGAGTGGTAATACGACTGTGAAGACGAGCAAGATGAGCGACGGGATCAACATCAAGTATGGGAATCCATGGTCGCGCAAGTTGCGGAGTTGCACTTGGAACGTTGGGACGTTTAGGTGCTGATCACGAATGCGACCGACTCGGTAGGCGTCACGAATGTTCCAGATGTAGAACGCGATTCCGAAGAAAAGTAAGATTAATGCGACAATCCCTTCTACCATCAAGAAGATGGAGTGGTCGTTACGAGGTCCTGCCACTTCGCCAAGCGTGATCAATCCCCAAAGGCCACCACGGTCGCCAGGTCCTGCGCCCGCTCCTTTGAAAAAGAGATCGTAGTTTACTGCAAAATAAGACATGATAACGATAAAGAAAGCGATCGCTTTCGCTTTTTGATTGTTATAGAATTGACCGGCTCCCGGAATGATCGAAAGTAATGCGGCGTTCCGAGCATGATTGGTCGGTTTTTCCGGACGTTGTTCCGGCGTTTTAGGGTTCGCGATTGAAGCCATCCTCAATTTCTCCTTTCAATTTGAGCAAATCAATCGAGCAAGCGTTTGCTCAATTCTAGAAAATGAGGGGGAACGCCAGTCGGCGTACCCCATCATTTCATATCCTTATTGGTTGTTTGCTTGGATTTGTTGCTCGATGACTTTAACAGCATCGTCAGCTGATTTTTGTGCATCTTGCTTGCCAGTTGCTACGAGCTGAAGTGCTTGTGCCATTGGCTCCCAAACTTGTCCCATTTCAGGAATGTTAGGCATTGGGATTGCGTTCGTCGCTTGATCGAATACCGCTTTCGCAACTTCGTTCGACGTGATTGTCTCATTCGACTCGAGTGCTGCTACTGGTGGGATCTCGTTGTACGCTTCGAACATTTTCAATGCGTTCTCTTCGTTCGTGAGTTCTGCGAGGAACATTTCAGCCCACTCTTGGTTTTCTGTGTAAGCAGAAAGTGCGTATGCCTTCACGCCCATGAACGTCTTGATTGGCTCACCGTTTGGAAGTGTCGGCAATGCAGACGCTCCAAGGTTGACGCCAGCATCTTGGTAACCAGCTACGGCCCATGGTCCGTTCATGACTGTGTGTGCTTTTTTCTCAGTGAAGAGTTGGTCCAGCGCTTGGCCACCAGACTCGCCGATCAACCCTTTAGGGAAGAGGCCTTCTTGGTACCATTTGCCGATGTAGTCGAAGCCTTCGACTGCGCCTTCGTTGTTCAAACCGACGTCGGTTGGGTCGAGCGCGCCGCCGTCTTCTTTGAAGACGTAACCGCCGAAGCCAGCCACTACACCGTGAGCGAAGTAGAAGTTATCCCAAAGACCAAGGAAGCCGTACTCGCCTTTGTCTTTAAGATCTGTAGACAACTTGTACAAGTCGTCCATTGAAGCAGGAGCTTCTGATACCAAATCCTTGTTGTACATGAGGACTGGTGTTTCAACTGATTTCGGATAGCCGTAAGCTTGTCCGTCGAACATGACAGCCGATTTCGAAGCGTCTGTGAACGACTCGAGTGCGCCTTCATCCGTAAGTGGAGCCAAGTGACCTTGATCAGCGATCGTTCCGATTTGGTCGTGTGGTACGAGAACGATATCAGGACCTTTACCAGCCGGGCCGTCAAGCGCCAACTTGTCTTTTTGATCCGTCATTTGAACTTCAACGACTTCAACTGCGACGCCGTGTTCTTCTTCAAACGCCTTCGCAACTTCTTTCGTCGTTTCCGACTTTTCAATATCCTCCCAAATTACGATTTTTTCTGGCTTGTTCTCGCTAGAAGAACCGCCTTCGTTAGTAGAACCATTGTCCGTACCGCCACCACATGCAGCAAGTGCACCGAAAGCGAATACTGCCGTTGAAAGTCCTGCTACCATTTTTTTCATCTTCATGATGAAAAACCTCCCCAAGGAATAGTATGGTCAGATTTGCGCAATCGCACCGACCTACTGATTTTAAACAACTCCGCTACAGAATCAGTAGGTTAGTGAAAACGTTTGCATCCTCACCTCAATTTTTATTATACAGTTGTGTAAGCGTTTTACAAGACTTTTTTTTAGGAATTTTTCCTGCTGTTGTCCCATTTATCTCTTTTTGAAGTTTTTGTAGGTGTTTTTCTTATGAAATAAGGAATCGAACGATTGACAAAATGTAAACGCTTTATTACCCTTTGCTTGAGCAAACGTTTTCACAACTGTTGTTTCTTTTCTGAACAGACAGTGTAAAATGGTTATAACTCTTAATAGAGAAAGGAATTCAAACCCATGATCAAAGAAGCCATCTACCACCGCGCCATGTCACCTTTCGTGTACAAGTACGACCGAGAAACGATACATATCCGGTTCCACACAAAAAGAAATGATATCCAATCCGTTGACTTAATTTGGAACGATCCATATGACTGGCACTCGGAAGATCCGGCCATGTGGAACTTTGATCCGAACAAGCCGAGTTTCTGGCGTACGTTCGAGACACCGATGGAAAAGATTGGACACGACGACCAATACGACTACTGGTTCATCGCCATCAAGCCGCCGTTCCGCCGACTCCGTTACGGTTTCCGCCTCCATGACGGGAACGAGACGGCCGTCTATACGGAAAAAGGTTGGTTTGAAGACAAACCGCTCGATGACACAGGCTACTATTTCTGCATCCCGTTCATCAATCCGGTCGACATCTTCCACGCCCCGTCATGGGTGAAGGACACGGTCTGGTATCAAATTTTCCCGGATCGTTTTGCCAACGGCGATGACTCGCTCAATCCCGAAGGCACGCTCCCATGGAATAGTACCGAACCGACGACCACGAACTTCTTCGGTGGCGACTTCCAAGGGATCATCGACCATATTGACCATATCGTCGATCTAGGGATCACCGGGATTTACTTCTGCCCGATCTTCAAAGCAACGACGAACCATAAATACGACACGCTCGATTATATGGAAATCGATCCGCAGTTCGGAACGAAAGAGCAGTTCAAACAACTCGTCGATCTTCTCCACGAGAACGGTATCAAAGTCATGCTCGACGCCGTCTTCAACCATGTCGGCTACAACCACCCTTGGTTCTTAGACGTCGTCGAAAAAGGACCACAGTCAGAGTACCGTGACTGGTTCTATCTTCGTGACTTCCCGATCGAGACGACGCCGAAGCCGAACTACGACACGTTTGCCTTTGAGAAAAACATGCCGAAAATCAATACGGAGCACCCGGCGCTAAAAGCTTATCTATTAGAAGTCGCCCGCTACTGGGTCGAAGAGTTCGGAATCGACGGCTGGCGACTCGACGTGGCAAACGAAGTCGACCATGCGTTCTGGCGTGATTTCCGTAAAACGGTGAAAGAGGCAAATCCTGAAGCATACATCCTCGGCGAAATTTGGCATGATGCCCAACCGTGGCTCCAAGGCGACCAGTTCGATGCAGTCATGAACTATCCGTTTACAAACGCGAGCCTTAACTATTTCGCCCTTGACCGGACGACGGCGTCCGAGTTCCGTGACGAATTGACGCGTGTCGAGATGATGAACACGATGAATGTGAACGAAGTGACGTTCAACTTGATAGACTCGCACGATACACCACGTGCCCTGACACGAGCGAAAGGACATAAAGGGAAGTTCAAGTTACTCATGACGTCGATGCTCACGTACACAGGAAGCCCATGCATCTATTACGGGGACGAGATCGGCCTCGAAGGCGAACAAGATCCGGGTTGCCGCCGTTGTATGCCGTGGGACGAAGCCGAAGAAGATCGCGAACTGTTCCGCTACGTGCAGAAATTGATTCGACTCCGCAAAGAGCATCCGGTGCTCGCGAACGGCGGCTCGTATCGTTTCAATCTCGTCGACGATGAGGATAACGCCCTCATCATCGAGCGTTGTACGAAAGATGAGACGTATTTGATATACTTCAATAACTCTGATTCCGTATCAAAACTTAATCCGCTCGGCCATACCGGAAGCGCTTACGATTTGCTGCGCGACCATGATGTAGACTCGCTCGAAGTCGAGCTCGCACCGTACAGCGCCACGATTTTAAAAATGAAATAAATTCCGTTTTGCACCCGTTTCGGCGGGTGTTTTTTTTGTTGAAAATAATTTGCCAAATCCCTTTCTTTTTCATTTCAAAAGGAGTAACATGACCCTTGTGATTTTGACAACGTAAATATTTCATATAGAGAATTGTAGAAACAAGGGAGAATACAACATGCCGACAAAAGACACCGAACAGCTCAGTTTATTTAAAATCTCGTGGCCGATTTTCATCGAACTCGCACTTCATATGGGGACCGGGATCATCGCCACGCTCATGCTCGCCCATTACTCCGATGCTGCCGCTTCCGCGGTCGGCGTCGCCAACCAAATCTTGAACGTCTTCTTAATCGTCTTCAGCGTGACCTCGGTCGGTGCGACCATCTTGATCGGTCAAGCGATCGGCGCCAATCGGATGAAGAAGAGCCGTGACTTCGCCCGTTCCGCCGTCAGCTTGAACATGTGGCTCGGCGTGCTCATGGTCGCGGTCGTCTTCTTGTTCGGTGAGACGTTCCTCCGTTTGTTCGGCTTATCGGATGAGCTGTTCGACCATGGCCTGTTATTCTTGCAGATTGTCGGGTTGTCGCTGTTCACCGAAGCGCTCATCATGGCGCTCAGTTCCGTCCTCCGGAGCCACGGGATGACGAAGCACGCGATGCTCGCGACGCTTCTCATCGATATCATCACGGCCATCGGAGCCATGATCGCCGTCATGGGTTGGTTCGGTCTCCCGGTCACGGGTGTCGCCGGCGTCGCATGGGCCATCGTCATTGCCCGCTTCTCAGCCATGGTGCTATTGTTCTGGATCGTCAAGAAGCGGCTCATGCTCCGCTTCCCGCTCAAGGAATTGATTCGTCCGAAACGCGACGACATTCGCGCCTTGCTCCAAATCGGCGTACCATCAGCCGGAGAGAACTTGTCATATCAGTTCTCGCAAATCATCATCACCGGTTTCATCGCCACGATGGGCGAGGCTTCCCTCGCCGCACGGGTATACGTCATGAACTTGTCGATGCTCGCCTTCTTGTTCACGGTCGCCGTCGCGCAAGGGACGCAATTATTGATTGCCCGTGACATCGGCGGGAAACGGTTTAAAGAAGCGTATACCCGCGCCGTTAAGACGTTGAAGATTGCCATGTTCGCTTCACTCGTGGCGTCGCTCGGACTCGCCGTCTTCGGCAAGTCGCTGCTCGGCTTGTTCACATCGAACCCGGATATCATCGCCGTCGGGGTGCCGATTTTATGGGCGACGCTCATCCTTGAGCCAGGTCGCGCCATGAACATCGTGTTGATGGGATCGCTCAAGTCGGTCGGCGACGTTCGCTTCCCGGTCATGATCGGGATTGCCTCGATGTGGGGCGTTGCCGTCGTCTTCAGTTATTTGTTCGGACTCCAAATGGGACTCGGCGTCCTCGGCATTTGGCTCGCCTTCTCGCTCGACGAGTGGTTCCGCGGTTTCTTCGCCTTCCGTCGTTGGAAATACGGCACGTGGCAACAAAAAGGCTTCCAGTTCGAACCGAAGCCAACTTCATAATCAACCAAAAAGAAGCGGTCGCTGTGACCGCTTCTTTTTTCATCGATTTAGGAACGCCTGCATCGCCTGGCGATGAACGTCCGTCTGACCACATTTCCGTTGCCAGATGATTTCTTGCTCGAGACCGTCCTCGAACGAGTCGGCCCGGAATAACGCCTTCATGCCTTGCACCGCCGTCGGTGACTTGGCTGCGAGCGTCTCGGCATAGGCCGTCAATCGCTCCAAGTACGCCTCATCCTCGACGAGCTCGGTGACGAGACCGAACGTTTCGGCCTGTTCGGCATCAATCGTGCTGCCGCTCCACATCCAAGCGAGCGCGAGATCGGGCCGCATCAAGCGCCGTAAATAGTACGGACCCCCGGCATCGGCGACAAGGCCGATTTTGATGAAGGCGGAACTGAACTTCGTCGACCGGGCGACGAGACGGACGTCCGCCGCGAGCGCCAGACTGAGTCCCGCCCCCGCCACGACCCCGTGAATGCCGGCGATGATTGGTTTCGGACAGTCGGCAAGCGCCCGCACGAGCGGATGGTACACCTCTTCCAAATACACCCCATAGTCGGCGTCACTCTCAATCGTCAAGTCCTGTCCCGATGAGAAGGCACGCCCTTGCCCGACGAGCACGATGACGTGGACGGCCTCATCCGCCACGAGCTGCTCCATCGCTTCCCTCGCCTCACGAAGCAACATCTCATTTAATGCGTTCAATTTTTCCGGCCGGTCCCATTTCAGCCAGCCGACCCCGTTCCGCTGTTCCAGTTGAATCGTTTCCATCCCATTTCCCCCTTTACTAAAATGAATCACTATTCATTTCTATATCGTTCATTCTGTTTCCTTCTTGTCATAGAAACTTTCCGAGTTCGATTGCCCGACGCTACCACTATTTGCTATTCTTAAAAGAGTCGTTCAACGAAAGGGTGGGGCTGATGCAACTGACGAATGCCGCAAGACAATTGAAACAACGGAACATCCCGTTCACGTACCACTCCTACGAAGTGGACGCGTCCGACGTCTCCGCCAAACATGTCGCCGCGTCACTCGGTAAACCGCTCGACCAGCTCTATAAAACGATTTGTCTCGAGAATGAGCAACGGCGCTACGCCTTCTTCCTCATCTCAGGAGATTTAGATATCGATTTGAAAGCGGCCGCGAAAGCCTGGGGCGCCAAAAAAGCCTCCCCTGTCCCGATGAAGGAGCTCGAAACGCTGACCGGCTACATCCGCGGCGGTGTCTCGCCAATCGGGGCGAAAAAACGGTTTCCTGTCTTCTTGCATGATAGTGCCAGACAAAAAGATACGATCATCATCTCGGCCGGCAAGCGCGGCTACCAACTCGAACTCACACCGACCGATTTGCTCCGGTTCACGGACGGTCACTGGTTCACTCAATGACAAAGAAAGATGGAGGCAATACCTATGTGGAAAGAACGAATCCGCTCATGGATTCCTAACTCGTTTACGTTCGGCAACTTGTTCTGCGGCGTCTTGGCGATCGTTTATGCGGCGCGCGGCGACTTCTCGAACGCGACGCTACTCATCATCATCGCCATGATGCTCGACAGTTTGGATGGACGGCTGGCCCGTATGCTCGGCGTGGCCGGTGACTTTGGAAAAGAACTCGACTCGCTCGCCGATGTCGTCACGTTCGGGGTCGCCCCGGCGCTTCTCGCCTACTATACGTTTTTCATCGATTACGGCAACTACGGTCTCTTCTTCGCCGCCTTGTTCCCGTTGTTCGGTGCTTACCGCTTGGCCCGCTTCAACTTGTCGGCGACGAACGTCACGGCCAGTTACTTCTCGGGTGTCCCGATCACCGCCGCCGGTGGCTTGCTCGCCGTCGTGACGACGTTCGGGGACCAAATTAACGAGTTGCTCACCCCAATCTTCTTCACGGGTCTCGCTCTGCTCATGGTCAGCCGTGTCCGCATCCCGAGCTTTAAAGACGTGCCGCTCCCGCGCCACTCGTTCATCATCACGGTCAGCCTCATCTACTTGACGTACATGATTTTTGCCCGGTGGAAAGAATGGCCATCGTTCTGGTTCATCGCCGTCACGTTCTATGTCTTATTCATCGCTTTCTCGTTCGTCAAAAAACGAAAACGGATGGCGAATTGATGGGTCCCTCTCGAGGGACTCTTTTTTTGCATGCATTTATTAGACGCAAGCCGCAAACCTCTCTAGAATGAGAATAGAGGTGATGAAATGAAAGTGTATCCATGGATTTGGAAATGGTTTTTGGTTTGGTATGTCGTCGGGGTCGTCCTCGTCGGCTTTGATTTGTTGCCGAGTTGGCTCGAATGGGCAAACCCGGTCTTCTTATGGCTCGCCGGTCTCATCGGCGGTTGGGTGATTGCGGACGGCGTCCGCCACGCCCGCCTGATCGTCCCGTTCATCTTCTTCGGTTCAATCGCTGTCGAGACGCTCGGTGTCAAAACCGGGTTCCCGTTCAGTGAGTACATCTACGCGGAGGCGTTCGGTCCGACCGTGTTCGGTGTACCGGTCACGATCGGGGCAGCTTGGCTCGCCGTCATCGGCTCGAGTTTTGCCGTCGCCCGCTTGTTCTCGTTCAAGAACCGAACGCTCTGGCTCGTCCCGTTCCTCGCCGTTTGGCTCGATATGGCGATTGACCCGGTCGCAGCAAACGTGAAAGGCTACTGGGAATGGGCCAATGACGGTCTGTATTATGATATCCCGACGCAGAATTTCGTCGGTTGGTTCGGACTGTCGCTCATTTTCTCTTGGTTGCTCGACCGGTTTGAAGTCGAAGCCGAGCCGATGTTACTCGGACACGGACGTTATTTGTTCGTCATGCTGCACGCCCTGTTCGGTGTCACGGCCGTCAACGCCGGTCTTTACGGCATCGGCGTACTCAGCGTTGTCACAGCCGCAGGCCTCATCTTGATAGAACGGAGGAGCCGACATGATCGAAGCGAGCAAAAAGAAATGGTTCAATAATCTGTTCTCGACGTTCGTCAAAGAACGTCAAATCCGTCCGTTTTTCCATACGATCCACGTCCGGGCCGATGACGTGCCGACACCAGGATTGTTTTTGAGCACACATAGCTCGTGGTGGGACGGGATGATTTTGCTCATGTTGAACGAATACTATTTGCGTCATGACGTTCACGTCTTGATGGATGAGGACGGGTTGCGCCGCTTCCCGTTCTTCCGTCACTTGGGCGCGTTCTCCATCAAAAAAGGCAAACTGTCGGATGTGCGCGCCTCGCTCGACTACGCCAATCGGCTCTTACTTGCAGGCAAGTCCGTCTGGGTGTTCCCACAAGGACGCGAGTATCCACAAGAGCATCGTCCGCTCGAGATTGGCTCAGGTGTGACGATGCTGCTCCACCAGCCGGAAGTCCGGCTATGCGCCATCTATTATACGTTCGCGTCGCACGCCGCTCCGCTCGTCTACGTGCGCTTCCGCAACCATACGGTCGTCTCCGAGACGCGGCGGCTTCAAAAACAAGAGCTCGCCGAAGCACTCGAACGCCTTTATGACGATACGCGCGACGATGTAATCAAGCAGTCCGACCGCTATATCGCCTTGTTCCCACCGAAGCGCAGTTTGGCAGATTGGACGGAGCACTTGCTCCAAATCGGAAGAGGCCGCTGATGGTGATTTTGTCGCTCACGTTTTTGATGCTGCTGTTCACGTTGGTCAACTTGCTATTCCTCCGTCCGCTCACCGCACCCATCCCAGCTCCTCCGACCGCGGTGTGCATCCCACTACGGAACGAAGAACGGAACGTGCCAAAACTGATCACGAGTTTGAAGGCCGCCTTGACGGATGAAAGCCACGTCTATTTATACGAGGACTGGTCCGAGGATGCTACATACGAGGCACTCGTCCGGGAAATCGCGGACGATGCCCGCTTCACCATTTTCCGTGGGGTGCCGTTGCCTGAAGGTTGGGCCGGCAAAGTCCACGCGTGTCACCAGCTGGCGACCCGCACGACCGAGCCGTACGTATTGTTCCTCGATGCCGACGTGACGATTGACCCGACGTTCATTGGGCGACTGCACGGCACACTCGCCCGTGAAGAGGCGGTCTTCTTGTCAGGTTTTCCTCGTTTCCCGACACCAACGTGGCTCGGGAAACTGTTGATTCCGATGCAACACGTCTTGATCGCCCAACATTTGCCGTTGTTTTGGCGAAAAGTGCGTCATCCCGCCTTCGCCGCCGCCAACGGAATGAACGTGCTCGTCGAACGGAAAAGTTATGACGACGTCGGTGGACACGCCTCGATCCACAATTCATTGATCGATGATATCGATCTGTGCCGTGAGTTCAAGCGACGCAAAAAAGTCACATCGCTCGTCAACGTCTCGCCTTACATCACATGTGACATGTATGCGACGAATGAAGAAGTGTGGAACGGGTTTTCAAAGAACGTATTCAAGGGAATGAATGAAGCAGTGGGCATCGCCCTTTATTTCTTCTTATACTACGGCACCCAGCTGTCTGCTTTCATCGCACTCCTCGTCCACATGGACTGGATCTCGTTCTTGGCGTGCGTGTTCGTCTTGCTCGCTCGACTCGCGATCGACGTCAAATCGGGAGGACGCCACTTTTGGCTCCATCCGTTCAGCCTCATCGCCTACTTGTTGCTCCTCGCGAGCGCGGTCGTGCGCAAATGGCGACGAAAGCCGATTTCATGGAAAGGCCGGACGTATCAATAATCTCGCTAGGAGGCACAACATGAAACATATCGCTATTATCGGGGCCGGGCTCGGCGGCTTGAGCGCCGCCGTCACCTTGGCCGCCCGCGGTTACGACGTGACCGTCATTGAAAAGAATGAACATGTCGGTGGAAAGCTCATGCCCATCATCACCGATGGACACCGGTTCGACTTCGGGCCGAATACGATTACGATGCCGGACGTGTTCCGCTCCGTCATTCGCAACAGCGGAGCTAACCCGGATGACTATTTTGAGCTCGTCAAACTTGAGTCGCACACGGTCAATCATTTCTCTGACGGTTCGACGTTCACGTTTCATTCAGACCGCGAGAAAATGGAAGCCGAGGTACGCCGTCTGACCGGCGATAAGGCCGACAAGAATCAATTGACCGACTACTTAGACGAGGCGGAGAAGTTGTTTGAAATCGCCAATAACCGGTTCTTCACACGGATGGATTCAAAAATCGATACCGGCCTTTGGGCTGACATGATGAAAGTACATCCGCTCAAGAGCCTTCATGCGCTCCATAAGAAGTATTTTAAAGACCCGCGCATCATCCAGGCGCTCGACCGCTATGCGACGTATATCGGCAGCAGTCCGTACGTTACACCCGGCACGTTCGCGCTTATCTCGCACCTGGAGCTGAATGATGGCGTCTATTTCGCCAAAGGTGGGAACTGGACGATCGCGAAAGGCTTCGCCAAACGGGCGAGCGAGCTTGGCGTCGAGTTCCGGCTCGGTCATGAAGTCACAAAAATCGAAGTGACGAACGGAAAAGCGCATGCGGTCGTCATCGACCATGAAGAAGTCATGTCTTGTGACGCCGTCTTATTGAACGGAGAACTGCTCACGCAGTATCCGCGACTCGTCGATGCTTCTGACCGTCCGTCGTT
Source organism: Exiguobacterium sp. s40 (assembly GCF_018617905.1). Taxonomy (NCBI): domain Bacteria; kingdom Bacillati; phylum Bacillota; class Bacilli; order Caryophanales; genus Exiguobacterium; species Exiguobacterium sp. s40. Next base: position 24,327 of record NZ_JACSLC010000006.1, on the reverse strand, counting down.
CCCGGTACCGACGCGTGACACGATTGAACCATCGGTGTCCGCTTTCGTCATCATGGTCGGCTTGAACAAGCGGTTGAACTTGGCGCATCATAACGTCTACTTCTCAGACGACTACGAAGCGGAATTCCGGGCGCTGTTCGACGAGGAACGGTATGCGGACGAACCGACGATTTACATCTCGAACTCGGCCCATACCGACCCTTCGATGGGAGAAGCTGGCGACAACTTGTTCATCCTCGTCAATGCGCCGGCCCATATGACCGACATCGATGCCGAGACGTATGAACATTTGATTCGCCGACGCCTCCGGAAATTCGGCGTTGAATGGGAAGATCGCGATGTCGTCTTCCATCGCCGTGTCACCCCGCTCGACTTGACGCGTGATTTTTACGCATATTACGGGGCACTCTATGGGACATCGGCCAACTCGAAAAAAGGAGCGTTTTTCCGACCTTCCGCTCGCTCGGAAGATGTGTCCAACATTTGGTTTGCCGGAGGCTCGACCCACCCTGGCGGCGGTAGCCCGATGGTGACGCTTTCAGGACAATTTGCGGCTCGGTCGATGTTAGAGGACATACCTCTGACAATTTGAACATTTTGTGAACAGAAGATTCGACACTTGTCGACACGGGACAGACGTGATAATATCATATTCGAGTTCAAGCAGTTTTGTAACGTTAGTTACACCTGTAGCGATCGAATGGCTTCCCCGAGCCTATCGCGTTTTGAACTTGTCACACCCGAGAAAAAAGTGATGAGCGAGTTTCCCCACTCGTATCTCGCAGCTGGAACAGCATGCATCTGATGTTCCCCCTTAGTCCATCAAGCATCCTGCTTCAGCGAAGATGCCCCATCGTTTCATTCCCTATGAAACGAGGCACATCTTTAGGGTTCATCACGTCCGATTCGTTCGTTTCCCCGATGAACGAATCACATAACGCTTACACCACTTTTGGTCCCCCGCCAAAAGTGGTTTTTTTGTGCGCAAAAAAGGCAGCCGTTTTGCGACGGCTGCCTGATTTTATAACTTGGCCAACAGTTTCCCTTTTTGAATCGTCGAGACAAACGCCCGTTTCGTGAAGACGTCGTGCCCATTCTGCCGAGCCGCGTCCAAGATGCCTTCATAAAGCAATCCCGCCGCGCTGACCGGCTTCCGGCTCGTCGCAGGATATAAGTGATGGGTCTCCCGGGCCCGGACGTATAGGTGTTCGGCCCGGCGCGCCATCGTCTCCCAGACGTCGATGAACGCCGGAGTCACTTGCCGCGCAAACAAATCGGCTTCCTCGACACCGAACTCGGCGAGCAACGATTGGGGCACATAAATCCGGTCCCGATCGAGGTCATCCCCGACGTCACGCAAGATGTTCGTCAACTGCATGGCGATGCCTAAGTCGATCGCACCTTGTTTCAACTGTTGCCGTCCCGTCGCATCCACGTCCGGCGCGAGGATCGGCAACAGCATCAAACCGACGGTGCTGGCCGCATAGTAACTATATTGCTCCGTCTCCTCGAGCGTCGCGTAGCGCGTTTTATGTAAGTCCCACTTCATGCCTTCAGCCAATTCAAAGAACGGTTCGACGTCCATGTCGTACCGTCCCCAAACGTCATGCAACGCCACCCAGAGCGCATCGGTCAGATGTTCACCGGCCAAGAAGCGATCGAACTCGGTCAAAAAGTCCGTCAAGCTCTCTTCAGGACGGTCGGATTCATCGACCGCGTCATCGAGCGTCCGACAAAACGCATAGACCGCGGCCACGGCCTGACGGTCTGGTTTGGAGAGCAAAGAAAAGGCCCGATAAAACGTGAGCGAGCCTTTTTTCATTACGTCTTCACAGTGACGATACGCTTCTTGTGTCGTCATGGTACAATGCCCCCATTTCTTCTTCCATTCTCTTCACTAACAGCTGCGAGCCGATCATGACGATCGGGACGCCTCCGCACGGATGCACCGATGCTCCGACGGCGTAAAGTCGGTCGATGTGCGCGTACGGGCGAGCCTGTGGTTTGAACGCGGCCGATTGGGCCAATCTCGGGGCGATGCCGAAGCTCCCGCCTTCGAATAACCCAAATCGTTCCGCATCCATCGGCGTCCGAACTTTCATCTCAATGACACGATCCCTGAAGTCGGGGACTATCTGTTCGATCCGACCAATCAAATGCTCGATCGCACCGCTCGTTTCAAAGTCCTCACGCTCCAATTTACGTGGGACCGGCACGAGGACATAGAGAACGCTCGTCCCGTCCGGTGCCAGCGTGTCGTCCATCAAAGACGGATTGAACGTATACATCGCCGGATACTTGCTTAGTTTACCATCTTCGAAGATGGTCCGCATCGACCCGGCAAAATCATTCGGCAAGTCGAATTGGTGGATCGGTAAATCGATGTCCCCGGTCACGGTGAAGTAAAGCAAGAGCGTCCCGCTCGACGGTTCGTATGATTTCGGCTTAACGCCATCAATCAACCGTTCCATGAGGGGAAAATCACCGTTGACGACGACCACATCATACGGATGAACGACACCATCCACGATGACCGCGTTCGCCCGGCTTTGTTCCACCTGCACCCGTTCGACGTTCGCGTTCAACTCGAACTTGACGCCGCGTCGTCTCAACTCTTGTTCTACTTTCGTCGCAAGTGAGAAATATCCTCCCTTGACGTACCAGATTCCTTCTTCTTGTTCGCGGTACGGGATCAAACCATAGAGGGATGGGGTATCATATGGGTTCCCACCAATATAGAGCGTTTGGAGGCTATAGGCGACGCGCAGACGCTCGTCTTTGAAGAAGCGTTTCATGTTCTCGTGGGCCGTCTCATACGCCTTCAAGCGCATGAGGAGCATCAATAGTTTCGGTTCGAACAAATCGGTCTTGCCTTTATAGCCCCGGTCTAAGAATGCATCGAACCCGAGGCGATACTCTTCTCGTTTTTGAGTCATATACTTTCTAAAGCCGTCGCCCTCGTTGAACAGACGGTCGATTTCGGCCGCCTGACGTTCGATGTCACGGTATTTGTAGAACGTCGTGCCATCCTCGTAACGGAGGCGATAAAGCGGGTCGACCTCGATCAACTCGAGCTCTCGCTCCGGAAAACCGGCCTCGAGGAGCTGACTTTTCAATTTTCCGGGCAATAAGACGATGGTCGGCCCTTCATCGACGCGGGCGCCGTTCTTGAACTCGACATAATTGAGCCGGCCGCCGACACGAGCTTCTTTTTCATAGATGGTCACGTCCAGCGACGGATATTTGTGGGTCAGGAGCAAGGCCGCGTAAAGCGACCCAATGCCGGCACCGACGAAACTGATGTTCATTGGCCGACACCTGCCCGGTCACGCAACAGGTTGGCGGTGATGCGCGCCGATTCAAAAATCGTTGGCAGTCCGCTGCCTGGATGTGTCCCACCGCCGACGAGCCAGACGTGGTCGAGCTCCTCGAACTGGTTATGAGGACGGAAATACATCATCTGTGACAAGTTATGTCCTAAGTTGAACGTCGCCCCTTCATAGACACCGAACGCTTCCCAATCGTTTGGCGTGAGCGGCTGCATCACCTCGATATGGTTCCGGATCTCACGATACGGCGAACGAGTCTCAAGTGCATCGAGGACGCGCTCGGTCATCGTCGTCTCGAGCGTCTCCCACGGTAAATTCGACAGGTTGTTCGGCACCGGGACGAGCACATAAAGCGAGGATTTCCCTGACGGTGCGAGTGTTGGATCAATCCGTGAAGCATTTTGGACATAGAACGAGAAGTCTTCGCTCAGCTTCAAGTCTTGCGTCATCTCTTTCACATTCCGTTCGTAATCGTCGGCGAAATGAATCGAATGATGCGCGACATCATCGTAGATACGATTGAGTCCGAGATAAAGCATGAACGTCGAACACGAGTAACGCTTCTTCTTCAGTTGTTTTGGACTCCACCGTGTGAGTGCATCGCTCGGAACGAGCGTCATCATTGCGTGCGCGAAGTCGGCACCGACAATCACTTCGTCAAAAGCATAATGGACGTTGTTCGCCACAAGCCCGTTGACGCGTTTCCCGTCGAGCAAGAGCCGGTCGACGCCTTCCTCGAGACGAATTTCCCCACCTTCTTCTTCGATGACACGGGCCATCGCTGTGCAGAGTTGATTCACGCCGCCAATCGGGTGATGGACGCCGTAAGCATGTTCCATATACGACAAGATTGAGAAGCCACCCGGACAATCCCACGCCGACATGCCGAGGTATTTCGCTTGGAACGTGAACGCGTACTTCAGCTCTTCGCTCGTGAAATACTCCGACAAGACGTCGTATAACGACTTGCCGATCGATAAGAACGGGAGCGCCTTCAAGACGCGTGTCGCCACATAATCGGTCAATTTGTCATGTGCCGTCTGGAGCACCGGCATCAGTTTCGACAGCTTGATGGCTTGTTCGGCCATGAAGCGTTCGTACCCTTCCCCGTTGCCTGGGAACTGCTCTTCAATCGCCTGATGCATTTGATCGCGATCGGTCGTCATCGATAGGACCCGATTTCCTTTATCAAAATAAAGATCATACATCGGCTCGAGTCGTTTCATCTCGACATAGTCATGTAAATCTCGACCTGTCTCTTCGAAAATCTCTTCTAAAATGTATGGCATATTTAAAAAAGTCGGGCCACGATCGAACGCGAATTCTCCGACTTGCAGACGCGACGTCCGTCCACCGACGAACGCCTGCTTCTCAAACACTGTTACTTTCACACCACGGCTTGCGAGCAGCATAGCGGCCGCAAGTCCTCCTGGTCCGGCACCGATTACGGCGACTCTTTTTTCCGACACGTTGAACAACTCCCTATGTGAAAAGTCTCTTATGCTTCTATCCCATTATAGAAATGACTGGAGAAAAGTTCAAATCTGAATCGGCTCGTCATGTGTCCGCGATGTGTCAATTGTCGCGTTTCGCGATGACAATGTACCATGACCCTTCTGGGATGAACGGGATGAAACGGACGTTGTCAAAGCCGACCTTGTGCATTTGACGACGTAACTCACGAATCGTTGGGAGCGGATAGAGGTTATCATGCAACGTCATGAACGCATTGAACGCTGAGGCAAATCGAGCACCGAGCGGCGTCTCGGCGAGCGGAGTGACGAGTACCGCGACACCAGCTTCGTCTAAGTTTTCGAGCATCCGTCCGAGCAGTTCGATTCGTTGTTCCGGAGAAAAATAATACAACATATTATTCATCATGACGGCATCAAATCGTTCGTCGTGATCCCACTCCATAAAATCGGCTACTTCGTAGCGAATCTCACCGGACTCATCTTGTTCCCGCGCCTCTGCGATCACGTCTTCCTCGAGATCGATGCCGGTCAACTGCCAATCGGGTTCGAGTCCGTGCAGTTTGCGTAAGTAACCCCCGTGGCCGCACCCGATATCGAGCATCGTCTTGACGTCGGCTTGCCGCAACAGCTGCTGCACGACCGGGAACGCGACCGTCTCGACGAGCGTCGACGTCTGTGCGACGACCTGGCCATGTGTCGCCCCATTGAACGTTTTCTGTTTGCCCGACTCTAAAAAGTCAGGATATGCGATGAGTGCCGGAATATGAAGTTCCATCATCTCTTGGAGCATGAAGCCGATGCTGCGCTCATCTTCGTGCGACAACTGATATTTCAAACTACGGGTCGGGAAATAGCGCCAACCTTTCTTCTTCAAATGGCGCACGGCGACCCCGACGTCGAGCCAACGCTCGAGCGCGAGTTTCGTCAACGGTTGCTTCAAGCGAAGCGTCATCTCCGCAAAGCTCGCCCCGCCTTGGAGCGCATCGAACAACCCATATTTATAGCCGATATATCCGTGCCAGAGCGGCAAGAACGATTCGGTTTGTTTCATCCATCTGCGTGCGTGCAAGACGCGTGACCATTCATTCATCTGTTGTTCCATCGTTTCACCTCATCATCGTTATCACTGATTTTTTTATTTTCCCCTAATAATTTACGGACAAACAAAAAAATCCCACTCCGATGTGCGAAGTGGGAATCAAACTTAAATGAAGTTGCTGAAGAACGACTGTCCATACGGCAACGCATAGCCGATGAAGATTGTCACAAGCGCGAGAATCGCAAAACCGCTGAACATCGTGCCCACAGGTTTGTTCTTCTTCACACGGATGAGCGTCATCTCACCAAAGATGAGTGTCAAGAGTCCGACCGTGATCTTCACGTGGTAGAACATGCCGCCTTCGAGTAATTGAAGATACAAATAAAGTCCCGTGCCGAACGCGACGAGCAACATGAGTCGAAACGCCATGTGGGCGATCTTCCCGCTCTTGTTGGCATTTTTGTAGCCGATATAGGCGACAGCGAACAAGACGAGTAACAAGACCCAGCTCGTGACGTGCGTGTGTAGGAATGCAATCAATGACATTCTAAATCCCCCTTTCCATTATGTACAACCTCTATTGTACACGAGTCGCTCTGATTACGGTCAAGCAGGACACTGAAAAATCTGATCGCCTATCAAAAAGACGCCTGATCGAGGAATGATCAGGCGCCTTGTCGTATTTCATTTATTAAGCTGTCGTTGACTCTTGTTCGCGAACGGCGTATTCGAAGCTCGGAATCACGACCGTGAACGTCGACCCTTGATGTTGGACCGACTCGACATGAATCTGTCCGGCGTGACCGCGCACGATCTCTTGGCAGATCGGAAGACCGAGTCCGGTTCCGCCGATTTCTCGGCTATCGGAATTGTCGACCCGATAGAACTTGTCGAAGAGACGGTCGAGCGCGTCACTCGGAATACCGATACCTTGGTCCTTCACTTTAATCGACACCGATTGATCGTGGTGGGCCAATTCGACGGTGATCTTTCCGCCGCGCGGTGAATACTTCACGGCGTTCGAGAGCAAGTTGCTCATCAACTGCTTGAACTTTTGACAGTCGGCGAACAGTTCATACGGTCGGTCATCGGCCGTGATGAGTTCAAACGTATGCTTCAGCGAAGAAGCCTCATAGAACGTCATCATGTCGCGGATGACCGGCTCGATATCGAGCTGTTCGCGGTCGTACATCTGACTGCCGGCTTCCATCCGTTGCACGTCGAGGAAGTCGTTGACGAGATGCGTCAGGCGCTCCGTCTCGGCGTGAATCGTCTGCAAGTACTTCGCCTGCTTCTCGTTCGGCAACTGCTTCTTGACCATGAGTTCGGTGAACCCGTAGATCGACGAGAGCGGTGTCCGCAACTCGTGGGAGATCGTCGAGATGAATTCGCTCTTCAAGCGTTCCGCCTCGGTCTCGCTCGTGATGTCACGGAAGACGAGCAACGTCCCTTTTGACAACCCGCCGACGACGATCCGTTCCGCATACATCTGCAAGTTCATCTCGCCTTTACGGATCGAGAAGCTGACACTGTCATGCGGGAAGTCGTCGGTGAAGAGGCGATCGGTATACTTCAAGAAATCATCTTCTTGGTCGACTGTCGTCGAAATCGTCTCTCGCCATTCGTTCCATGACAATTCCGCGAGTTCTCTCGACGTGATCTCATCGAGTTCAGGGAACATTTCATAGAGTGGTCGGTTGACGAAGACATCATCGGTCGAATGCTCGACATAGATGACCGCCTCGCGAATTGAATCGAGGATCCGTTCCGTCTTCCCTTTCTCACGGGTCATCTCTTCAAACAGACGCATCCGGAGAAGCGAGAGCGACAACTGACGAGCGAACGACATGATGTCACCCATCTGTGTCTGCGTAAAGCGATCTTTATAGCGGACGAGATAGATGAACGCGATGATCGAGTCATCTGTCGGGTCATGGACCGGTACAGCCGTCTCATACATATAGTATGGGTACGGGAGCGGGTGGTCGCTTGCGACTTGTTTCGACGAATGGACTGTCGTCCGAAGCGTCATCGCCCGCGTCAAGACTGAGTTCTCGCTGTCGAGCAACTGACGCGTGAGCGTCTCGTTCAATCCGTGGCTTGTGATTGAGAACGAGCCTGTCGCATCGACAAATACGAGGGCGCCGACTTCGGAGTCGGTGATGGCGACCAGTTTCTCGATAATCTCTGGGTAAGCCGTCAACGAATCGCGGGCCGCGAGCGTCTCGGTCAACTCGTTGCGGTAAGCCAAGTGTTGCTCGTTCTGTTGCGTCTGCTCCAAGATTTCTTCAAGTTCTTGCTGTTGCGCTTGAAGTTCTTCTTGTTGCGCAATCAACTCTTCTTGTTGCGCCTGTAACTCATGGTTTTTCTCAATCAAGTGACGTTCATTGTCACGAAGCGTCTCGGCCATCTTATGGAACGACCGTGACATCGTCCCAATCTCATCTTCGCGTCCCATCTGATCGCTCAAATCGACGATCTCGCCTTTCAACAAGCGGTCAGATGCGATTGAAAGCCGGGAAATCAAATTTGTTTGGCGACGCAGGAACGGCTGGATGAACAACAAAATCAAGGCTGCAAACGATAAGATGCTCGCAATCCATAAGAATTGAAGAATGTTGTTGTTTAATTTCCAAGTATCATATACTTTTTGTTTCTCGCTGTTCATTAAGTTTTTATAATCTGACAGTGCCGTCTCGATTTGCCGGATTGGTCCGAGCGTGTCGATGCCGCGTTCTGAACTATACGGGACAACACCTTGCTCAATCAAGCGCTCGGCAGTCGGAAGTGTCAAAATTGTCTCAGGGTCAATCGTCGTCTCAGTAATTTCACCTTCAGCTCGCAATTGTCCGTATTCCGTTGTCACTGGAAGGATGACACCGAAGTAAAAGTCATGGAACTTTTGCAAGTCTTCTGAGAAAATCTCACCTTGCTTCGTTTGGACAACACTTTTGAACCAGTTGATTTCTTGTTGGAACTCGTTCTCTTTGGCACGGGCCCGTTCGAGCGACTCAGTATCCCCAAACAGAAGATAGCCTCGAGCATCGTATTGAGCTCCTTGCCATTCGTCCCACAACGTATTCAACCGGTCGATGCGTTGATCGACATCTTGCAACCGTTGTTCGTTCGCCGCAACACGTTCTTGCATGTGCAAATACATAAAAATCGAGCCAACGAGCGCGACCGCGAGAAACGAGTAAAGGACGACCATGAGGTCGCGGCCGAGTTTTTGTTTAAACCATCTGTTCAATTCACGATGCCTCCTATAATCTTCACCAATTCAAGCGGACTGAACGGCTTCGAAATAAAGTAGTCGACCCCAATCTCATTCGCGCAATCACGATCAGATTGTTGACTCTTCGCAGTCAGCATCATCACTTTTGTATGTTGACGTCCCGGTAGTTTCCGAACTTTCTCAATGACCTCAAGACCGGTCATGCCTGGCATCATATGGTCGACAATCACGAGGTCATATTCGTTCTGTTCGATTAGCCGGTAGGCTTCAAGGCCGTCTGGCGCTTCATCAATGTCATATCCTTCATCTTCTAACGTATCTAATACGAGCATACGTAAAACTTCTTCATCTTCAGCTAATAATATTTTTACCATGACGATTCCTCCATTTTTTATCCCATTTCACTATTTTAACGGATTCAGTTCATAATCACAAAAAAAAAGATGTACGGTGTATAACCGTACCCCTTTTTCGTCGGAACGTCTAGACTACAAGGCAACAATTTCCTGTAAATCGAGGGAATAAATGAGCATCCGACCGACTGTGATTCCCCAAATCGCCTCGATGGCCTCCCGATAGAGCGATAATTGGACGTGATAGCGGTCGCGCAACAGTTGTTTGGCCGCTTCACGAGAGTCGCTCGAGAAGAGCACGGAATCCGATTTATAGTCGAGGAGCACATATGTCTCCCCATCATAGAACAGACAATCGATAATCCCTTGGATCAGCACGTGTTCGTCAGTGAACGCCCCGCTCGGGTTGACCCGCTCGGCCGGAACCGTGTACGTGAACGGCAGCTCGCGCCAACCTCGTCCGACTTGAAGCGCTGCCGTTAACGCACACCCGGTTTCCGAAGCGAAGAACGCCTCGATTTCAGGACGCGCGAGCCGTGCCGTCTCGGCCTCGACCGGGCTGAGCATGCCGTCGGCTTCCCAGCGATCGATTTGTAAGGCGAGCGGTTCAGACGGGTTGATCAATTGAAAGACAAGGTGTAACGTCGTACCCCGCTCGGCTCCCGTCTGTTTCGATTGTTTCCACTTCGGCTCTCGGTACGGGGTGTCACTCGCCCGGTACGTCTCTTCAAACGCCGCCTGCTCAAGTTGGAGCGCGCGTTTCAGCTCCGTGACCGTTTGCTTGGCAGCCGTCTCGGTCGCGGCTTGAGCCGGATATTTATAGGTGAACGCCCGGCGGACAAAATCTGTGACGTTCGCCTCGTCTTTGACCGGAAAGTCGATCGCTTCGAACTGTTTGACGTGATGGAGCTGCGCCATCATCTCTTGGAGCGTGGCGACTTTCGCCAAGTCCTCTTCGCCGATGATACGGTACGTCCACGGGGTCGATTCCGATTGGGGTGCGATCATCGGCAACCCTTGCTCTTCTAAAAACGGGGCCGCTCCTTCAAGTTTTAAGAGCGCCGGAGCGACCCAATCGAGATACGTCTTCGCCTCACGGCGTGCATCGGCCGATAAAGTCGTCCCGGTTTGCTCGACGTGCAACCATTGCCCGATCTGTTTCCCAGGCTCTTTGACCGTCCCGACCAAAATCAGTTTTTCTTTCGCGCGCGTGAGCGCGACATACAAGACGCGCATCTCTTCGGCTTTCATCGTCGCATCGAGCTCGCGGCGAATCATCTCTTTGACGAACGTCTCCGTTTTCGTGCGCGTGACGACGTCAATCGCGTCGAGGGAGATTCCGTAACGTTTATGGAAGATGACGCGCTGCATTTGATCGCGCTTGTTGAACTGCTTCCCTAGCTGAGCGACGATTGTGACCGGGAATTCCAGTCCTTTCGACTTATGGACAGTCATGATCCGGACGACGTTTTCTTCTTCACCGAGTGAACGCGCCTCGGACAAGTCCTCGCCGTTATCCTGAAGCCGATCCATCACGCGGAGGAAACGATACAAGCCGCGGTAACCACTCCGCTCATACGACAACGCCCGGTCATAGAGCGCCTTCAAGTTTTCTTGGCGCCCTTTCCCGCCCGGCAGTCCGCCGGCAAAATCATAAAATCCTGTGTCGTTGAACACTTGTTGAATCAATTCTGACAAGCTGTGGTTGCGAGCGAACGTGCGCCACGCTGATAACGCGTCGAGGACATCGCCACACTTCAGACCGAGATCGTCCTCATCATCCGCTTTCGCTTTGAGCGCCTCAAAAAACGACTCTTCCGACTCAAGGCGGATTTTCGCCAACTCTTGGTCGCTGAACCCGAACATCGGCGAGCGAAGCGCCCCGGCGAGCGGGATGTCTTGGAGCGGGTTGTCGATCAGTTTCAACACTGCGAGCATCATCCGAATTTCCGTCGCTTGGAAGTATCCCCCGTCCGAATCGGTGTAGGCCGGAATGTTGTACTGTGTCAAAATATCCATCAACTGTTCGACCCGCTCTTTCTTTGAACGGACCAAGATGACAATGTCACGATATTCACACGACCGGAGCAAACCTGTCGCTTCATCGGTCACTTTGAACGGTTCCTCGCCCGAGACGAGTTCTAAAATCCGGGTCGCGATGGCCCGGCCTTCGAGTTCTTGTTTCGACAAGTCGCGGCTCTCCCCGTTGACGAGAATGAGTTCAGGACTCGCCTCGAGCGCCTCATAGTCACGCCCCGGGACGAGACGTGCCGCCTCATCGTATTCGATTTCGCTCACTTCCTCGTCCATCAACCGGACGAACAAGTCATTAATGCCGTGAAGTACCTCGGCTCGGCTTCTGAAGTTTTGGGACAAGTCGATCCGTTGTCCCGACCCATGCTGTTTGAAGCGCGTCGCCTTCTCGATGAACAAGCGTGGTTCGGCATGGCGGAACCGATAAATCGACTGCTTGATATCACCGACCATGAACAGATTTCCGACATGCTCGACTTCATTGCTGACAAGCCCGATGATTGTCTCTTGAATCTCGTTCGTGTCCTGATACTCATCGATCAATACTTCGGCGAAGCGTTGTTTGTAAAGCGAAGCGACCGAAGATGGTCCTCCCTCGTCTCGTAAAATGGCGAGCGCATAATGCTCGAGGTCGCTGAAGTCGACAAAAGCACGATCCCGCTTCGCCTGCTCGTAAGCGGCACCGAACGTCCGCACGGTCTTAACGAGCGTCTCGACGAGCGGACGTTGTGTCATCAACACGTCCAAATAATCGGCCCCACTCGTGCTCGCTTGGGCGATGGCTTCACTTAACTTCTTTTTCGCCTGATCGTACGCCGGCTTCAATACCGTGTGATAGACGTGATGTTCTTCTTTCTTTTGAACGGATTTCATCGTCCCGAACTTGACGGCGCGGGAAGCCGTCTCGAGCTCGCTCCACTTGAACGAGTCCGGATCGAGATTCGCAAATGGTAAAATCGCCTGTTGCACGTTCTCGGATTGCGCCTCATAACCGGCGAGCCGAAGTTCGATGGCGACGCGACGGAGCTGACGCAACGCTTTTTCGATGTCTCCCCAAAGCAGGCGCCCGAATTCAATCAACAGTTGTTCCTCATCAGGATCCCCATCGAACTGATACAACGACACAAGTTCGTCCAAGTACGCTTCCGGGTCCGGTAGCGTCCGTGCATAGTGATAGAGACCGAGAATCAATTCCTCGATTTCACTGTCCCCGCGGTCCGACGTATAGGCGTCAATCAAAGTGAAGAAAGCTTGGTCTTGTTGACCGTACGCCTCCTCGAGCACATCTTCGAGCACATCGTCCTGCAAAAGCACCAAGTCCCGTTCCTCGGCGATTTTGAACGCCGGGTCGAGGTCGAGCAAATAATAATTCTCCCGAATCACTTCGAGACAGAACGAGTGAATCGTCGTGATGAGTGCCCGGTTGAGCATTTGGCGTTGCTTTCGAATATATGCGTTCTCGGGATCATCACGGAGTGCCCCGTCGAGTGCTTTGGCGATTCGACGTTTCATCTCGGCCGCCGCCGCATTCGTGAATGTGACCACGAGCATGCGGTCCGCCGTCAATTCGTCCGTCTCATCCAAGAGACGGCTCGCGAGCCGTTCCACGAGGACGGCCGTCTTCCCGGAACCGGCTGCCGCCGAGACGAGCACGTGGGATCCTCTGGCATCGATGGCCGCTTGTTGGTCATTCGTCCACTTCATCGACGTCACCTCCTAATCTTGACAAGACGTCATCTTTTTCTAATTTCTTCAATTGCCGTGGCTCATTAGACAGCGCCTCATCAAAGTGACAGACACTTTGGAACGGGCACGTCTGGCAGGGCCGTCGTTCTTTATATTCATATGGCTCGACTCCGATTTCGCCATCGTACATCGCCTCGGCGCTCGCCTCCGCCAAATTAAGGGCATGGTCCATCAATTGCTCGAGCTGTGGCGGGGAGACGACTTTTTTCGTCGTATTCGCATCGATCGTCCCATCTTTCTTGTACTTGACCGGGATGACGATTGATTTTTTCTGATCGAGTTTCGCTGTCCGGTCCATCGCCTCTAAAATGGCAGGATCGTCGACGAGCAATCCTTGCATCTGATACGATTCGAGCACCTTCCGCTCGGTGTCCGTGTCCGTCTCGGCCGGTGCGACGAGCGGCCGGTGGACGTGGAAATAAAGCGCCGCTGCCGGCGCGACATTCTCTTGTGTCCACGCGTTCGCCTGCTCGATCAGTACTTTCAAATAGATGAGCATCTGCATGGCGAGCCCGTAATAGATTTCGGCGAAGTCGATTTCTCGTTTGCTCGACTTATAGTCGACGATCCGGACGTAGAGCTGATCATGGACCGAGGCCGTATCGACGCGGTCGATGCGACCGACAAGTTCACACGTCGCCCCGTTACTGAGCGTGAACGACACGGGCGGGAAATTGCCGCTGCCGAAGGCGAGTTCGAAAGCGACGGGGTCGAATCCGTCCCGTTTCGATTGCTCGATCAACACTTCCGCCGTCTTGCTGACGACATCGGTCAATTTCTTCTTCAAATAGCCATATCGGTTCGAACTCATCAAAATCGCATTTTGAATTTCGGGCGTGACGAGTTCGACGGCCGCCTCGGCGAGTGACGAACACTCGTCGCGGCTCACATCCCGCCATTCTTTCCCGTCCATTTTCACGGTCTGGGACATATGCTCGATCGTGCGATGGTACAAGTTTCCGATATCCGGCGCTTCTAACCGATACAGGCGACGTTCTTTCAAACGGAGCCCATAGCTCGCAAAGTGACGGAACGGACAAGCTTGGAACGTCTCGAGCCGTGAGACGCTCGCTCGAATCGAGTTTGTATAAAGTGACTTGGCGACATCTTCCGGCAACGGTTGTGGCACGTTTTGATAGAAGAGTGCACTCGTCAATAAGCGAATCCGTTCGCGGCCTTCCGGATGTTTCAACAGTTCGTTGTACACCGTGAACCACGTATCTTGAATCGGATAATGCCGGCTGAGTCGTTGCAGTTCGAGCGCTGTCACCGCTGCCGTCTGATTCACGTTCGTGATAAAAGACAGCTGGTCGCTCGGGCGATGTTCCCCGGCTTCCGCGAAATGGGTCGTCACGACTTTCCCGCCACTGAGGCGGGCTTTCAGGTCAGCGATAAAACTCGCCGGTTGAATCGCCTTGCCAGCCCGGTCGACGAGGGCATAGCTGACGAACACACGATGGCTCGGTGCCGTGAGCGCCTTGTATAAATAGTACGTCTCGTCATCAAATAAATGCTCGGTCGCTTTCCCGGCCCGAACGCCGTTGTCATGCATGAAATCAAGGTCCTGGTCGGTCAACAGTTTCGACTGGGTCGCTACGAGCGGGATTTGATCTTCGTTTGCCCCGAGTAAGAAGACGACCTTTTTATCAATCAAGCGGCCCCGGACGTAATCAGTGACCGTCAATTGGTCCAGAGATGGCGGGACGAGCGCGTAGCGCAAACTGTCGAGCCCGGTATCCATCATCTGCAGGAACAGTTCGGTCGAGAGCGTCTCATCTGGCGCCGCCGCTTCCAACTGCTCGAGCAAGTGCAACACGGCATCCCACACTTGGGTATGTTCTCTCGCTTCGAGCAATCTTGATTCCTCGAGCGCCTCCTCGCGCCAATAGGCGAGACAAGACGCCACATCAACCCGTTCTAGAAAGGCATAGATGGCGTGCGTGTAAGCTTGCATCGTCTTCGCCGCTTTTAAATCGGCCAACAGCGGGTCGAACGTTTCAACGACGGTTTGGCGGTAACGATTGAGTGCCGTCTCCAAGTCAAGTTCTTCCCCGGTCAGCCGCGCCTCTTCTTCGGCTCGGCGTCGCAAATACCAATCCTCGTGCCAGTGATAATGTTTGATCCCGCGCTCGATGACGAACGCCTCGAGTCGGTCGACCGACGTGCATCGATGCTCCGCATCGAGCAAAATCAGTTCGGTTTTGAGCGCCCGAAACACCGGTTCTTCCCGGTAGCCACGCATCGCGACCTCAATCGTCGCCTTCAATAATTCGACGACGGGATGATCGAGCATCGGTTGGCGCTCATCAAGGAAGAACGGCAACTGCATTTTTTGGAGCGCTTGTGTCGCCAAGTCGCCGTACTCCTCAAGCGAGCGTGACACGAAAGCGATATCGCGATAGCGGAATCCATCCTCGCGGACGAGCCGAACGACCTCACGGACGGCCGCCTCGACTTCTACCGACCGGTCGACGGCCGCGTTCAACACCACGTTCGAATCAGGACGCGTGTATGGGGCTGCCGTCACTTGCCCGAACGTCGCCTCGAGATAGGCTAGGCTCGGATGTTGGAAGCGCGGAGATCCTGTATGAGGGTGGTCGTTTGACGAGAGACCGCGCTCGGCCAACAGCTCTTTGAAACGCATGAGTGTCCGTTGCGTCGGTCCGAACGACGGATGAGGCCGATAGAGCGAATCCGGGTCAATCGTCAACAACACGTCGAGCGGCGCCTTCTCCGCTAAAGCGACGAGCACGGCCAGCTCTTGTTCCGAAAATTCATTGAACCCATCGACGTAAAACTGCGTCCCGGTCAAATCGATGTCCGGCAACAGTTGTAGCAACACGTTGAAATAGTCTTCCGCGTGGAGCGATTTCCCTTCTGTCATCGTCAAGAAGCCCTCATAAAGAATCGACAAATCTTGAAGTTTGAGGGACCGATGTTGGTCTTGCTCGCTTAAGCGGAGCAACTGCTCGGGATCGACGAGGCCGCGCTTGAGGAGCGTGATCAACTGGTTCAGTTCCTCGTAAAATCCGAACTGGTTCATCGTCCGGCGGAACAACGTCAATCGTTCCTCGTTCATCTCGACGACACGGCGCAACAGCAAGTGCGTCCCTGTCTGATCTAAAAACTGTTCGGTCGCGACGCCACGGTCGCGCATCATCAAAAAGGCGAGTCGACGCATCGATAAGACTTGAATCCGGGTCGACCCGTTCAAGCCGTCCATCATCGCCATCTTCCGTTCCATCTCAAACGACATTTGGTCTGGGACGAGCATATAGATGGTCGGTCCGCTCGGGTCACGCTTCAGCTCTTCGATGACTCGTTTGATCATCCATTCGCTTTTTCCGCTCCCGGAACGCCCGACATGAAAAGTGACCGTCATTTAGGCGAACACTCCTTCCCTTTTTTCTTTATTATGACCCATTCGACCTCGTTTGTAGAGGGAAATCCTTCAACAGCCCAGGAAGAAAATTGGCCAGCCCGCTTCAGTCCCCTTTTCCGCAAAAATCGATTAGACTGAACGTATGAGGGGGAAAGAAGATGAGTGCATATGAACAATTTGGAGGCGAACGTGGCGTTCAGCAACTCGTGGACGCTTTTTACGACCTCGTCTACGCCGATCCGATCTTATTGCCGTTGTTCCCGGACGACAAAGACCGGGTCAAAGCGCATCAGTTTGAGTTTTTAACACAACTGCTCGGGGGACCGAAACTGTATACGGAACGTCGCGGTGGCGGCAACTTGGCGATGATCCATCGCGACCACCCGATCTCGGAAACGCACGCCGGCCACTGGCTCGGCTGCATGGAGCAAGCGCTCAAAACAGTCGATGCCCCCGAATCGGTCAAGCAACAACTGTTCCATCGTTTGATCATGTCATCCTCGAACGTCGTCCGCGTCTGCTCCCACCATTTTGAGTAGTCAGCCTTTCGAAAAGCGGGTATGATAAGAAAGTAAGTAAAGGAGGTCGTTTTTCATGACAGAAGAAGAAAAAAAAGAGGCCGTTTCCTCTGAAGAAGAAACGGAAGAAGTAGAACCGACGGCAGTCCTCGCCGACGCCCTCGCAGAGGATGAAGAGGAAGAAGACCAACCCGAAGAAAAGAACATGGACCATATTAAAGGCGTGTTCAACTATCCACATGAGAATGGACGAGAGTACCGCGTCGTCTTCTATAACGATCGCAAAAACCTCGTGTTCCGTGAACTCGGGAACGGGAAAGTCGAATTCGTCGGCCGTTTCACAGACGAGTCGTATGACCAAGAGAACGAAGCAGAGATGCGTGAACTCGGCGAGCAACAGCTCGAACGGATTCTCGCAGATCGCCTCAAATAAAAAAATCGCCCGCGGGCGATTTTTTTATTTGTGCTTGTTTTTATTTTGTTTTTTCTTACGAAGCGCGTAAATCGCACCCGCAAGTCCTCCGGCGACAGCAATCCCGGCCATGACCGGCACGAGCACTTTTTTCGTCGGAATCATCTCTTTCACCCGTTCATACGGTGTCGGCACCGACAGCTCGAGTTGAACCGCCGACTCGCCGTGACCGTGCGCACGCGCCTGACGAGCCGCATCGGTAATGACGACACGTCCCGTCGTATAACGACGAACACCGTGTTCATCGGTGTACGGGCGACGGACACGTTTGACGCCACGCACGGTGCGCCCACGAGCCGCATCGGGTCGGACTATCCGTTCACTCGTCCACGAGCGACCCCCTGTCGCGCTATAAGCAGGGCGCATCTTGCGCCGATTGATCCATGTGTACGAATCATTCATGTCTATTCCCTCCAATATACTGAAGTACCTTTTCTTATTATACCCATACAACATCTGGGGAAAACATGAGTTGTCGTGAACGTTCGTTCACAAAAACAGAGGATGGCCCGGTTCGGACCACCCTCTGTTTGCCACATTACTCCGTGAACGGCTTATCTCGATGGCGACGTTTCGCCAAAATCAAGTAGTAAGCTGGAACGAGCACGAGCGTCAATACGGTCGAGAAGAGAATTCCTGACACGATTCCGATAGCAAGCGGTCGGAACAGTGGGTCTTCTCCAAGCGCGACCGGCAAGAGTGCCACGACAGCGGTCAACGCCGTCAACAGAATCGGACGAATCCGGGCGCGTCCCGCCTCATAGACGGCGGTCGTGACGGCCATGCCGTCGCGAATTCCTTGCTCGATGAACTCGAACAAGACGACTGCGTTCCGAACGACGATCCCGGCTAGTGAGACGATCCCCATCGAGGCCATGAAACTAAATGGTGTCTGGGTGACGAACAGTCCGACCACAGCACCCGCAATCGCCAAGTAAATCGTGAACAAGACGAGGAGCGGAAGAGACAGTGAATTGAACTGGAACGCGATGATCAAGAAGATCAAGAACAAGACGACGACGAACAACGTAGCAAGTTCAAGGAAGAACTCGTTCTGTGTGTCGCTCGCGCCAGATTGGTCAAACGCGATTCCTTCATCGGTCAATGACGCCTCGGCGTCAGCAAGCACGCGGTCGACGTCTTGTTTGAACGCCTCTTCGTCCATGCCTTCGCTCGCATAAATTTGGAGCGTCACGATCCGTTCCCCGTTCTCACGCGGAATCTGTTGAATCTGTTCTGTCGTCGTCTCAGTGACGAACGTACTGAGCGGTGCGACCGGAGGACCTGCCTCCGTCTGAACTGGGACGAGGATATCGTTTAAGGCGAGCGCCTCACGGTTCGCTTCCGCATCGACGACGATTTTCACATCGCGTTGTTCGACTCCGTCATCAAACGTGCCGATCGGGATGCCGTCCGTGACGAGGCGAATCTGGTCACTGATTGATTTCGCGGTCACACCAGCGGCCGCCATCGCGTCACGATCAAGTTCATACGTGAGCGTCTGGAACGGCTCTTTAATGTTGTCGAGCACGAGTGCACCGTCGATGGCTTCAAGGTCCGCTTTCACGGTATCCCGGGCCGTGACGAGTTGCTCAATCGTTTCACCGCGCATCGTGAACTCGACTGGTGCCGAAGTCGGCGGCCCTTGTTGCTGCGTATCCAAGAAGATTTCAGCATCCGGGTTGTTTTCCCGGATTTGTGTCGTATATTCGTCGATCAATTGAATCGCGTCAATCGTCTCATTGTCGACACGAACGACGATTTGACCCGTGTTTTCACCGGTCTGATCGAGCCCTCCCGTGAAGAGGCTCGGTAGGCCGCCACCCGCAAAGACAGATGTCTCGACGACACCATCAATACTTTGGAACTCTTCCTCGATCGCTCGAAGTCTCTGTTCTGTCTCCTCAAGGTCGGTTTGGACCGGCAAGGTGACACTCGTCACGACTTCTGGCCGGTTCGCAGCCGGGAAGAATTCGAACGGCGTCAACAAGATCAAACCGTACAATGCGGTCGTGATGACGAAACCGACGAGACCGAACGTCCATGGACGCTTCGCGACTTTGGGTAGTAACGTATCTGCATAGAAATTACTGAGACGGTTCAGTGGCCCACCCAACCACCCCGGCTCGCGTTTCGATACTTTCACTTGCTTCCGATTCAACCAGTACTGGGCGATCGGCACGAGCGTCAAACTGATGAGCATCGAAGCGAGCACCGACAAGGCCAAAACGGTCGGCAAGGCACGGATAAAGTTCCCGTTCGCTCCCGAGAGGAGTGTCAATGGCAAGAAGGCGAAGACGACGGCGAGCGTCGATGTGACGATCGAGCCCCACACTTCTTTCGTCCCGCGTACGGCACCGCCCATCGCCGTGTCACCTTTTCGGTAACGGCGGAGGATATTGTCATTGACGACGATGGCGTCATCGACGAGGATCCCGAGCGCAATGATAGCCCCGATGATTGAGATTTGGTTCAAGTCGACTCCGGTGAAACGAAGTGGAATCAACGCGAGCAAGAACGACAATGGAATCGCTAAGCTGACAATCAGCGAGCCTGAGAACGTGAGCCCGATCGTCGTGACGACGATGACCGCAATCATGGCAATGATGAATTCACGAGTGAGGGATGAGAAAATATCATCGACCGCTTTGGCCTGCTCGTAATATGGAACAAGTTCGACACCATTCACGTCCCCGACTTCATCCGCAACGACTTCGTCGACGCGTTCTTGAAGAGTCGGGATATCTTGACCCGATTCAATCGTGACCGTCAAGGAAACGGCAGGTTGTCCGTCGAGTGAAACGAGGTCCGTGACCGCTTTCTCCGTCTCTTCGACCGTGCCGACGTCTTCAAGGAGGACAGGCGTCCCATCCACTGAGCCGACGACGACTCGGCCCATGTCATTGACGTTCGTCAAACTATCGATCGCCAATTGGTAAATCCCATCTTCAGTCGACTGGCGACCGAGCGGGGTCGTCTTATATTCTTCATTGATCGCCGTCAAGACGTCCGGAAAAGCAAGTTGACGCTCCCCGAGTTCCGCCGAGTCGAGCGAGACGACGAATTCCGTTTCCGGTAGTCCTTTGATCGTCACACCGGTAACCCCATCTGTCCGCAACAGACGTTCCTCCAACCGCTCGATATCTTCACGCACTGTCTGGAGTGTTTGGCGATCATCTGCCGTCAACAAGTAAGAAGCGACCGGCAACTGCCCGATCGAGTCATTGACGGTCGGGGCCAGCGCATTTTCTGGCAAGCGAGGCGCAGCGTCTGAGATCGCTTGGCGTACATTCGACTGCAGCTCACTTCGATCGAAGCCGTCTTCATACTCGACGGTGATATTCGAGAACTCGGATGCGGATAATGATGACACATTCTCGATACCATCGAGTCCTCTCAATTCAGTCTCCAAAATATTCGTAACGTTCCGTTCGACCGTCTCTGCGGTCGCGCCCGGATATGGCGTTTGAATCAAGATGATATTGACACTCGTCTCTGGAATTTCACGTTTCGGAAGTTGGAAGAACGTGAGCACTCCGACGACGACTGCGACGAGCAAAAACACGATGACCAGTTTTCCTCGTTCAATCATTTTTTGAAAAAACATGTTGACCCCTCACTTTCAGATAATGTGCAAATACACATATGAACTATTCTTCTTTATCATAGAGGGGTTCACCATTCATTTCAATCTTTAAACACAGTTGAATGTGCTTCAGTGAAAGCGTTTTTGAAACGAATACGATAACTCGATGGACCGTTGCTTTTGCTTATAGACGGTATGATTCGAGACCGGGACCTCGACCGACTCACCCGAATGAAAGATAATCCGACTTCCTTTACCACTCTTCTTAGCATCGAGGACTTGAGAAAAATTGATCCAGGCACAGTCCGGACTTTCTTTTGCAATCGTCGGGAAAAAGATCGCATCTGCATGCCAATCCATGATGACAGGTGTCTTCCGGTGCGGGCCGAGTACGTTACGAGCCGCCTCGATCCGTCCTTGAATGCTTGAACCGTAATACAGACAGGCCGATTCGAGTAAATACAGGGGCGATCCCTTCATTCGCGATACACCGTCGGATTGATAGACGAGCGTCTCCGCCTCCCCATACTCATTGAAAACTGGAATCAAAGCTCTTGTTTCATTCGTCAACTGAGTCATCTGATTTGCCTCCATCATGGATATAGTGACTTACATGTCATTCATACCAAGAAATGAAGACTTAAACAAATCTCGTTCATATATTTCCCACTAAAAAAACCAACCGATTATCGGCTGATTTTTTAATTTCAGTGATCTAATTTCTTATTCTGTAACGATTTCGATTGGGGAAATTGAAAATGTACACGTACTCCGTCTTTTGTATTTCCCAAGGCGACCGTCCCCTCATGAAGTGTCACGATTCGTTGAACGATGAACAGGCCAAGACCGAACTTCCCTTGTTTCCCTCGCGAAAACTGATGGAACAAGTCGAGGTTCGCGTCGACCGGGGGACCGTCATTCTCAATGGTGATGTCGACACCCGCCTCGGAGCGCGTCAGTTCGATTCGAATCGTCGACTCGGCATAGCGCAAGGCATTATCGAGCACGTTCTCGAAGGCGACACGGATTTGTTCTCCGTCCCCGAGCATCTCGCCGGCATGTCCTGTCACCGACCAGTCCAAGTTGCCTCGCAGTTTGAATCGGCTGACGAGCAGTTCCATCAACTTATCGAGATTAATCGGTTCAAGCCGCATTTCTTGGCCTTTGAAGTATTCGAGCTTCGTGACATATAACAAATCGACGACTTTCTTCTCGAGTCGGGACGCCTCTTCGTCGATGACTTCGGCCGACCCTTTCAAATCCCCGGTCGGATAAATCCCGTCCCCGATGGATTGGGCGTAGCCGCGGATGACCATGATCGGTGTCTTCAAGTCGTGCGAGATGTTTTGGAGCAGCGCCTGTTGGGCCACGTCTTGCTCTTGCAACTCTTGCCGCATCGCGTCAATCGAGCGGGCCAACTGCCCGAGCTCATCTTGACGAGCGAGCGGGAGCACCGTCTCCCATTGTCGGTTCGAGATTTTCTCGACCGCCCGCTCCATCTCGACGATCGGTTTCGTCAACTCTCGCGACATCCATAAAGCCGGGATTAACGACAACAGGCTGATGACGCCGATTAAAATCGAGATGCGCCAGTAGAGCGTCGAGACAAGTTCACGCCGGTAAGCGTCCCAGGCGTAGGAAGCTTGGTAGATCAGAGCCCCATCGTACTCGTTCTGCCGGATGATATAGTAGACGTCCTCTCCATCAATCGTCGTCTGGTATTTGGCGACCTCGCTCGTCTGAGTGAGCGCCTCTTGATACATCCGGTTCGTCAATTCAAGCGGGGCCGAACCATAAATGATGCGTCCATTCGGCAAAAAGATGAGCTGGTTGACCGATCGGGATTCTTGTTGGCGACGGTCATATTCAATCGGATTTTGCGGAATGTTTTCTAGCTCATTCGTATTCCCCAGGTAATAATCCACATCTTGCAACGTCTCGTACACTTGTTCATCGATAAACTGCGTGATCGAGGAACGAATCGTCAACAAAATCATCAAGGCGAGCGTCACGATGATCAGAAGGATCAATACCCAAATCTTCCACATGAGCCGTTTCGGCTGGAGACGATCGAGCTTCATGGCTTAACGAGTCGGTAACCGACGCCATAGAGCGTTTCGAGCTCAAGGCGATGCAGTTTCTTCCGGAGACGGCGTACCAAGTCATCGACGACGCGGTCCGAGCCGAAATAGTCATGGCCCCATACCCCTTCTAAAATCTGTTCGCGTGATAAGGCCGACCCCGGATGTTCGAGGAAGAGCAGCAACAAGTCGAACTCTTTTGATGTCAAATCGATTTCATCTTGTCCATGCTTGATGAGACGTTTCTCAGGATAAATCGTATATTCTCCATATTCGATATGCTCATTCGATTTCGAACCGTAGACACGGTCGATCAATTTTTTGACGCGGATGACCAGTTCCCGTGGCAAGAACGGTTTCGCGATGTAATCGTCCGACCCCATCTCGAGTCCGATAATTTTATCGATATCCTCATCTCGCGCCGAAATGAAAATCGTCGGCGTGAACGCGTTTTTCGCTTTGATTTGTTTCAGTAACTGGAACCCATCGAGGTCCGGGAGCATGATATCGAGCACCCATAAGTCTGGTTCGTCTTTAATTGCGGCCTGGGCCGAGGTCCCGTCGGTGAACGAACGGACCTGATACCCTTCTTGCTCTAAATACGTGACGAGCATCTTATTTAAATTGATTTCATCATCGACTAAATAGATTGTGTACATTCCAGTCACCTCTGCAACGTTTTTTGTTTATCATATCAAACAATTGTGGATGAATGATGGGAATGCAGCCGTTTCCTCCGCGCTCAATGTGTTCACGACACGCAAACAAGCTCACAAAAAAAGAAGGGTTCCCCCTTCCTTACCGCGTCGGCCGAGTGCGCATCTGTTGTGCGAGGAATACCGTGCCGCCACTAAGGAGGGCCAGTACACCGCTGATCATCATGAGTTCCATCATGTTCCACCTTCCTACTGATAGCGATTCTCATTATCACCTATAATATAGCATACTTTTCTTAGCATGAACATGACAAAAAAACTCCCGCCATGGTAGGAGGGCACTGAAAAACCCCCGCTCTATCCGAGCGTGAGAACGTGAAAAAGGCGATTGGCCCGACTTGTGTCGGGACGATCGCCTTTT